>CAMBPS010000090.1 GCA_945869675.1 Prosthecobacter debontii | reverse complement strand
CTCCATAGCCCCCATTGGAGTCAGCACCGATGACGGTACCGGAAGCAAAGAATCTTGGGATTCCAGCATAAATACTCGCCGAAAGGTTATGATAAACAACACCGTATGATGAATTAAATGACCCAACACGAATAATAGAACCGCCCACCCCGCCCAGCCCAACTAAAATGCCTAGGTCAGGAGTCGTTGGGGAGTCATTAAAACTATCGCTACTATCCAACACCGAGCCGAAGCCAAAGGTGACGGAGGTGACAGCGGCCTCGGCTTGAGGAGCGCTGATGAGGAAGGTGCTGCCGACAGCACCCGTTAGGTAAGCCGCTAAGGGCAGCGGTTGAAGGGAAACGGGAAGGGAGGATTTTGATTTCATATGCGGATTGGAACTACTTGAAGGACGTGCTTCTTTGTTAGATTCAAACGAAATCAGGTCTTGGCACAACCAACATTTTAGACATTATTGGGTTAACCCAGTTCCTGAGTCGTCCCAAGTAGGCGCAAGTGCTGCATGAGGGCTTTCACGGCTTGGCTTTTGAAGCGATCCGGATTCCACATCATGGCCACGGTGCGGACGGGCTTTTCACCACTGAAAGAGCGGTAAACACGGCGGTCACTGGTGTCGGTTTTGCGTGCCATTTCGGGAACGATTGAGACGCCATGGTTCAGAGTGACGAGTTCCTGCAAGGTGGTAAGCTGGCTTGTCCGCTCGACGGTGACGGGTTGCACGGATTTTCGGCGGCAAAAGCTGGCGATGTTGTCCGATAGGCAATGCGCCTCGCTGAGCATGACAAACGGGAAGCCTTCCACAGCGTCAATGGCGACCGCCTTCGCTGCGGCCAGCGGATGTCCTACGGGGAGCACGAGCAGCAGTTCTTCATCAAAGAGGGCCTCGATCTGTAACTGTTTGGCAAGGATGGGCAGAGCGAGGATGGCCAGATCAATCTCACCGTGGCTGCAGCGTTTGATCAAGTTCTCGGTCGTGTCTTCCTGCACGATGACGGAGATCTCTGGATGGGCTTTGGAAAAGCTGCTCAAAAGCCGGGGCAGCAGGTAAGGGGCAATGGTGGGAATGGCCCCGAGTCGGATGCGGCCGCGACGACCAGCCTCCGAAAGTTCGGAAAACATGTCTTGCATGAGTTTGAGGATCTGCTGGGCGCGTTCGAACAGGAGTTCGCCGTGATCGGTGAGCATCACCTCACGCGGTTTGCGCTCAAAGAGCGGCTGGCCAAGCTGGTCTTCGAGCTTTTGGATGGCTCGGCTCAGGGCGGACTGAGATAAATTCAGTTCCTCCGCCGCGCGTGTGAAGTTTTTGGTCCGAGCCAGAGCGACGAATTGTTCGAGCAGGTGGAGATTCAGTTCATGGCGCATTCCAGTCCTTAGCAATGCGCTGGATGCATCGCAAGCATTCAGATAATGCATTGGATGCAAAAGCGATCATCCGGCATGAGATTCTGCCGCTTGTCTTCACTTGTGGCCCGCAAACCAGAAATTAACCCAACTGAAGCCATGAAACGATTCAAATTTAAGGCTATGATGACCACACTGGTGCTGACTCCAGTAGTCTGGGCATCGGCACAAGACAATCCAACTCAAGCTAAATCAAAGAAACCCATGAATGACATCAGTAAATGCCCAGTGATGGGCGAAGCCGCCAGCTCTACCCGTCACACGGCCGCCGGAGCCATGACCAACAGCGATTGGTGGCCCAACCAGTTGAACCTCAAAATCCTTCATCAAAACTCGCCCAAAGGGAACCCAATGGGGGAGGCTTTTAATTATGCTGACGAGTTCAAGAAGCTTGATCTTGCGGCCTTGAAGAAAGACTTGAGCGAGCTTCTGACCACGTCCCAGAAATGGTGGCCAGCCGACTTTGGCCACTACGGCCCCTTCATGATTCGCATGGCCTGGCATAGCGCTGGAACCTATCGCACCAGCGATGGTCGTGGCGGCGCCGGATACGGCACGCAGCGTTTCGCCCCGCTGAACAGCTGGCCAGACAATGGCAATCTAGACAAGGCGCGCCGTCTGCTCTGGCCCCTCAAACAAAAGTATGGCCACAAGATCTCCTGGGCGGATTTGATGATCCTTACCGGCAACGTGGCGCTCGAATCCATGGGCTTCAAGACCTTTGGTTTTGCCGGTGGCCGTGCCGATGTTTGGGAGCCGCAGGAAGACATCTACTGGGGACCTGAAAGCACCTGGCTGGGCGACAAACGCTACAAGGACGAGCGCCAGCTAGACAAGCCGCTTGCCGCCGTGCAGATGGGCCTGATTTATGTCAATCCTGAAGGTCCTAACGGTAAACCCGACCCGCTGGCGGCTGCCAAGGATATCCGTGAGACCTTTGCCCGCATGGCCATGAACGACGAGGAAACCGTCGCGCTCATCGCCGGTGGTCACACCTTTGGGAAAGCTCACGGTGCCGGAGATCCGAAGAACGTCGGCCCTGAGCCGGAAGCTGCGCCTCTGGAAGAGATGGGCTTGGGTTGGAAAAACAAGTTCGGGAAAGGCAATGCCGAAGACACCATCACCAGTGGTCTCGAAGGTGCGTGGACAACGACGCCGAGCGCTTGGTCGCACGGTTACTTCACCAACCTCTTTGCCTTTGAGTGGGAGCTGACCAAAAGCCCTGCGGGTGCCCAGCAGTGGACGCCGAAGGGCGGGGCGGGGAATGGCCTCGTTCCAGACGCCCATGTTGCAGGCAAAACGCATGCCCCGATCATGTTCACCACGGACATGGCTCTGCGTGAAGACCCGAGCTACCACAAGATCTCGAAGCGTTTCCTGGAAAACCCTGCTGAATTTGCGGAGGCCTTTGCCAAAGCTTGGTTCAAGCTGACGCACCGCGACATGGGTCCTCTTGCCCGCTACCTTGGCCCGGAAGTGCCGAAGGAAGTGCTGATTTGGCAGGACCTGCTCCCAACCGTGAATCATGAAGTGGTGAACGAGCAGGACATTGCTCAACTCAAGGCTAAAATCCTCGACTCCGGTTTGTCCACTGGTGAACTCGTCTCCACCGCATGGGCCTCCGCTTCGACCTTCCGTGGCAGTGACAAGCGTGGGGGTGCCAACGGCGCCCGCATTCGCCTTGCTCCGCAGAAGGACTGGGAAGTCAACAATCCGCCCCAGCTTGCTAAAGTGCTCGCAGCACTGGAGAAGATCCAAGCGGAGTTCAATACGGACAAGAAGAAGGTCTCACTCGCGGACTTGATCGTCTTAGGTGGCAACGCTGCCATCGAAGCGGCCGCCAAGAAGGCTGGCCAGGAGGTGAAGGTGCCCTTTAGCCCAGGTCGCGTGGACGCCACGCAGGATCAAACCGATGTTGAATCCTTTGCCGTGCTTGAACCCAAGAACGATGGCTTCCGTAACTACCTCGGCCACGAACTCGACCGCCCTGCACCCGAGAATCTCGTGGATCGCGCGCAACTCCTGACGCTCTCTGTGCCCGAGATGACCGTGCTCATTGGCGGCATGCGAGTGCTCGGCACGAACGTGGGTCATCCTGACCTCGGTGTGCTCACCCAGAATCGTGGTGCGCTCACCAACGACTTCTTCGTGAACTTGCTCAGCATTGAGAACGAATGGAAGGTCTCGCCACGCTGTGAGCACTTCTACGAAGGCACTGACCGCGACAGCGGCGCGATGACTTGGATGGCGACCTCCGTGGACCTTGTCTTTGGCTCAAACTCCCAGCTTCGCGCCACCGCCGAAGTTTATGGAAGCAGCGATGCCCAAGGCAAGTTTGTTTCCGACTTCGTTGCCGCCTGGACCAAGGTCATGAATCTGGATCGCTTTGATCTAGCCAAATAATCTGAGGTAAGCGTCAGGACTTAGAAACCCATCCCGCCTATTCAGGGCGCGGATGGGTTTTTTGTTTCGGTCGCGGACGATGGGCCGCAGGCACCGCCGTGGCAGGCTACTGCATGCGGTAATAGCTGTCTGGATTGTAGAGCCAATACGCGTCCAATGGATTAAGGCGTGGCAGCAGAGAGATGGGTTTACCCCGCTCGTCCTGAGCTTCCACGACGTCGGTTGAGGGTGGGCCTGGATTGATTCTTGAAGGACTGACGGTGGCTGGTTGAGGCTGGCTGTTGGGATCACGCAAAAGCGCGGTTTCTTCGATGTCCTCAACGATGACATCCACCCATTTGAGCTGTTGGGCATCGTCGGCAAATTCGTTCCAGTCGCCCGTGGAGGATTCCGCATACATGCGCTTGATGAATTCATCCCGCGTGATGCCCATTTTAGCGGCAACGGGGTCGGCGAGGCGCCTCCACCATTCTTCGAGTTCCTGCACATTTTCGCGATGCTGGGTCAGGTTTCCCATAACCCCAACACTGAGCTGGTGATGCAGGATGATGGCGTTGGGATAGGCGAAAGATTTTTTGGACAAGGTGGTGATGCAGGCGGCCATGCTGGCGGCCATGGATTTGACGACGGTGTAAACGGGCGCGGTGGAGCCATGCATGGCTTTGAGGATCTTGTAACCAGCCATGACGCTGCCGCCGGGGCAGTCGTCGATCACGATGAAGATGGGGGCTTCGGGGTCACGATTGTTGAAGTAGGAAATGCGATCCGCCATGCTATCTGCGGTCTTGCCAGTGATGACGCCATTCAGGGGAATCGTGCGATCCGAAAGCACCAGCTTTTTGCCAATGAGCGGGTCTTTAGGGTAGGCGGGTGCTTTGCCGACAGCGTAGCTTCTGGATTCCCCTTCTTTTTGCTGAAGTTCCATCTGCATGGTCAGAGCGGTGGTCTTGCGGCGCACGGTGTTCTCTTCTTTGCGCATGGCAAAACCTTCGGTATCCACCTCGTTTTTGGCGATGGCGAACTCCATCATGAGGCGCTCGTTCTTGCGGCGCAGCTCCATCATTTCTGGATCATCCTTGGCGTGTCGCTCAGCTTCTGCTAGATCCAGCTTGGCTTTCATCTCTTCCATTTGAATCTGGATCTCTGCCAGCGCACGCTTTCTCGGAGCTAGCTTTTCATCGAGCTTCGACTGGTCTAAGGCAATCTGGGCAGTGATCCGTTCCCGCTCAGCCGTCAGTTTGGCGGTTTCGTTTTTGATGGCCTCCAGAGGATCCGGTTTGGCGGGTTCCGTGGGCTTGTTGGCTTCTTTGGTTTCCGCTGGTTTCTGGGAAGCGACCTCTGCGAGAGTCAGGTTGGCAAGGAAGAGCGTAGCGAATGCGAAGAGGAAGGCTTTCATGACGGAAGAACTATACACACGAAGAAGTTGGCTTCTTCAAGTTCTGCCTGACTTTCTGCTACCAGAAGTATCCGATCAATCGATCTACTTTTGGCTGCGAATGGCGCTAACGACAGCCTCAGCCAAGACTTCTGAACCGGCTGGAACAAAGTGAACATTGGCTGGCTGAATTTGCAGCTCTTTCATGCGTGGCTGCACGAGGGTGTAGAGATCGTTGATGGGGATTTGATGATCCTTCATCACGCGGGCAGCGGCTTCATTGTACAGAAGGACATCGGCGTTGTTACGATACACTTTCATGGGCTCTGCAGGCACGGGAGTGGTGGCAGCAAAGACGAGTTTGGCACCTGTGGCTTTCAGTTTGCCGACGATCTCACGCAGGTTCTTTTCATAGACTTCTACGCTGGCTTGCGGTGGGTCCGTGGCGAGGCTGGAGGTGGTTTTACCATCGGCTTGCATGTGCTTGAGATCATGCAGGCCCCAGTTGAAATGGATGATGTCCCATTGGCCACCGTCGATCTGCAGCCAGCGGTCGATGGAGGCCACGCCTGCGGTGGTGCCACTGCAGTTTTCAGGTCTGCCATTTTTCGCCATGGGCCGAAGGACAATCATTTCGTCAGCCAGCTTTTTTTGAACCAAGGGGGTGTAGCCAATCGAAATGGAGTCGCCGAGAAGGAGCACACGCTTTTTAGCTACTGGATCCGCTGCCGATGAGAGGCTGGCTAGAGCGAGGAGAGCGGCGGTAATGAAGGAAAGGCGATTCATGAGATCTTCACCAACGTGCGTGCTGAATCAGACTTTCATCCGGTGCTGTTATCTCATGGTTTGTTGCTGAAGGTGACCGCATCAGCCATGACCGTTACTTTCTGAATCGCTTTGAGCGAGGTGCCTATGGGCTCGACTTTGCGATAAGGGGCGACCCAGGGCCAGATCTCCATGCCGGTGATGAAGCCTTCGGCGACTTCTTTACCGGGCACTTTCACATCCACGACTTTGGCGTCGATGCCCTCAGCATGGATGTAGAGATGAAAGGTGATTTGCCCATTGAGGTAGCGCTTTTTGTTTTCCCAAAACTTCACGTTGTTCATGGGCAGGCTGACCTGTCCGCTGACCGTGCTTTTTTTGGGATCAAAAGACTCTAGACGCACGAGATCAGTGTAGGTGCCGTAGCCTGTATCGGGGGCAATCAGGATCAGGGCATTCAGTTCGGAAATGCTGAGCGTGAGTTCGGCCGGCTGTCCTGTCTTAGCTGTGCTGGCGAAGTCGGTGAGCTTCTTTTCTAAAGCGGCTCGTGTCTCGGATGTTAATTCGATGGGAGGCAGTTTGATTGGCGTGTCGCTGGCAAAGACGGCGATAGCTTTGTCTTGAGAAAACAGAGAGTAAGCGCTGAAGGCGATGATGCCGCCAAAAGTCAGTGCGGCCAGGGACATGATGGCACAGCCGTAAAAGGGGCTGAATTCGCCAGTGGGGATTTTTTGAATGCGGGCCATAGAAAAGGATGCTGCCAACACTAAGGCGCAGCGTTGGCCTGCAATCAAAGGCGAAAGGGCGCATTCCTTAACTCGTCTGCAACACGATCTTGATCTTACCGGCAGTCTTGCCGGCGGCATTCAAGCTGTCGGCTAAAGTAGGGCCGAGGTGAGTTGGTGCTGCGATAGGGGCTGATGAGGTGCCTTGTTCGGCCTCCAGGGCGGCTTTGAGGGCGCCTTCGACCATTTGACCACAATGAATTTTCATCGGTGGCAGTGGACCCAGCGGGGCGCTGAGTTCTTCCGCACTCATGAGCAGGGCTTCTTCTTTGGTCTTTCCCCGGATCAGCTCAGTGGCGAGGCTGGCAACTGCGATCGCGGTCTGGCAGCCAAAGGACTGAAAGCTGGCTTTGTCGATGACCTTTTTGCCGTCCTTCTCCTTGTATTTGAGCCACATGCGCACCATGTCGCCACAGTCGGGAGAGCCGACAGTGCCGACGGCGTCGGCATCGGCCATTTCACCGAGGTTTTGTGGATTGTTCAGCGCTGATTGGAGATTGCTGTCACTCATAGGACTGAGTTACGCGAGGCGTCCGCAGCAGGCTTTGAATTTTTTGCCGCTTCCGCACGGACAGGGGTCATTGCGTCCGACATTGGCTATGGGTTTCTTTTGTCCCATCGCGCTGGGAAGAATGAGTTTTGGGCCGTCGCTTCCAGGATTGTGGGGCTTGGGCTTTTCGGGCTCGTCACTGGATTTCAGGGGCGGCACGTTATTGGCGGGAGCCTGCTGCATCATGGCGAGTTGGGCCAGGAATTGTTCAAAGGCGGCGAGCTGCTGGGTGCTCTTGAAGAGGTTGCTGAGGACCTCTCCATTGATGTTCCGCATGAGGTCGGCAAAGATAGAGAAAGCCTCTTGTTTGAACTCAATGAGCGGATCTTTTTGTCCGTAACTGCGCAGGCCGATGCCTTCCTTGAGGGCGTCTAAGGCATAGAGATGCTCTTGCCAGAGGCGATCGATAGCGTTGAGCAGAATCATCTTTTCGATCTCCTGCAGTGCTTGTGGATTGGCTCCGCCGACTTTCACGTCATAGGCGCGCAGGACTTTGTCTTGGATGAAGGTGGATTGGGCGGCAAAGTCGAGTGCTTTGAATTCATCATCGAAGTCCTTCAGGCCGATGGGGAAGGTGGTGTTCACCCATTGAAGCAGGCTGTCGTAGTCGGGATCAATATCGCTGCCTTTTTCGGAAGGAAGGAATTCGCCAAGGCGCTCTTTGAGACCTTTTTCCACAGCCTCATTGATGAGGATGCGTGGGTCGTTGCTTTGCAGCACGTCGTTACGCCATTCGTAGATGACTTCACGCTGCTGGTTCATGACGTCGTCATATTCCAGCACGCGTTTACGGCCAGTGTAGTTCCGCTGTTCCACACGCTTTTGCGCAGTCTCGACGCTGCGGTTGAGCCATGGGTGCTGAAGCTCTTCCCCTTCAGCCATGCCGAAGCGTTCCATGATTTTGGTCATGCGCTCAGCGGCACCGAAGTTACGCATGAGGTCGTCTTCAAAGCTGAGGAAGAATTTGCTTTCGCCTGGGTCACCCTGACGAGCGCAGCGACCACGCAGCTGGCGGTCCACGCGACGGGATTCATGACGCTCGGTGGCAAGAACCATGAGACCTCCAAGCTCGCCGACGCCTTCGCCTAGCTTAATGTCAGTTCCACGACCCGCCATGTTCGTGGCAATTGTCACGGAACCGCGCTGTCCGGCACGGGCGATGATTTCAGCCTCCTGGCGGTGATACTTGGCGTTGAGCACGGCGTGCGGGATTTTTTGCAGCTTCAACATGCGGCTGACCGTCTCTGACGCATCCACACTGGCAGTGCCGACGAGGAGCGGTTGGCCCTTGGCGTGGCGCTCGTGGATCATGGCGATCACGGCGTTGTATTTCTCACGTCGCGTTTTGTAGATGCTGTCGTTTTGATCAATGCGCTTCACCTTTTGATTGGTCGGGATGCTGAGCACGTCCAGGCCATAGATGTCATGGAACTCGGAAGCGTCGGTTTCAGCCGTGCCGGTCATGCCGCCGAGTTTCAGGTAGAGGCGGAAGTAGTTTTGAATGGTGATCGTGGCCAGAGTCTGGGTCTCGGCATCGATTTGAACGCCTTCTTTGGCTTCGACCGCTTGATGCAGTCCATCACTCCAGCGGCGACCGGACATTTTACGGCCTGTTTGGGCATCGACGATGACGACTTTGTTTTCTTCCACGACGTACTCGACGTCTTTCTCGTAGAGGCAATAGGCGCGGAGGAGTTGGCTGATTTGGTGGATGCGTTGTCCCTGATGGGAAAGACGATCTTGAAGCTCGTTTTTCTTGGCGATCTTTTGGGCCTCGGTGCTGCTTTTGTCACCGTCGATGTCGGAGAAAAGGCTGGCAAGGTCCGGCAGGACGAAGGCATCTGGTTCATCGGGGCTGAGGAAATTACGGCCCATTTCACTGAGGTCGGCATCGTGGCTGCGCTCTTCGATGAAGTAGTAGAGTTCTTCTTTGAGGGCGAAGAGATCCTTCTTCTGCGTGTCCTCATACATTTTGAGCTCGCCCTTTTCCAA
This sequence comes from Prosthecobacter debontii, assembly GCA_945869675.1. Lineage (GTDB taxonomy): Bacteria > Verrucomicrobiota > Verrucomicrobiia > Verrucomicrobiales > Verrucomicrobiaceae > Prosthecobacter > Prosthecobacter debontii_A. The sequence continues at coordinate 7,197 of CAMBPS010000090.1, read as the reverse complement.
GGCACGGCGCAGGTCAGGGTCTTCCATGCAGCGCATGAGGCCGCGATTCTTGGGTTGGCCCAGTTTGACTTGATAAAGCTTGCGTCCGGCGGCTTCGAAGTCGCCTTTGGCAGCGTCTTCTTTGGCTTGGGCGACGAGGCTATTGCAAAGCGTGTTTTGGCGACGGACGAGCTGCTCAACGAGGGGCTTGTAGCGCTCGTATTGATGCGTGCTGTCAGCTCCGGCGACAGGGCCGCTGATGATCAGAGGCGTGCGGGCTTCGTCAATGAGCACGCTGTCCACCTCATCCACGATAGCAAAGTAATGGCCGCGCTGAACCTGCTGCTCACGGCTGGAGGCCATGCCGTTGTCACGCAGGTAGTCAAAGCCGAACTCGCTGTTCGTTCCAAACGTGATATCGCACTGATACTGCTCACGACGATAGTGGCTGGGTTGATCGTTTTGAATGCAACCGACGGTGAGGCCGAGAAACTTGTAGAGATAACCCATCCACTCGGAGTCACGGCGGGCGAGGTAATCATTCACCGTGATGACATGCACACCACGTCCGGTGAGGGCATTCAACGTCACGGGCAGGGTGCCAACGAGGGTTTTTCCTTCACCGGTAGCCATTTCAGCGATCATGCCGCGATGCAGGGCGATCCCGCCGATGAGCTGCACGTCGAAGTGAACCATGTTCCATTTCAGCGGCATGTCACAGACATTGAGTTCCTGACCGCAAAGGCGACGTGCGGTGTTTTTCACCACGGCATAGACCTCTGGGAGGATGTCGTTGAGCATCTTGGACTCGATGGCAGCAAACTTCGGCTGGATGGCATTCCAGGCGTCGCGTGATTGGTCGATGAAGGCTTTTTTATCTTCCAGACTTTTGCCATTCCAGGCATTGTCAGCCAGATAAGCATCGTCAAGAGCAGGGAAGTGGGTCTTTAAAGCCGAGAAGTAGCCACTGATGTTTGAGAGGCAGGCATCTACCTGTTCTTCCGTCGCGATGCGCAGAGAAACGCCGCCAAGGAACTCGGGCGTATGAAAGGTCCGAAACTGCTTCTTCCAATTCGCACAGCGTTCACGTAGAGCGTCATCCGACTCATTTTGGAGCTGAGCTTCGAGGCGGTTGATCTCGGCGACGACGGGCTGTAAGCGCTTGACAGTTCGCTGGTTTTTAGTGCCGATGATTTTTCTAATGATCCATTCAAACATGATGCAAAGGGGGGCGGGTTAGACCGCGAGGCTGCGCATTGTGGGCAGGATAGAGCTTTTGGCAAGAGCAGAGGGATGGCAGAGGCATTTGGGGCACCTAACGGTCCTTTGAGCTTCCGGAATGCGGACGCACTTCGGCCAAGGCCTTGAAAGAGCCTCTTACTGCCAGGTTGGCCAAGGATCAGCAGCAGTTATTTGCTTGATCCAGCCAGGCCTACCGAACCATCACTTTGATACCGATGTCTTTGTAGCCTGCGATGATGTCTTCGACTAGCTTAGGGTAAGGACGTTCGTCGATCAGGAGGGAGAGGTTTTTGAAGGGTGCGGTGGCGGGGTCTCTGTCTGGCGGTGGGAAATCACGCGGGTAGCTGAAGCGCCCGCCTTCCATCCTTTTGACTCTCGGATCGGCAAAGAAGGCGCGGAGTTCGGCCACTTGGCCATAGACGGCTTCCATGAACTTGATGAAGCGCGTGCCTTTTTTGTCGCCATCGAGATGGCTGAAATAATAAACGAGAAGCTGTGAACGATGATACATCGCTGCCATTTTTTCTGAAGTTTCGCATTCGGCGTCCCATTGATCCCGATTCATGGTCATCATGTTTTCCAAGCTGCCGAGATCTAGGAGGAAGCCGCGTTGTTGCCATTCTTCGATGTCTTGTTTGATGCCGCTTTTATGACCATCAGCGCGGAAGGTGCCGGATTTATAGGGGAGCATCTCAGTGTATTCGGCGGTGCCTTCGATGACCCATTTGGGGAGGAAACCAAGATAATCGTCCATGAGTTGGTGAGTGATCTCGTGGATGAGGGTGCCGTTGCTGTAATTGTCATCTTTGAAATAGGTCTGGCCGCGCTTTTCCATGCCGAGGCTTGGGAAGGGGATTTTAAAGATTTTGTCGCCGCTGCTGTAAACGCCGCCCGACATCTCAGGGCCACCTGCGGCGATGTAGTCGTTTCTTGTTTCATAGAGGGCTGCGATGAAACGCGGGCGTCCTTCCGGTGGTTTGCATTGCACGCCCCAGGGGAGGGATTCGATGAGGAATTTGGTGGCTTCAAAGGTGCGTGCTACTTCCTTCATCAAGCTGCCTGCAAGCTTGGCCTGAGAGCTGAATTCAAAGGCCTCTGATTGATAGACATACTTTCGATCAGCCACACTTTCTGAGATGGCGGCGATCTCGACGGCACGAGCTGGAACGATGACATTTTGGGGCCAGGTACGCTTCTCTAGCGGAATGCGAGCTGTGTCGGGTTTGGGCGCTATTTCTGGTGCTGTGCTTGAGTTGCTGGCCTGCGCTTTGGCATAGGCCTGATCTTCAGAACTTAGTCTTGCCAAGGGAAAGGGGATGGTTTGGCCTGAGGCAAGTTTTAAAAGTACGCTTTCTCCCTGCATTCCTGAATACTCTGCTTCGACTTTGCGACCTGCCGAATCTGTCCAAGGGCGAGCCTCGGTTTGAGCTGTTAGGCTAAGGATCGCTAATCCTAGAAGTGGGTGGATTTTACGCATGAGCTTTTCGGTTTACCATGAAGCTTTGTCAGATGGCAAGAACAACGAGCTATTTGATGAACAATTTGCAATCCTGCTGGCACGCTCGCCGCATCTCGCTATTTCGGTATGCGCATGGCTCCTACACCTCCGCATGTTTTTGATCAACCGGCTCCGGCTTTCGATGTCGCTTCAGTCGAAACGCCCGCCTATGTCGTTGATCGTGGATTATTAAAAAAGAATTTGGAAAAACTGGCGATGGTTCAGCGTGAGTCTGGGGCGAAGATCTTGCTGGCCATGAAGGGCTTCTCTATGTTTGCCACCTTTGACCTAGTGCGTGAATACCTGCATGGCTGCTGCTCGAGCGGACTGCATGAGGCACTGCTAGGGCATGAGGAGTTTCGGAGAGAACTCCACGTCTATGCGCCGGCCTTCAAGCAGGCAGAGATGGAGGCGATCATCCCCATCGCGCATCACATCAGTTTTAACTCGCCTACCCAATGGCAGAAATGGAAACCGATGCTGGACGCAGCCCGAGCTGCTGGTCTGCATTCGCCCAGCCCGGGTATCCGTGTGAATCCTGAGCATAGCGAGGTGGAGTGCAGTCTCTATGATCCTTGTTCCCCTAGTTGCCGACTCGGAACTCGTGCGGATACGTTGGATAAGGAAGATTTGACGGGCCTTGAGGGCTTGCATTTCCATGCCCTCTGTGAGCAGGACAGTGATGTTCTAGAGCGCACACTTGCAGCCGTCGAAAGGAGTTTCTCCAAGCTGCTGGCCCAAGTGAAATGGGTGAATATGGGAGGCGGTCATCACATCACTCGGAAAGACTACGACGTGGAGCGCTTGATCCGAGTGATCCGCAGCTTCAAAGAGCGCTACAATGTAGAAGTGTACCTGGAGCCGGGCGAAGCGGTGGCGCTAAATACAGGTTACCTAATCGCCAGTGTCTTAGACATTGTGCCGTCAGATATGCCCACCGCCATTTTAGATACCTCTGCCACCGCGCACATGCCGGATACGTTGGAGATGCCTTATCGTCCACATATCCTCGGCACGGATATGCCAGGCGTGCTGCCACACACCTATCGCCTTGGCGGCATGACTTGCCTGGCTGGAGACGTGATCAATGAATACAGCTTCCCTGAGCCCTTACAGATCGGCCAAAAGCTCGTCTTCACCGACATGGCCCACTACACCATGGTGAAAACCAGCACCTTCAATGGTGTGCCGCATCCCGACATTGATCTCTATGATCCTGAGACCGGCGTTTTGCGAGTCGTGCGGCGCTTTGGATACCTGGACTTTAAGCAAAAACTCTCTTAAACCCGTCGTTGAGGCATCGGCTGAATCGATTCTGCTTTAGCCCTCTTTCGGTGGTCTGAGATAACGCTCACTCCTGAAACTCCGCGGTTGCTGGGATGCGACTAAAGGCGATACGAGTGCCTGAGAAGGTCTTGGCTTGGTTCGGCACAAAGCCGAGGGCAATGCTGTCGCGGCCATAGTCTTGGTTCACTTGATCCATGATTTTAGAAAGCTTTTCTCGACGTGATTGAGTGTCTGACTGAACGGCTTGCAGCTCCGGAAAAAGCTCCATCTGCTGAGGGTCGGTGGTGGATTGAAGCTGATTGAGGGTGACACTTATTTTCTTTACGCGGCCCCAGCGAATCTGCTCCATGGCCTGTGGCCAGAGCTGATCAAGGCATTGCATGAGTGTAAAGGTATCCGAAACTCCCTGAGCTAGGCGCAGCTGGGCCTCGCCACGCTGCCGATCTTCCGTCTGCACGCTCAGATTCAGGCTACGGGCTCGATACTCTGTGCGGCGAAGTCGGCTGGCCGCTTTGGAAAGCAGGCGCTTGGCGACAATGGCCGCTTCAGGTGGTTTGCGGAACTCGGGTGAAAGCACATGACTATGGCCAATGCTGCTGTGCTGTGTGGCAAAGTGACCAAGGTCCTGGCCATGGAGTTCACGCCAGAAGCGATCCCCACCGACGCCACCCCAGATTCGATGCAGATCCTGTGAGCTTGCCTCCCAAAGTTGCTCCACATTGCGTATGCCTGCGGCATGAAAGCGTGGTTCCATGCGTTTGCCGATGCCGCAGAGATCGGTCAGTTTCCAATGCGAGATTTTTGCGGGCATGTCATGCAGATGCAGCACGGTCAGGCCATCGGGCTTTTGCAGATCACTCGCCAGCTTTGCCAGATACTTGCTCGGCGCGATCCCGATGGAGCAGGTGATGCATTCACCGACGTTTTTATGCAGGCCCGCTTTGATCCTTCTGGCCAAGTCCAGAGCGACGGTCTCCTCTTGATGCCGCGCATCCAGTAGCAGGCCCATTTCATCGATCGATCCCACCACCTCAATCGGGTAGTGATGCTCGATCTCTTCTTTGATCTTCTCGTGAAAGGTCACGTAGCGGGCATGATCCGCCTGAACCAGAATGAGCCCAGGACACAGGCGTTTGGCGTCTCCGATATTGGTGCCTGTTTTGACACCAAACTTTTTTGCCTCCAAGCTGGCTGCGATCGCACAGGTGGCATCCGACATCATGGGCACGACAGCCACTGGGCGGCCTCTCAGCCGTTTATCCATCTGCTGCTCCACGCTGGCAAAGTAACTGTTCAGATCAAGGAACAACCAACGCAGAAGAGGAGTTGTGGCAGAGTGCGGCACAGATGAGTGGTAGTGAGGATTATTCAATGTTCAATAGAACATGTTTCGAATTAAAGGCTAGATCCTTCACGGCCTTCGCGTTCAATGAGGCAGCATGCGTCTTTTTTCCATTCTCACCGCCTTTTGCGTTCTAACAGGTCTCACCTTTGCCGTAGATACCCCTCCAAACGTCGTCATGATCATCTCGGACGATCATTTGTGGAGTGACTATGGATTCATGGGGCATCCCCATCTTCAGACGCCGAACCTAGATAAGCTAGCCAAAGAAAGCCTCACCTTCACTCGCGGATATGTTCCTAGCAGCTTGTGCTGTCCGAGCCTTGCTAGCATCATCACTGGCCTCTATCCGCATCAGCATAAAGTGACTAGCAACGACCCCGGCGCACCCGCCGGCATGAAGCCGAGGGCATTCCAAACCAGTCCACTCTTTGACGCAGGACGCGAGATCATGAGCAAGCACCTTGAGGCAGCCGGCACCCTGCCTACGCGCCTAGCAGCCAAAGGTTATCTCAGCCTGCAAACGGGTAAATGGTGGCAGAAGCACTACTCACGCGGCGGCTTCACCAGCGGCATGACTCAGGGTGGACGCCATGGCGATACCGGACTCGATATCGGTCGCAAAACCATGCAGCCCATCTACGATTTCATTGGTCAAGCCAAGCAACAGCACAAACCCTTCCTTGTTTGGTATGCCCCCATGATGCCGCATGATCCGCATACGCCGCCAAAGCGTCTTCTCGATAAGTATATCGACAAAGCCCCTAGTGCACACATCGCCAAATACTGGGCCATGGTCGAGTGGTTTGATGAGACCTGCGGTCAGTTACTGAACCATCTGGACGAACAAGGCCTGCGCGAAAACACCATCGTCGTTTATGTCTCTGACAACGGCTGGATCACCAATCCTCAGACCGGTCGCTATGCCGATAAATCCAAACAGAGTCAATACGACGGTGGCCTGCGCAGCCCCATCATGCTCCGCTGGCCTGCCAAAGTGCAGCCGAAGATGTCAGACGACCTCGCCATCTCACTCGACTTCGCTCCCACGATCCTGAAAGCCGCCGGACTCGAGCCGACAAAGGATATGCCTGGCCTCAACCTGCTCGACAGCGCCGCCGTCACTGCCCGCAAGACGTTGTATGGCGAGTGCTTCACCCATAGCTTTGTCGATATTCAGGTCCCCTCCAGCAGCCTGAGATGGCGCTGGATCATCGACGGTCACAGCAAGCTTATTATCCCCAACAAAGCTAACCAGCCCGACGACGTCACCGAACTCTACGACCTTAAAGCTGACCCCACTGAGGACAAGAACCTCGCCAGTGATCAGCCTGCCAAAGTCAACGAGCTCACTGCCAAACTCGATGCCTGGTGGAAGCCTTGATGTTGGACTTGGAGACTCTAAGTTTCACCCTCAGAGGCTGTGGATGATGAGGCCTGATGAAATAACCACTTATCCTCCCGACTAACTTGCCCTAGAGTTACGCGATGTTTCGCCCGCCATGGATGATATGAGACTGTTCGTGATTCGAGTTTCTAATCACAGGATTAACAGGAAAACAGGATTCACAGGAATGGGTTCTCACCTGTAAATCATGTCTTTCTGTTTTCCTGTAAATTTGAGTCTCCAGTTGCTTTGTTGTCTCCGACTCATAGGGCCAAAGTGACTCTTCGTTGCACATCCCACGCCCCGTGGATTGTCTGCTAGATTCAGGAATGGCTGACTGCCGATTTGCATCCGTCATTGATTCCACAAGGCTTTTCGCCTCTCGGGCAGTGTCACCCAAGACACAGCCGCTTCGAGTCGAAGAAGCCTTGTGAAACCAAGCCCTGGCGCAACTCAACGATC
>CAMBPS010000089.1 GCA_945869675.1 Prosthecobacter debontii | reverse complement strand
GCTTTATGTTCATCGAGTGCCAAGGTGAAAGCACCTACTGGCAGGCAGATTTGCACAGTCACGAGGACTTATACCTTGTCTATGGTCCAGAAACGAGCGGGATTCCACCCGCGATCATGGCACAATATCCAGGACAGACTTGGAACATCCCCATGCAGGGCACACGCAGTTTGAATCTATCCACCGCGGTCGCAATTGTTCTCTACGAAGCCGTGCGGCAGCAGTCACTCACCACTTCAAACTTGTAACGGGCAAGCGCGTTTCATTGTGGTGCGATTTGATGATTTGACCATCTTTCAGATGCAAAACTCGATCTGCCATACCCGCCATGTCCGCATTATGCGTGATGATCACGGTCAGCGTTCCTAGCTCACGATTGATCCGCTCCACCGCCTCCAGCACATTGATGCCAGTATTCACATCCAGTGCACCTGTGGGCTCATCACAAAGGAGAACTTCCGGCTTTTTGGCAATGGCACGCGCTATCGCCACACGCTGCTGCTCACCGCCACTGAGTTGGCTAGGAAAGTGATCCATGCGGTGCTCGAGTCCGACCAATGCTAGAGCATCCTCGGGTTTCATCGGGTCACGCGAAATATCGGTGATGAGTGCCACATTTTCCCGAGCGGTGAGACTGGGGATGAGATTGTAAAACTGAAAGACAAAGCCCACGCAGTTTCGCCGAAACAAGGTCAGGGAACGCTCATCCCCCCCTGTCAGATCCCAGCCACGGTAGCTCAATTGACCACTCGTCGGAACATCCAGACCACCGAGAATATTTAATAAAGTGGACTTGCCACTTCCAGAGGCACCCAAGAGTACAACCAACTCACTCATGTGAAAATCGATGTCCACATTATTTAAAGCCACCACATCCAGTTCACCGGTGTGATAGACTTTGCGTAGCGCACGAGCCAGAAAAATAGGCTCAGTCGAATGATGTGATTCGGGTGAAGACATCATTCGGTAACCTGAGCCCACTTGATTCTAACAGAGTGTATTAATGACAGCCGCAGCCTTCACCACAGCCTTTTTGGCCGAAGACTTCATCATGCGTCGGCACACGTCCTTTTTCGAGCGTCTTACCAACGAAGCCATTCACTTGGTTAGCGACTTCTTGAAGGACGTCCTGAGCTGCAACAAAGGCCTGAATACCCTCATGGGCGTCGGCTTTTTCTTGAAGCACTTGAAAGCTGCTGATCTCCGCAGGATCCAATTGCTGCCCACTGCGGTGGCGCTGCTCTAGGGAGCGGCCTGTGGTCATCACGTCACGATACAGAGCCACGGCTTGTTCGTCAGCGAGGAAGGTTTCCGCCGTTTCACGGGCAGTTTGCACGGAGGAATCCGCTACGATGGCGGCACAGAGGGCTTCGATATGAGAGGCAATGGCAGGGGCAAGGGCTACAGTCATGGGTAGGGATGCTATCGCATGAATCACAATTGTCGAATGCCTGCTTGCACATTGATGCATTCTTCGTCATTCGAGATTCTGACAACATGACTTTCCTCCACACAGCCGACTGGCAGATGGGTAAACCTTTTGCCCGCATCGATGATGAGCAAAAACGCGCCATCGTCCGCCAAGAACGAATCAATGTACTTTCTAGAATCGGCGTCCATGCCCAGGAACAGAAAGCTGAGTTCATCCTCGTTGCAGGAGACCTCTTTGATTCTCCCAGTCCTGATAAGGCCACTGTGTCAGCGACTTGCGCTGCCATAGGAAGTCTCAATGTGCCTGTTTACGCCATCCCAGGCAATCATGATCATGGCGGACCGAGCAGTGTTTGGGAGCAGTCTTTCTTTATTCATGAGCGCCAAGCGCTGGCTCCGAATTTAACTTTACTCCTGAAAGCAGAAGCCCTGGAGCTGGATTCAGTCGTTCTGTTTCCCTGCCCACTTTTGCGCCGACACGAAACTGGCGATACAACCGCATGGATTCGCAGCACGGACTTCTCTGCGTTTGGGACAAAAACTCGCCTCGTCATTGCTCACGGCACCGTCCAAGACTTTGGCCCCACAGGCGATGATGAAGACGCCGCCATGCCTGCCAATTACCTGGATGTAGGCCGCCTTCCCACGCATGAACTGGACTATATCGCTCTCGGAGATTGGCATGGAATGAAACACATCAACGACAAAGCTTGGTATTCAGGCACCCCAGAGCCCGATCGTTTTCCACGAGGTGAAGGCAACCTACCTGGCCATATCCTGAACGTCAGCGTTGGACGTGGCGAAATACCCACCGTCACGACGCTATCGACGGGACGCTTAAATTGGCATGAACTGGAACATACCCTGAGTGAAGAATCAGGCCTCGCCGCTTTAGAAAAAGCACTGACAAACGATCTCTCTCTGGGCATCGGAAAGGATTTACTCCGACTCACTTTAATAGGCAGCTTAGGCATCAGCGCGTTGACCGAACTGGAGTCATTACTTGCCACGTGGCAGTCACGCTTGCTCAGGCTACGACTTCATCAGCACATCACCATCTCACCGACCGATGAAGAAATTGCCGCCCTTACACAACGCACAGATGCACCACTTATCGCAAGGGTCGCTGAAAAGCTTATCGCTCAAGGCATGAGCGATGGAGAATCCGCCGAGATTGCCCGTAGCGCACTGCGTCAGCTCCATGCAGCGCTGAAATAGCGCTTCATTCGATTTGAGTGTCATGATTTTGATGATTTTTCATGGTTACTCGTTCCGTTCCTTGCGCCGTTGCTCAGGGGTCTCATCCGTTTCGATCGTCGCCACGCTGCCTGCTCCGCAGCCCTGCAGACTAGGTCCAATGCGCTATTAATGAGACGAACGCCCTCCAGAACAGGCGCTATGTCCGTGATACAGGCTGCGGTCGTATCGTAGATCACGCTGAGGATTGCTCCAACAACACTTCCTGCACTTTGATCTAGGCTGGCTTGCTGAAGGCTCCATTGACATCAGTCGGTTTTGCTAACTATGGCTAGGCAGAGATGAACCGCTTCGAGATCATATTTCAGTCAACAGGATCGGCGAAGAGTCGTTCTGATCTGGATACCCTTAAAACAGTCATGTTGGCCTTTGTCAATGCTTTGCCAAAGGCACGTTCGAGTCTTCATTCAAAGTCAGTTCTGGCATATCTAGCAATGTGAAAAACAAGCTGAACCTTAACTGTGTTGAAAGCCATTGACAGGGGGGCTAAATAAAGCAACTAAGCCAAAAACACGCATTGATACCTAAATCGACCCCCATAACGTACTCGGGAATTTCATGTAACCCCAATCTCTGATTTACCATGGCTTTACACAAACTCTCAGCGGCTGAACAGACCGCAGCACACTTGAAGGAATGGCTATTAAACCAGAATGCCACCCATAAGATCCCTGGTGTGGATCGACTTTCGTCAGAATTAGGTGTCTCTCGTGACACTGTTCGGCGCGCGCTTATTCTGCTGGAGAAAAGTGGCATCATCCGCAGCGGTGGTAAGGGAAAAGCACGCGCCATTGTCAATGATCCAACTCTCGAAGGTGCCCAGTCTAACAGGTCTAAAGTCCTTCGCGTTAAAATTTTCTTAGACATGAATATGGAGCACCTAGCTTCCTACCTAGTCACTCATGCATTGCAATTGCAGCAGCAGTTGACAGATGTAGGCTGCCACTGCCAATTTGCTGATCGCACACTCGCGGATTTCGACCATCAACCGCAGCGTATTTCACGCTACGTGGCAGCCAATGAGGCCGATGTTTGGATCGTCATGGCGGCACCCAGTGAGGTCCTAGAATGGTTCGAACAACAATCTTTTGTGACCATTGCTTGGGACGGTCGACATCGTCATCTCGGCCTGCCTGGCTCTGGCACCAACCTAGTTCCCGCGATCCGTGAAGCCACTCGGCACCTGATCTCCTTGGGGCATCGACGAATTGCCTACCTCGCGCCGCCAATTATCCGTCAGCCTAGCGTCAGCACCTCGGGTCAGGCCTTTTTAGAAGAATTGAATACGCGCAGTGGGTCTGCCGCCTCTTCCTATCATCTTCCTGAGTTTTCCTCTGACCCTCATGGCATTGAGCTTGCTCTTAAAGAGATGTTCCGCGTCACTCCACCGACAGCTCTGATCGTTGGCATGCACTCCTATCACTTGACAGTGCTTAGCTTTTTGCGGCAGAATAAACTTCGCGTTCCAGAAGATGTGTCCATCATCGCTGCTTACATGGATGCAAAGTTAGACTGGATGGTTCCGAGGCAGGCCCACTTTCATCTTCAGATGGACAAGATTGTCCGCCGGATCGTTAAGTGGATCGAAGATGTCATGGGTGGGAAGCGCCCTGATGGCTGCGCCATCTACGATGCAGCTTACTTTTCCGGCCCTAGTGTGGGACCAGTATCGGTCTAATATTCAACGGTTCATGAATTTAGGTTTCACCTGATTTCGGCAACCTTCGTTGATGACTTACCGAGAAAGATGAATGTCATGACTACAAACCAAAGGCATGAGTTAATTTTAACCTGGATTGCTTGATTTTGATTCAATACACGACGCCTTCTAAGTGAGCTGTACTTGCCTCGGGCACGACCACGCGTCATGATGCTGATCATTGCCACCGCATGAAACGCCTCTACCGCCACGCCCAGATCGCCTCTGAAGATTCACCAAAACTCCTCAATGCTGACGTTCTCGTCGAAGCTGATCGCATTATCTGCTTCGCCCCAGAGATCACGGGAGTCACTGATTGTGAAATCATCGACTGCACTGGCCGCATCCTATTACCCTCACTGTTTGATATTCATGTTCATGCACGTGAGCCTGGGCAGGAGGACAAAGAAAACATTGCCAGTTGTGCTGAAGCTGCGATCAACGGCGGCGTCACCGGCTTTGTCATGATGCCCAATACAAGTCCAGCCATCGATAACGCTGGTGTCGTCCGCACCGTTCTAGAAAGTGCCCGCCGCACCCGCATCGGGGCCACCCTTTTCACCACTGGAGCCATCACTAAAGGGCGCAAAGGCGAAGATCTTGCTGGCATCGCCGCGATGAAAGCCTCTGGAGCCGTTATGCTCTCTGACGACGGCTTCCCCGTGGACAACCCCCAAGTCCTACGCCGCGCCATGGAATACGCCCGTGACTACGATCTGCCAATCGCCAGTCACTGCGAGGTGAAGGAACTTAGCGGGAAAGGCTGCATGCATGAGGGCAAGATCAGTTATGCTCTAGGCCTGCCCGGTATCCCCAGCATCAGCGAAGAAATTGGCATCTCTCGTGATATCCGCCTAGCCGAGTTCACCGGCGTTCACCTCCATATCCAACACGTCACCACCGCAGAGGGTATGAAAACCATTAAGCGGGCTAAAGATCGGGGCATCCGTGTCACCTGCGAGATCGCCCCACATCACCTCATGTTCAGTCAGGAAGACATTGGTGATTACGACACCAACTATAAAATGAATCCACCGCTGCGCACCAAGGAAGACAACGCCCTCCTCCTTCAGGGCCTTATTGACGGCTGGTTCGATGTCATCGCCACCGACCACGCACCGCACACACCCTTTGAAAAACGCCAGGACTTTGCCAGCGCGCCCTTTGGCATCACAGGATTAGAGACCGCCCTCGTCTCTCTCTACGATCGTTTCATTTCCAAAGGCACCTTCGGCTGGGACCTCATCGTGAAACACTACTCCGCAGAGCCACGCCGGATCATGAAATTGCAGCCTGTACCTATTATTGAGGGCGGCATTGCCGACTTCATCCTCTTTAACCCAGCCCGCAGCACCACCTTCAGCCAGGATTTCATGAAGTCCAAAAGCATCAACACTCCCTTCATTGACCAAACCCTGCAAGGCATGGTCGAGCGCGTCATATATCGCGGGCAAGAACTACTTGTGCGCTAGAATCATTCCAAAAATCCGGAATAGGTAGGGAACCAATTGGCAAGGCATTCTGAAAATCCAGAATAACTTGATCCTTCAAACGAGAATGGAAGATCGTTGAGTTGCGCCAGGGCTTGGTTTCACAAGGCTTCTTCGACTCGAAGTGGCTGTGTCTTGGGTGACACCGCCCGAGAGGCAAAAAGCCTTGTGGAATCAATGACGGATGCAAATCGGCGGCCAGCCACTACCGTTTTAAGATTGATGACCTGTAGGTGAATCATTCTTGAAATCAGACCGCCTGAGTGAGGCGTTGGATGGTCACTCCAAAAATCCAGAATGACTTAACCACGCTTCAGATAATCATTCCCGGAACGTGGAGTCGTCAAAAAAGCGCCGTTTAACTCAATTTTGGCAATTTTCAGACAAATGGAACCATAAAAAAGCCAAGTTCACCTAAAATTAGCAAACTTTCGATTGTGAATAGATCCAAATCGTGCAAATTCACCTCCGAAACCGCAATTTTCAACCATCACTCACATGAGCACACCCAAAATGGACGGCGCGCAGGCGCTTATTAAAACTCTCGGAGACCTCGGTATCGAGTACGTCTTCGGATACTCCGGCGGAGCCGCAATTCCGATTTTTGATGCCCTGCAGACCGTGAAGACTGACATGAAGTTCATTCTCGTCCGCCACGAGCAAGGGGCGGTGCACATGGCAGACGGGTACGCCCGCGCCACAGGCAAGCCTGCTGTTGTTCTAGTAACTTCCGGCCCTGGTGCTGGTAATACAGTGACTGGCATCATGACGGCGCAGATGGACAGTGTGCCGATGATCATCCTTTGCGGACAACAGGTCACTTGGATGCTCGGAAAAGACGCTTTCCAAGAGGCAGACATCTTTAATATCACGGCCCCAGTCGTGAAGCACAACTTTCTGGTGAAGAGCTCAAATGCCCTGCCCCGCGTCGCCAGAGAAGCCTACCATATTGCTACCACTGGCCGACCAGGTCCAGTTTTGATCGATATTCCGAAGGACATCAGCCAAGGCCCCTTTACAGGCACCTTTGATGAGCCGATGGATCTCCCAGGCTACCATCCCGAAGAAAACTTCAAGATCGATCAAGCCGGCATCAAAGAAGCTGCCCGTTTGCTCTCAGGTGCTCAGCGCCCAGTCATCCTCGCCGGCCAAGGCGCCATGATTGCTCGTGCCGACAAGGAACTGCTCATGCTGGCTGAGACGCTCGGCTGCCCAGTCGTCACGACCTTGCTAGGCAAAGGCGTGTTCCCAGAAACGCATGCCCTTTCCCTCGGTATGCTCGGCATGCACGGCACCGCCTATGCCAACAAGGCGATCTGCGAAGCCGATCTCATCTTCAATGTTGGTTCACGCTTCGATGACCGCATCATCGGCAAACCACACATGTTTGGCCGAAACGCCAAGCTCATCCACATCGACATCGATGCGGCAGAATTTAACAAGATGATCAAAGTAGACGTTATGATCAAAGGCGATGCCAAGGCCGCGCTCAGAGATCTGCTTCCACATGTGGAAAAACTGCCAACTGAAGACTGGCTGGTTCACCTCGACGGTTACAAAAAGAAATTCCCGCTCACCTACAAGAAGCAAGGCGGTCTGCGCATGCAGCAGGTCATTGATGAACTTTATCATCTTAGTAAAGGTAAAGCCATTATCTCCACCGATGTGGGTCAGCACCAAATGTGGGCTGCTCAGTTCTATAAAAACGACAGCAGCTACCACTGGCTCAGCTCCGGCGGAGCAGGCACCATGGGCTTCGGGTTCCCAGCGGCTATCGGTGCTCAGCTCGCCTATCCTGATAAGTTAGTCGTCTCCATCTCAGGTGACGGTGGTTTCCAAATGACCTTGTTTGAGTTGGCCACCGCGGCCATCCATAAGCTTCCGATCAAGATCCTCATCCTGAACAACAGCTACCTCGGCATGGTGCGCCAGTGGCAGGAGTTGTTCTTCGAAAACCGCGAAAGTGGTGTGGACCTCATCGGCAACCCAGACTTCGTCAAGCTCGGAGAAGCTTACGGCATCAAAGGCTGGCACATTCGCCGCCCCGCAGATGTCGAGCGCGTCCTGCAACAGGCTCTCGATTACAACGACGGCCCCTGCATCATCGAGGCTGAGTGCATCAAATACGAGAACGTCTTCCCGATGATCCCTGCGGGTGCTGCACTCGAAGACATGCTCACCGAAGCGCCGAAGCATAAAATGGAAAAACCCACCGGCTCGACCTAGCCCACGTAGCCGCGCTCGCCGGAGCGTGGCACGTCTGACCATCTGGCATGAAGGCTGATGAAACTCAACCAGATCATCCAAGGCGATGCCTTCACCGAGTTGCAAAAGCTTCCCGATCGCATTGCCCAAGCCCTCATCGCCGATCCACCTTACTTCAATGTTCTCGAAAATGAAGCCTGGGATACTCAATGGAAAACCGCTGAAGACTACCTCACCTGGTGTGAGGCCTGGGTCCGCGAATCCATGCGCGTCCTTCGCGATGACGGCCTCTGCTTCATCTTCGGCCAGCTAGGCAAACGCGAGCACGCCTTTCTTCACCTCATGTCACGTCTCACTCGCCAGCATCAATTTCACGACCTCATCATCTGGGATCGTGCCGTTGGCTATGATGAGCGCAGAGATAGCTTCACGCCCCAATATGAAATGGTCCTAGTGATGCGGAAGGGGGACAAAGTGAAGTTTAACAAAGAGGCGGTCCGTGTCCCCTATGACGCTAAGACCATTGAGACTTATCTCAAAGACAAGCGCTACAAAGACATGGACGCCCGCCGCGCCCATCTCGATGCTGGCAAGTTCGCTACCAACATCCTCCGCGTCCCGAGCCTGAAAGGTGTCTCGAACGAAAAATGCGGTCACCCCTCTCAGAAACCCATCGATCTTATCGAGAAACTCATCGCCTGCTCCACAGACCCTAACGACATCGTTATTGACCCGTTCCTCGGCTCTGGCACCACCGCTATGGCCGCGCACACTCTTGGCCGCCGTTGGCTCGGCATCGAAAAAGACTCCAATTACATCCAGATCGCCCAAAAACGCCTCACACACCCGGGCTGATCTTTGATTCAAATCTTTCCATCAACCCTCGTAAATCATCCATCCCATGAGCGACCGCATCCCCGCCACCACCGATATCAAGCCAGCTCCACTCGCTGACATCATCAACATTCACACGCTTAGCGTCATGGTGAACAACCAGCCTGGCGTTCTCGGCCGTATCTGCGCCGTCTTTAGTCGTCGTGGATTTAATATCGAGTCCCTCGTCGTCTCCCAGACTCGGGATCCACGCTTCAGCCGCATGACCATCGGCATCAGCGGTCATCCAGAAGGCCTGCACCAGATCATCATGCAGGTAAATAAGCTCATCGATGTCATACATTGCATTGAGCACACTGACCGTGACGCCGTTTCGAAAGAACTCGTCCTCATCAAAGTTGCCGCAAGCGCTGCAGAACGCACCGAGATCCTTCAAATTATCGAGCACTACAATGGCAAGACCGTCGATCTGCAAGAAGACAGCCTCATTGCCCTCATCGCCGGCAACACCGACAAACTGGACGCCGCCGTCCGCCTGCTCAGCAAGTTCAACATTGTGGAAACTGTCCGCACCGGCAAAGTCGTCATGGCCCGCGGCCTAGAGACGACCTAATTTGATCTAACTCAGCATCACGGTTTGTTTTTTCTTTTCGCTGGGCGATGGGTGGAAGCCTTTGAGACTTTCACCCACCGCCAAACCCACCAGCACAGAAATCGCACCCGCCATCCGACTGGATTCAAGACGCGCCCTCATTCACGTCAAAGAGGGCTGGATGGCTCTAGCCGATTTACATTACGGCTACGAACTGCGCCGCCAACTGCATGGCGATCTCCTGCCTGATTGGGGCATGGAAACCTGTGAGCAGACTCTTATCTCGCTGATCCATGATCACCACCCCAAGCGCCTCATTTTGGTCGGCGACATCATGGACGGAAAAAGCAGTGCCAAAGAAACTCACGCCTTTCTAGAGCGCATCCAAGAAGAGGTTCCAGAACTCATCAGTATTCAGGGAAATCATGATCGTCCACCTTTGCGGAAAAGCTGGAATCTCGTGGAAACGCATCATGAGGGCGAGTTTACCTTCACTCATGGCCATCGCTGGACCCAGGAGCAGACTTCAGATGTGGATGTCTATACCCATTCCGCAGCCGGCACCACCATCACTCATTCCAAGACCATCCACATCACCGGTCACGAGCACCCCGCTGTTCATTTAAATGATGGCGCCGGATTAAAGTTAAAGCTTGCCGCCTTGGTTCAAGAACAAATCACCCCACGCCAACAGCGCTGGATCTTGCCTGCCTTTTCGCCCTGGGCTATGGGAGGCGAATACACTTCTACTCATACCCGCCTAGCCACCTGGATCTGCGCCCCCTCCCGAGTCTGGCGGCTGCCCTGAGAGCTACTCGTCTTTTCGCTTACTAGGATCAAAGAAGATCTTCACGTCAGCTTCGGTGGTGCCGAGAATCTCTTGGGCTCGTTTTAAAGCGTTGCGCGTGGCCACATTGGGATTGCTCGGACTGGCTGGAAAAATGTTTTCTTTTCCAATTAGTTCCACAATACCGGAATCACGAAGGACTTTATAAACATCCTTCATCACACCGCTGATGAGCAAATCACGGCCATTTCGGCGTAAGATGGCCACAAGCTCTTCGAGAGCAATGACACTGGTGGCATCCATGTGCCGGGCGTTTTTTAAGCGTAAGATGATGATGCGTAGATTCGGATCACCACAAGTGCGCTGAATCTGCGTTCGAAAAAGATCAGCAGCCCCAAAGAAGAGTTCCCCTTCCACATGCACAATGGAAACCGAGGGCGTTTGACGAACACCTGCCTTGGACGCTTCGGCTAAATGCCCTTCTTGATTGAACTCATATTCCACCAAAGAGGGCTGGCTAGCTTTTCTCAAATACAGCATTACCGAGATGCCAACGCCTGTAAAAATGGCTACATGTAAGGGAACCATCAAGGTGGCGGCAAGAGTAATGAGAAAAACTAGGGCATCAGATCCTGTGGCGCTCAGACAAATACGGATATTGCGATGCTGAATCAGCGATCCAGCTACACAGATGATGAGAACAGCCAAAGCGGCCCGTGGAATAAACCCCACTAGGTGCCCCAAACTTAATGCGCCGATGAGACAAAAGAGGCCATTAAACAAAGCAGCAAAGGGCGTGCGCGCGCCGCTTTGCTGATTGAGTGCGCTACGTGTCAGTGATCCAGAGCTCGGCATACCGCTGAGATAAGCACAGCTCAAATTGACCATGCCTAGACTGAACATATCCTGATTAGCATCCACACGCTGCCCACTCACACTGGCCAGTGTTTTAGCCATCGACGAGCTTTCAATTGTGGCCAAGAATGCAAGAGCTAAAGCCAGACCAAAGAGCCGGCTGAAATCCGAAAAAAAACGTGAAGACACGAAGTCGGGGAATGGCGGCAATAAATCCAAAATCCCAAAGCGAGCATTGGCGTAAGTAGGCACCTCCATACCCACTGTGCCGAGCACCAAACAACCCAAGGAAGCCATAATGAGTGCTAGGACAAGCGAAGGCCATGAAGGACGGAACCTCCGAAATGCATAGTAAACCATCGCTGTTCCAGCCGCGACACCAAGGCTCTGCCAGTGCGCTTGCGGGATCGATTTCACCAAGTGAATAACAATACCAGGCAACGTGCGCGCTTGAAAGCTGGAGCCATCCTCCAAAAGTACCATCATGGGAACGCCCATCACGTGAGCCAACTGATTGGCCATGATCAACACAGCCGCACCTGTCACATAGGCGACGATAACCGTCCTGCTGATGTATTGAGCAAGCTCTGCGACACGCAAAAAAGAACCAAAGAGTAACAGGGCTCCAACCATGAAGACCAGCAAAGGCATGAGACTCACTCGATCTAATGCAGGCTCAGCGGCAAAGTAGGAAAAGATCATGAACGCCGTTGCGTTCGTTGGCCCGAGAACTGTGAATCGAGAACTGCCAAAAAGCGACCCCATAATGCCTGAAACCGCGCTGCACATGGTCCCGAACTGTAAAGGCAAGCCTGCGACGGCTGCATAAGCCATCCCCTGAGGCAAATCTAACATGGTGACTGAAAATCCGGCTTTTAAGTCGGCTTTAAGCCTTTTCGAACCATAACCCTGTAACCACTTGCGAATGGGGAACGGATCCAAGGTATTGCTGGCCATCATGTCCTTTAACCAATGTCGTGCCTGCTTTAATAGACTGCGCACCAAGTGCCACATAGACTGGTGAGATTGGGCAGACACAAGACAGTTTAATGTGGTGAGGAAATTTCAGAACATGCAGGGGCTTTCTGCTCATGATTTAGAACCATGTAGCGCACCGAAGCCAAGACCAGAGGAACCCACAAGATAAGTGCCTCGAAGCGAGGAATGCTGAGCATGGAAAAGGCACTATCTCCATCGAAAACAAGACCCGTAACACCAAAACTGGCTAGCATGATCCAGATCTCTTCCCCCCTCTGAGCCAGCCACCAAGCTCGATAGAGGCCCCAAATAAGAACACCTAAAAGACCGGCCAGGGCAAGGATACCACCACGCACCAATGCATCAACAAAAACACTATGAAGATGCTCAGGGTTCCAAGGCAACGAGCAGGACCACCGATCATTCGAAGACCAGAGCCCTTTCCCTAGCAGCCAGTCGCCGGATGTCGTTATGCTGCTAAAGCCTGCGGCATAGATCGAGAAGCGATGTGTATCTCCACGCGTTATCAAGCGCTTGGCCGGATTTGAAGCAACCACCCCGTCTGAGGTCATGGCCTCTGTTAGTTTTGGCTCACCCAAACGTTCAGACAGATCCTGCACACCGATCTTTGTAATTTGTGGAGCCAAAAGTTGAAAGCAGCCCAGGCATGTGAAAAGCAACATCACCGGACGAAGTGAAAAACGCCATCCTCGACTAAAAATCAGCGCCCCATGTCCAGCTATAAGAGCCATGAGAGCACCACGACTCATTGTCAATAATGTGGCCCACACCAAAAAAATAGCGATGCCTAGGAAGCAGACTTTTTCTAAGCGCTTTAAAGCGTGATGCCAACGATGAATCGACCAGACTGCGGCAAACCCAAAGGTCATTCCTGTGCAGACTGAATTCCATCCGCCATAGATGAACCAGTTAGTCAGGCGCTGTCCGAACACCGCTCTCTCATCAAGAAAATAGAAGAAAGCCATGCTTCCAAAAGCAGCTACCACTGCAGTCGCTGCTACCGCTGTGCTGAGGATACGAGAAGCTTGCCCAACAGTGCCCACCTGCCAAAAAACCATCATCATCATCATCAATAAGCCGCTGCTAATCCAGCCAAACCAAAGCTCTCGAATCCCCATGCCAGGAGAATCAAAAATAGTGGATCTAATGATCATGGCAAAAACCAGTCCCATAACACTGCGCAGCCAGAGATCATGACTTAAACCGATAAATAGCTGCTGCATTCCACCGAACAGAAGCCAGACAACAGTCATGCAAATGAACCAAGCCAACTGAAACCAATGATTTGGCATGGCGTAATAGCCCATTAAAAAACCACAGACATTTACCAATAGAAGGGCCCGCGTTGTACTTTTTTCAGCCGCTATTTCCCCAGAGACAGGATCAAGGGGGGCCCAAGTCAAGCCGGCTGTAGGAGTTGAATTTGGATCTAACATGCAGAAGTGGGAGAGAATACATCAAAGTCCGACTTTGTCATGATTGGGATCAGCCTATCTACCAAGTTATAAATGAAACCTATTTTCCTGATCATTAGATAGCTCAAAATGAAAGCTTGGTATTTACCGCAGCCAAAATCAATGTAAGTGCGATTTATGAAAATGATGACCTGTTCTCTTCACCTTCTTATCTTAGGTTTATATTTTGGCCTCCTCTCACCAAAGCCAGCTAGTGCAACTGATTCCCAAGTCTACGAACTCCGAATCTATGTAACCAATGAAGGCAAACTCGATACTCTTCTGGCTAGATTTCGAGATCACACATGCAGGCTTTTCGAGAAACATGGGATTGTGAACATTGGCTACTGGACTCCGATTGAAGAAACCGATGGTTCCAAAAACACACTCATTTATATTATCGCCCATCAAAGCCGTGAATCAGCCACCTCAAGTTGGAAATCTTTCAGTAGCGATCCTGAGTGGCAGACAGCACGCAAAGCCAGCGAAGCCGCAGGTAAAATCCTGGCAAAACCGCCCGAATCTATCTTTATGACGACAACGGAGTATTCACCTCCACCCAAAATAACTACTTCAGATGCATCTCGAGTGTTCGAAATGCGGACCTACACCAGTGCGCAAGGCAAACTCGAATCTCTGCATCAGCGCTTCAAGACTCACACAATCTCGCTCTTTACCAAACACGGTATGAATCACCTAGCTTACTGGACTCCTATGGATCAAGCCAAAGGTGCGGAATCAAAACTCATCTATATTTTATCTCACCCTAGTCAAGAAGCAGGATTGGCTGCTTTCACTGCCTTTAGACAGGACCCCCAGTGGATAGCGGCCAAGGCAGATTCAGAGAAAAATGGAGCCTTAACACTTCCACAGCCAGCGGGAGTCAAGAGTGTTTATCTAAAAGCAGTCGATTTCTCTCCCATTCACTAAAAAAACAGACTGCCTGAATTTTCTGATTCAGGCAGGAATGATGCTTGTCAATAAGATCATTCTTTATTATTTAAATAAATAAATCCTTTATGCGATTCCCAGAAAGACAATTAATATCAGTAATCCTCTTAATCATCACTTGCGCAGCGAATGTTAGCTGTGGAAAAAAAGCACAGATCGAATATGAAACGGCGCAGCTAAAACTCATTCTAGGAGAGCAAACCGCTGTTTTGAAAAACCTGCAAGCTGAGTCGCTGGCGATCGGTCACCTAGGTTACTACAACAATCCTGAGCCTGCCCTCATCAAACAACTCCAAGGCAGTCTCAAAACAATGCGCGAAGAAACGGCCACTCTCATCGCGGACCGCGATAAAAAAGCAAAAGAGGTGGAAATCATGCAGAAGGAATTAAAAACCTATCGCAGCCGCTACTTCTAAATTTCAACAAACGGCATTTTATGGACGGCAAAATCATTGTTTACGCAGTCGCTCTTTTAGCACTCCTCGGTGGGTTAACAGGCTTTTATTACACCATTGATGTCGATGAGGCTCAAAAGGAATTCATTTTGACTCAACAGGAGCTCGGCAACATCCAAGAAACCATTAAAGACGCCCAAAAACTCACTGAAATCAGGAAAGAAGCGGCCGCTCTCATCACGGCAGCTCGCATCATTGAATCCGAAAACGAAACCATCCGCCAAGAAGCCAAGAAATTAAGTGAGGCTCGGGACAATGAAGCCAGAGCCTTTCTTTCGGCGATTCAAAAGGTCCGAGAATCCACGATTGGAATGGTATTCCCAAGCATTCAGCTAGCGAATAGCACCGTCCTTAAAAATGCTAAAATCCAAGCTCTCGATGAAAACCTTTCAGTGATTCAGCACTCTGAAGGAGTCTCTAAAATAGCGACAGAAATCTTATCTGCCGAGCTTCAGGATCGCTTACGTTTTGGCTTTATTCCAGGAGGTGCAGGCAGCGCCACCAATGAGTCTTCAACCATTTACAATCCCAATAAAAAATCAAACCAGGGCAGCTATTCTCCGCGACCTCAAGAAATCAGAAGTGATACAAGTGATTCTTTAGTGCGGTCAGGTGCAGTCCAATTACAAAACAAACCCGCATATCCAAAATCTCAGCCATCAGTTTCATCCAACCGTGATGACGCCAAAATTAATGGTGACCCGAGTCTTTGGATTGGCGTCGAAAGACATTCAATTGGGCGAGCCTACGTCCAGGGTCAAGGATGGCTCAAAGTTGGCTCCAAAGGCCCAATACCAGGATCAGGACGCAAGTAGGTTAAGGTCCGTTTTCAAAACAAACCGCCCACCTAAACCAGATGCGTTGATTGAAGCAAGACGGCTTGCAAAATCCGAGCAACGCCTGATTTGCCACCGAGATAGGTAACCATGAAGGAAGGCTCCGTGAAAAACATCTCCGCAGCCTGTGCTGTCGATCGTTTTGGCAACCGAATAAGCAGGTTGATGAAACATCTCTGCCCCCTTGGATTGAATGTAACTTCCCCTGAGCCCATCTGTAATGACGGCCACTTTTGCCACGCCGGTTAACAGATGCGACATCATGTCGGAAATTTCGGTTAGACCCGTGAAACGCATGGCAAAGTCCTTGGAAAACAAACGCAAGTGACTTGCTTCAACAAGATCTCGAATCTCATATCTCAAAGCCCTTTTCTCTCAAAGAAAAAACTTCTCAAAAATCACATAATCAATGTTTTATAGAGTTATTATCGCCGAAGGTTGACACCTCATACAGCGGTATGCAGGACAAAATTAGGACAAGCGAGGATGTCTCTCGGAAACGTGGGCGACCTTTCATGAAGATCAAGCATGGAAGCGCTGTGGTGCCAATTTACAAAGGCCGTGTCCGAAAGTGGGATTGCTACACCGTAGCTTATCACATTAACGGAAAACGTGTGCGGCGGAATTTTGGCAGTCTTGAAAAGGCCAAAGCT
>CAMBPS010000088.1 GCA_945869675.1 Prosthecobacter debontii | reverse complement strand
GCAATAGGCGGGTGGATCAGCCATCACGCGCGCAAAAGAGTGCTCAAGCTCTCGCTACCTCGCAAAAAGCGCCCCTGGATGGACGCGATCTTCCGTCAAATCGAGGCACGTCCACCACCCTTCGACTACTCCATTGCATAATCCGGGTTAAAATCATGTCCGAACTGCGCCGAAGTAGTGGTTTGTGTGCGTCCGGCTATCAATCATTGGATGCATTTTGCTCTGACTCTTTTCACTAGCGGAATCTGGGCTGTTGTGTGGCTCATTGTTTTCCTCATGGATCGTCGCAAGCCATTCATGTGTAGCGATTGTAAGTCACTTATTCCAACCTGGAACTAAAACCAGATGACGAATACCTCCACTTGGAGCTAGCCTGTCAGCATGGAAACTTATCTACCCGTCGTCGCACCCGTGCTCACTGTTTTGTGGACTTTGATCTGCCTGCGCATCTACACGATGATTTCCGCTGAAAACATCGTGCAGCGGCGTCTGATTGCCATCGGTGGGGCCCTAGGCTCGGCTCTTATCTATCTTTTAGCCTCAAACATGGTCGCTATTCTACAAGCTCCTAGCGCCTCCGAAACTCAGGAAGAAGGACGGGTGCGCGTGCAATCGAAGCCGCTTTAATCAAGGTTCCTCTTTTTCGAGAGGCAGCATCAGGGAGACCAAGGTCGCTGGTATAAACAGGAACCCCGCATACAAGAGCGCTTCTCGGTAATCCCCCACTTTAACGAAGATACCAAAGAATACCGTGCCAGCAGCCGCAACGATACGCCCAATATTGTAGCAGAAGCCAGATCCTGTGGTGCGCAGCAAAACAGGGAAAAGCGGTGGCAAACACATGGTAAAGAGACCAAACACTCCTTGGCAGGCGCCAATGATGGCGAACTGAATTTTGGTTGTCTCCCAATCCCAAGTCCTCGAAAACGAAACATACATGATGATAAAATAAGCGAACATCATTCCCACAATGGCTTTTCGATAACCCAGCCACTTGGCCAAAGCCCCCGCGATGTAGTTACCGATCAGACTACCTAGCATGATCCACATCAGCGCGGTCACCAGAGCACCGTCTTTACCCTCTTTAGTTAGAGTAGCGATCTCAGGCAGACTCAGCACATGCTTCTGCTGCCAAAAAAGAAAGGTCCAATGGGCCGTCAGCGAGACTGCACAGATAATCATCACCCGCCAAGTCACCCCACGCACCGCAGGGCCGAAGAGATCGCTGATCCTTGGCACAGGCTGCCCTTCACGAGCCTTTTCCCAAGTCTCCGTCTCAGGCACGGCTTTTCGGATCCAAAGCGTGATGAAGGCAGGCAGAACACCGATGAGGAAAATATAGCGTGGCTCCTGACCGGCGAGCATCCACCCTGCAAAGCAAGCCAGCAAGACACCGCAGTTCACCGCTGATTGCAGCGTAGCAGCCACCCATGGGCGCCACTTTTTCGGCCAAGTTTCAGAAAGCAAGGAAGCCCCTACGGCCCACTCACCACCAATGCCCAATGCAGCGAGGAAGCGAAAAATCATCAGATGCCACCAAGTCTGAGCAAAGAAAGACAAACCCGTGAAACAAGCATAAGTCAGAATCGTCAGGGTCAGTGTTCGACTGCGTCCGAGTAGATCTCCCACGCGACCAAAAAACGCGCCACCAAGAGCCCAACCAACCAAGAAAGCAGCCTGAATAATGGCCCCATGCTGACCGACCGAAGGATCGCTTTCTGGTAAAACCATGAGTTGCGCCACAAAAGCTGTGGCCACCAAGGTATAAAGATGCATGTCCAACCCATCAAACAACCACCCCAGCCATGCGGCGATACCTGAGCGAACTTGATGCGTTGAAAGATCGCGGAGACGGGTAACTTCAGGCTGAACGGTTGGGTGTGGCATGGGTTAAAAAAGGATTTGTTGATTTGAAGATGAATGGCAAGCCCGCAAAAATCATTGGATATTTTTATACTCAGGAAAGCATTGACAGTAACTATTAATTATAATATAATCTTCATATTGACTGAATACACTCAAATATCGATTGCTACATTTTACATAACAAATCTCCATTACTGCGCCACAAAATTTAGAATCAGGCTCAAAAATGACACGCGTCGAAAGAATCGGCTAGCCTACAAACCGATTTTTGCGGCATACTTCTAGCTTAAATAAAAAAACAAATGACTGCTGATCTTGAAAGCTTCGGACACCTCACCATCGCTCGCCGCGCTTCAGGCGAGCCAGTGCGTGTTTTGCGTTCGACTCAAGAGATGGTCTTTCTGGCTTTTAACACGCAAATTGGTAGACTGGTCGAGCTTCATGTTCTCAGCGGAGAAAAATCCCTGATTGGGAATGATCGGCGCATTGCCAAAGATCGGATCTTGCGGGCAATGGATTTAAATTCCGGAAGCTTCATGAAGATTCTAGAATCGGGTGAAGATCAGGGATTGATCTACTACACAAGCAATCTGAATGAAGGTGAATTTCTTTCGGACTACATCCAGCGTCGAGGAGCTCTTCCGCCAGCCACAGTTTATTTACTTCTTCTCAATCTTTTAAACGACCTAACGAGCGCACTGAGGAAACAACCACTGCCTCTAAAAATGCAGTTTGATAAGATCATGATCACAGCGATTGAGGACACATTCCTCCAACTTCGCGTCTGTGACTTTGGCCTTTCATTACCTGACAGACAAGAGACTGACACGTCCTATCAAGTTCAACAAATCTGCGAGGTTCTTTTCCTCATGCTGACAGGGCAGATTTACGCAGGAGAAAATCCGGACCGCTTTCCGACCATGACCTCTCTGCCGGGCAATCTGCGCATAACCGTGCGCGCAGCACTGACAGATAGAGGCAGCGCACCCAACTCACTGGAAAGATTGCGCGAAGACATCAAGGAAGCTCACAGCGCCCAAGTCAGCAGCATTCAGTCACGATCAGCTCGCAAGCAACTTCTAGCCACGACGACGCTGCAGCCGCATTCACAATTGCAAAGTTTACTGTTAGATGGTGTCTCATTAGAGAAAATTCTTGGTGACCGTTTCCGCATTGCCGAAGAAGATAACACTCGCCAATACCCCTTTGCCATTCCTTGCCTGAGTGTCAAAAACGATCAGCCTATCACCGTTCATCTGCTTCCCCCATTCAGATTAATCGAGAAGGCAAATTACGATGCCGTCCCCCTGCAAAGCTGGCGCTTGATTCCAGAAAAGCATCCGCACATTCTCCGTAGCCTTAGCCTTTGGGAGAGCAATGATTGGAGTTTTTTAACTGAAGAGCGCGATCCAGGCTTTACACTGAGTCGGCTACTCATGGATCGATTGACCCTGAATCCGGGCGAAGTCTCTATCCTACTTGGGCAGACTCGCACTGCACTGGATGAAGCATTGGAGTGCTCTGTTGAAAAGATAGATCTTCACCCTTCAAACATCTTTTTGAGAGTTGGCAAAGGCGGTGGGCTGCAAGCTCGCGAATTGGATCGTTTATTGCAAAAACGCATCGATGCCTGGCCACCTTTTTTAGTCAAGTTGCGTGCCCATCTCACGATGAGGCATCTCTACGAGGCCCCACTCGTTGAATCGCCTACTTCCTCAACCCACGAAGACGCTTATCAAAAACATCGTGAGCACAGGCACCGCTCCTTTGTGGCTCTGGCGGCCTATTTGCTGACGGGTGAAAGAAATCCGAAAGAAGCCTCCGCTTTCCCTGAGACAATTCCAGAATCACTCAGCCTCTTCATTCTTCAGACATTAGAGATTGCCAACCAGCATGGCAAAACGCCAAGCCCGAGTGAGTTTTTAGCTCATTATGATGCCCTCCTAGCGACCCCAGCCACCACCGATCTTGCCACAAGGCTGCGCGGCAGTAATGTTGCCCTGGAAGAAATGGAAAGCGTGGGCAGTGTCTCGGATTTTGACGATGAATCCACCCTCTTTGAAGAGAGTGACGATGTCAGCCCGATTTCCCGTAGGCTGCATGCCCATGAATTTGATCGTCGCTTAAACAAACGTAACTCCGTTTGGCCAGTTTGGGCAGCTGCTGCCGTGGTGATTTTGGGAATGCTTGCCTGGTGGCTAGGCTCCAGCTCTAGTGGCACATCGACCAGCAATCTGGCCATACCATCCCTGAATACAGAAACCAAAGACCCGATCAAAGCACCAGAGGTTAAACTTACCGGGACCACCGTTTCTGCCCCCACCTTGGCAACCGCTACGCAAAAAGCCCCAGAAACTGCGAAAGTGGCCCAATCCGCAAAAGTGACTCCGCCTCCGGTCAAGGCCGCGCCTAAAACTGCTGAAACACCAAAACTTGGCATCGCAAAAACCGAGCCTGTCAAGGAAGCTCCAAAAGTGAAAGCACCCATTGCGATGGTCAGTTCCACGCTTGAAACGTCCGAACCACCCAAACTTGGCATCGCGAAAACAGAGCCTGTCAAGGAAGCCCTAAAAGTCAAAGCGCCAAGTGCGATGGTCAGTTCCACGCCTAAAACGGCCGAATCACCAAAACTTGGCATCGCAAAAACAGAGCCTGTCAAGGAAGCCCCAAAAGTGAAGGCTCCAAGTACGATGGTTAGCACTCTGCCTATACCAGCGAAGCCAAATCCACCAACAAGCGCTTTACCCATCACTCCGCCTGCTCCCGTCACGGATCCAAATCCAATCATCATTCGCAAAGCCATCCTGCCATCAGCAGAAGAGATTGCTAAATTCAGGCAAGGCCAAATCAAGCCAACTCTGGGCCCGCAACCTGTGCAAGCAACGCCGGCTACACCCAATCAATCCAATGGCAGCCAAGCCATTAAACTCATCGGCTCGGCAACTAAAGCCATGGTGATTGAAGCTCAGTAACCGAATTCGGCGTTAACGCTCGATCCAACGATAGGCATCGCGTGAGTTCTGCCAAAAATACTTCTCGCAGGCTTCCTTGCCCTTGCCGCTGAAGTAATCGCGCACTAAGCCGAAAACCGTATTGTAAGTGGCACCGCGATCACTGACAGGCCAGTTGCTGCCATAAATCAAACGGTCTGCGCCAAAGTTCTGCCAGAGATAATCCAAGATTGGCAGGTAGTAACTCACATCGGTCGGTGCGGCACCTTCAGCGCCCTTCACCTGCTCAACCAAGGCAGAAACCTTCATCCACACATTCGGACATTTTGCCACGACTCGAATGCCTTCACGCCAAGCAGGCTTCAGCGATTGAGGATCTCCACTTGAACCTAAGTGATTGATCACCAGCCTTAAATCAGGCACGGCCAAAGCTAAGTCAGCCACCGCTAAAAGCGCCTCAGGTGGGCCATTCACATCAAGCTCTAATCCATGATCTGCCAGCGACTTGGCCCCCACTAAAACCATGGATTGAAGCTCTGACTTCATCAATGCAGCACCACTCCAACGCAAGCCTCGGAAAAGGGGATTGGCAGCGAAACGCCGCAAATACGCATCAAAGGCAGTATCCGCAGGATCAAGATGCCCAACAAAGCCCACGATGCTTTTTTCCTGAGCAGCTAAATCCAAAATCCACTGATTATCCTCCACCCACTTACTGGCTTCGACGACCACTGTTTGTCTGATCCCATGCGGCTCAGCTTGGGCAAGCCAATCGGCAGGCAGGACCGGGCGATAAAGCCTCGTTCCCTGGGTTGGCCAAGGGACGCCTTGAGGCCGGGTCGGATCGTAAAAATGCGTATGCGTGTCTACCACCCGAGTCGCTACCTCGGTATCGACTGCAGCCGCAAGTGCAGGGAAAGAAGCAGCGGCAACTGACTGCAAAAAATGACGTCGTTTCATGGATTATCCTCAGCTTATTTCTCTGAAATCGTCATGACCAGGGGGCGGTGGTCACTGGCTTTATTGAAATCACGCACCATGTAAATGCGGGCTTTACGTAGATCGATCAACGGACGCAGATTGCGGCTGGCAAAAAGGAAATCGAGACGTGAATAAACATCGGCAGAGTCCCAAAAGTGAGTCCAGACGAGACCGTCCGCATCATGCAGAGGCAAATCGGTCATGTAAGCCTCCGAAGATCGGCTACCAATGATCTCACCAATCGCAGGTTCATTGCGGTGCTCATTGAAGTCCCCATAACAGAGCATTTTAACCCCAATGTCCTGCCTGAAAATGGAATCGATGTGAGCGCGCAGAAGATGGGCTTCATTACGGCGCATCATCGCCTCATCAGCTTCGGGAATGGCCCGTTTTGACTTCAAATGCACGCCAAGAAAGCGCACATGCAGGGTGGGACTCAGATCCACTGTGGCATCGAGGATACCTCGCTGCATGGGAAACGTCTGATCTCCAATCTGATACTTCAGATCCAATTGGGACTTTCTCGCAGAAATAGGAAACCGAGAAAGCAACGCCAAACTGCGTGTGCTGTCGCCACCATGAGCGCGTTCCACATGAAGCAAATCCACCCCAGCAGACTTCAAGCGGTTTTGCAAATCAGCCACATCGTCAGCAGTGCCCACCTCACAAACGCCGAGCACATCAGGGTGAATTTCCGCCAGCATTTCAACCAAGCGCTCACGTTCCGCAATTGGCTTCGGAGCCACCGCGTCCGCTGCACCACCCAGATAGCGCTCCATGGAGAGCCAATTTTTCAGATTATACGAGCAAAAAATAAACTCCTTCGGCTCTTCCGAGAAGGCTGAAAAACTAACTGCAAAAAAGGCGGACCAAATGGCCCGCCGAAGAATGTCCGTGGTATTCATCCCGGAAAAGTATCACCGTTAAACGTCGCGGGAGGAGTCTACAGGTTGACGCTTTTCAGCCGTTTGGGGGATGGTCGGGCGCTCAACCTCATCAGAGGCTTTAGTCAGCTCATGCTCGAAGTCCTCACGAGCCTTTTTAAATTCACCCATGCTCTTGCCGAGGCTACGAGCAAAGGTCGGTAGCTTTTTAGCACCGAAGAGAACAAGGACGAGAACGGCAATGATGAGCAACTCAGGAGTGCCGAGCGGTCCAAAACCTGCGAGGATGTGGGGGATATTCATGGCTTTGTTGTAATTAGGACTACAAATGGAACGACGCAAGTAAGCCTTTCCATAGAATCACTTTTCTCAAGGGCTAAAAAAGGCCTGATCTGAATCAGATGGTTTCAAATCCTGCCTGACTTTATGGGTCATAGGCTGTTCCTGCACTCGTGCCCTTTTGGAAAGAAGAGGTTCCCATGCTTTGCATCGCGTTTGCTTGAATCTCGTTGCCAAGTCCATTCAAACGAGCGGAGGTATAGATGGAGCCTTGAACCGTGCCGACGCCAGGTGGAAGATTGGACACAGGCTGATCGGGGGTGGGCAATCCCTGGGATTTACGATGACTCTGGGCTAAGGCATGCCGACTCCAAACCATATTGTCGACTTTGTTTTGCACTCGTCGATCCAGGGCCTGCTTCTGCACCTCATATTCCCCGGGACTGAGCTGACCAGCGCTACGCATTTGCGTTAGCCTCACATATTCAGGCTCCTCTTCTTGGCGCACCTGGCTTTCCAACAGGTCCATCTGAGAAGCCGTTGGCATAGTGGTTCCACAACTCAGGAGAGCAACGCATGAAAGACAAAGGATAGCGCGGATGGGAGTCATGGTGGTGTGCGTGAGACTATTTCTATTTCTATCTCAACCAAGTCTTCTTTGGAAACGTTATTTAGATCAAATCACGCATGACAAACGCAGACCCTATTGATTTCGACCTCGCTCAGACAGAACCGCGTGGAAATTACCTACCCTACCCTGTTTCCAGGCTTGCGGCTAAAATCATCCCTCAGGACTTGACCAATTTCAAGAGCCGTGGTGTCTCCAGAGTTGAGCGTGAACTGCAACAAGAACTCATTGAACTGCGAGAGCGCTACATGCGCGTCATCGACGCGTTCAATTGGAACAAGCTTCTCTATGAGGCCAAATTTGGTTTCGAGCCAGTCATCGGCGAAATGTATCATCTCTACGACGTCGATGGAAACTACCATCTAAGCATGATCGAGCCTGAATCTTGGCACCAGCGATGGATCGGTAGTTTCAGACTCAATGCGGACGGCCGCTGGCAGGCCGACAAAGTGTCTGAAGACTTTGATCTTCGTAACTTTGTCAGCACATCGGTCGAATAATTGGAGAGTCAGTCAAATCCATCCCCCGCCTCTGAAAACTCCTCTAGCTTAAAGTCTCAGGAGTATGATGATGCTCCAGTGCTGCCTTCACAAATCCATTGAAAAGCGGATGTGGATTATTGGGCTTGCTCAAGAATTCAGGATGGAATTGGCAGGCGACAAAGTGCGGATGATTTGGCAGTTCGATCATCTCCGTCAGATCACCTTTGGGTGATATGCCACTGATGACCATGCCCGCAGATTCGAGCTGATCTTTGTAGACATCGTTCACTTCATAGCGATGGCGATGGCGTTCCTTAATCGTGTCGGCTTGGTAAAGTTGATGAGCCTTAGTGCCGGGCTTCAAGTCTGTCACCCAAGTCCCAAGTCGCATGGTGCCGCCGAGTTGTTTGATCTTCTTTTGCTCTTCCATCATGCTGATGACTGGGTGAGCAGTCCCTTTATCAAACTCCGTGCTCGTCGCGTCCTTTAATCCGCAGACGTGACGGGCAAATTCGATCACAGCGATCTGCATCCCAAGACAAATGCCAAAGAACGGAATGCCTGCGGTTCGGGCGTAGCCCGCTGCCGCGATTTTCCCTTCTGTTCCACGGTCTCCAAAACCACCTGGGATCAGGATGCCTTGCAGGCCATTGAGGTAAATGTCAGGACCCGCTTTCTCGATGGCTTCAGCATCCACGCGCACAATGTCCACCTTGGTGTCATTGGCAGCACCGGCATGAGTCAGTGCCTCATAAATGCTCTTGTAGGCATCTTGCAGTTCGATGTATTTCCCCACGACGCCAATGCGCACATGGTGCGTCGGATGAATCACACGCTGGACAAAATGCCGCCATTTGGTCAGATCCGGCTGTGGTGTCTCTAGCTGCAATTGCTTACAGACCACGTCATCCAGCCGCTCTTCATGCAGCTTCAATGGCACCTCGTAGATGCTATGCTTCACGTCACGAACTTCGATCACGTCCTCAATCGGCACGTTGCCGAAAAGAGAGATCTTCTCACGCACCTCGAGTTCAAGCGGGTGCTCCGTGCGGCAAAGAATGATGTGCGGTGCTATCCCGATCTCTCGGAGCTTGGCGATCGATTGCTGAGTTGGTTTCGTTTTCAGTTCCTGAGCAGCCTTGATGTAAGGAACCAGAGTTGCATGAATGAAAAGTACATTTCCAGGTCCCGACTCATGGGCAAACTGACGAATGGCCTCTAAGAATGGAAGGCCTTCAATGTCTCCCACCGTCCCTCCGATTTCGGTGATGATCACATCACCCCCCATGGTATCTGCGACAGCTTGGATACGGGCTTTGATCTCATTGGTCACGTGCGGAATCACCTGAACCGTGCGGCCTTGATATTTACCCGCACGCTCCTTATCCAGCACGCTTTGATATACCTGACCGCTGGTGAGGTTGTTTAATTTAGAAAGATTTGTGTGCGTGAATCTTTCATAGTGACCGAGATCCAAATCGGTCTCTGCACCATCATCCAGCACATACACTTCCCCGTGCTCATACGGATTCATCGTTCCCGGATCAATGTTGAGATACGGATCAAATTTCTGCATGATCACCTTCAGACCACGCAGTTCGAGCAACGTTCCGAGAGAGGAAGCTGCCAAACCTTTGCCGAGAGAACTGACAACACCGCCGGTGACGAAGATGTATTTCATGGGGGAATTTTTAGTATTCAAAAGTTGATAAGGTCAAACCGATCGTGAGCGGAGATGATTTTCGATAGCGACAGCCTGCTCAAGGGTGTCCACTCCAGGAGACAGTTCATCCGTCAGCACCACGCGCAAACGGGTGCCATTTTCCAGCGACCTTAACTGCTCCAGAGACTCAGTCATTTCAAGCCGAGATGGCGGCCAACTGACGAATTGGCGCAAAAAATCACGCTGAAATCCGTAAATGCCGAGGTGACGGTAATGCGTGACGCCAGCATCAACGTTTCTGACAAAAGGTAACGGTGAACGGGAGAAGTAGAGCGAGTCTCCATTCACATCAAAAACAACCTTCACCACGTTGGGGTCGGCCACTTGCTTTTCATCCTGTATGGGAGCTGCCGCTGTGATCATGCGAATCAGACGATCTTGGCGCAACTGGATAGCCAATTGATCAATCAAAGCCGGTGAAATCAGTGGCTCATCACCTTGCACATTGATGATCCATTCATGCTCTGGAAACATCCCTGCCGCCTCAGCAATCCGATCTGTGCCGCTGGGGTGATCCGGCGAGGTCAGCACCGCTTTGGCTCCGAAGGAAGCGGCTGCCTCGACAATCTTTTCGTGATCGGTGGCAATGATGATGTCATCGACCTCCAAACAAGCCTGGCAACGCTCCCAAGTGTGCTGAACCAAGGGCTTCCCTGCAATGAGGTGGAGCATCTTTCCGGGGAATCGAGTCGATCCCCAGCGGGCAGGTATAGCAACAAGTGTGCGTGGAGTCTCTGGAGCAGCCAAGGTTCGTGAAGGGCGGGTTCACCTGAAATGGCGCGTAGCGGCCAACTCCGCAAGTAAGAAAGATCAAGAATCACGGTTCTGACTCACCGACTTCCGGCTATCGTTCTTTTACCTGCATTATCGTTTCCCTTTTCGGAGCTTTTCCCATTCGGCCAGCTCAACGGGAGCAGATAAAAGAGGCTCTTGCTTCTTCAAAGCAGCATGGCAACGCAGCGCCAGTGCCGCGATGTCACCTAGATGATCAGTGTCCTTTCGTGCCTCGGGGCTCTGGATTTCCTTCGACCATAGTTCTTGAGCTAAGACCATAGCTTCCTTCGCTCGTCCTTGTTTTAATCGGATAGCACATCTGCCATTCAGGTCCTCGTGCCAGCGCTGATAGTTTGCTCCTGAGGTAGCCGAACGTTGCCCCCGAAGTTCGTAGGTTTGATAAGCCCCTTCCAGATCTCCCGTCTTCTCCAGCATTTGGGCTAAATAGAGCATGGCCTCGGCCAAATACGATTTGTTGCCTTGTTCATCAGCCATTCGGTAAGCCTCGCGTGACATGTTCACGGCCTCTTCGTGATGTCCCGCCTTGTATTCGTAGTCGGCAATGCTAAACCGAGCAAATATTTGCTCCAAACGTAAGGCCGCTAGCTTTGAATTCAGTTTCAACGCTTCAGGTGAAGGGGCTAAATACTCTGCCAATTTGAGAGCCTCTCTTGCAAGAGCAATCGCCTCAGCAGGATGTTTTAAGGCACTTTCAAATTCCGCCAGCCTGAGCAGGAGTTTTACCAGGAAAGGGGCCTTCCCGTCCGATCGAATCTTCAGATCTAGGATCAGCTCTCTGGCGAGCTCAGCGCCTCTGCGATGGTCTCCTCTACTTTTTTGCACGTTCAAACGCAGATCATATACCCATGGCAGCCTTTCCGTGATGAGGACTGGATCACTCAAACATAGCTGATGACAATCTATCAGCACCTTGTCTGCCAAATCATGCTCATGGTGACTTTCAAAGGCTCTGGCACAGGCTGATTTAATCAGCAGCCTGAGGACAATCTCCACGCTTTCCAGTCGCGGATCTTGAATCACCTCATGCGCCACCTGACTGGCCTTGGCTGGTTTTCGAAGCTTATCCCAGATCATCACCCGATATCGCTGAACATCAAACCATTGGAAACTTCCGCTTTTTCCTGCCGCTTCAATTCTTTTCATCAAAGCTTCCAGCATCTCCGGCACTAGAAGACGGGCCCCATGCTGCATCTCATGGCTGAGATATTTTAACTCGGCATTCCAAGCTTCTTCGCTATCAGGACCGTGCAGCGCGGCCGTGGTCTCTATGTAGGCTTTTAACATGGGCATGGCCAGCTCGCGCTCACCCATCGTTTTGTAAACGATCCCGACTCGGTCAAAGAGATCCCTTTGCAGCAGAGGATCACTTTGGAGTTGGCGAATCTTTTCCTCACTGCCATCTAGAGCTAGCTTGAGCGCCTCCGCATTACGGCCATTGGCCACCTGCTCAGCCACTCGATCCAACATCGAGGTGAGAAAATCCACCGCCTGACTACTGCGCTGAGCCTCGGTCTCGGCTCTCGCTTGGGCCTTTCGCGCCTCCTGCGCCTGCCAAAGCGCCAGCCCCGTTCCCGATAACAAGGCCACGAAACAAATCAAAGCCGCTGCAAAAAAGACCCGATTGCGACGAATCCAGAGACCTGCAAGGTACCGCGCACTGGGCGGACGTGCTAGAATGGGTTCAGCATTCAAAAAACACTGCAAATCAGCCGCCAAAAGCGCTGCGCTATCGTAACGCCGATCACGATCCCGCTCCAACGCCTTCAGGATGATCCAATCCAAATCTGCAGGAATCTCAGGCAAAGGATTCCGCCTCTCTGGATCGGCCACGCTGACAATCCCGCGTTGCTGCTTGATTTCCGTCAGCTTCAGGGACGGTCGAAGGGGCCGCGTCTCTTCGACGATACGGCGAAACTCCTCGTGGGTTACACCCGCGCGGGTCTTACCCTCATGCGGGGCTGTTCCAGTCAGCATCTCATAAAACAGGACACCCAATGAATAAATGTCACTGCGAGTATCCACATCCAGACCGCCAGCTAACTGCTCTGGGGACATGTAGAGTGGTGTTCCCATCACGTGGCCTAGTCTGGTCACCCACGGCTGATCCAAAAAGCCATCATCCATGGCTTTGGCGATTCCAAAATCAATGATTTTGGGTGTCGCCACGCCATTCATCTCCATGACCAGCACATTGGAAGGCTTCAAGTCACGGTGAATGATGCCCTTTTGATGAGCATGCTGCAGGCCGGCACAGATTTGTTGAAAAAGTCCCACGATCTCTTGGACTGAAGACTGACGCTCATGACACCAAGTCGTAACCGGTAATCCATGCACATAATCCATGACGAAATAAGGCCTGCCATTTGCCGTACTTCCGGCATCCAGCAGAGCCGCAATGTTGGAATGTGCCATGCTGGCCAGCGCTTGCCTCTCAAGACTGAATCGGGCCAGCACCTGAGCACTGTCCATGCCGCGCTTCAGAAGTTTCAGCGCCACTTCACGGCGCACGGGCTCATTTTGCTCCGCCAACCAGACCTGGCCAAAGCCGCCTTCGCCTAACAACCGAATCAGACGATAGGGACCAATCCATTCTGACTCATCCCGATCCACAAATTCGTCCTCAATCAGTAACTGCGAGAGCAGTTGCTGCTCATGACCAAATACAATATTATAGATATTTTCAGACATGATCTGATTTAGCTAAATACTCGAAAAAGTTCATGCAATTCCTCACGAATCAAAGCTGGCTCAGCCCCATCCAAAGTTTTCGCCAGTTCCTGCTCGATCTTTGTCCGATATTCCTTTCTCAGGCGATGCAAAGCTGTGCGGTAAGCCTCCAAAGTCATGCCAGCAGAGAGACTTGCAGCTTGCATGCCGAGTTCAGGATCCGTCTCTGTCAAATGCACGGCCAGCAGCCTGAAGCGAGAAGCATGTCCGCGTCGATCATACTCTTGGCGTAGCGACTCTAGGCTTGCTTCCAAAACAGTCCGCGCCCATTCACGGTTATAGAGGGTCTCGATATCCTCCGTGCTAGCCTCAGCATGCTGGATGTAGCGGGTTTCAGCCCCATGCACGGTGAACAGCTGCAAATGCGCTACCTGGCCCCCTCGTTTCAGGGTATTCTGCCGCTCCCATTGCTGATTGCAGAAGTTCTCAAAGGACGCCAACAAAAATGAGCGCAATTTCCCACGGCTAGAATCAGCTTGGTGCAGCGCCTCACGCTTCAACAGGGAAAAGAAAAAACCTTGGACTGCATCCTCGGCATCCTCCTTAAGAAACCGCTTTCTAGCCACCACATACAGAGGGAACCAATAAGCCTGACACAATGTCTCTAGAGCCCACTTCGATTGTTCAGGGGAACCTTCTCGGAGGTTTTCGAGGAGTGTCCAAGATGTAAGAGGAAAATTGGATTGGGTTGACTGCATAAACAAAACCGCGAAGATTTCATACGATAAATAAAACGCTTTTTATTCGGAAGTGCACGACCTATTTCTGCCAAAAGTTGTTATCTTCTTGCCATCCCTCTCATCGCTTAAGAAAAAATGAAAGCAATGACAGCCTGACACATTTTAAGTCAGGCCTTTAAATCACATCGAATCAACTGCATCCGCCATGGTTCCAGGGTTAGGAAATAGTCTTGCATAATTACCCCAATTTCAGCATTGAGTGAACCCTGATCCAGAATCACCCCGGGCTCAGAAAAGGCGCCAAGTTCAGTCTCCGTCACCGCCCGCTGAACCAAAATCCAACTCAGTCCCTTACGGAAACGTGACTCCCAAGCTCCCCGATGAAGGATCGTGTCAGCAGCACCATGGCGCAGATAAGGGAATCGTTTTTTATGACTCAAGCCCAAGCGAAGGGGCGACAATTCAGCACTAAAACTCACAATCTGCATCGGTCTCACCGGCCCCTCTTCGGCGATCTTTTCATAGGCCAGGATCAGCGCCATCGCAGCTGCAGCCGCCCCAAGCCCCAGATCCCAGATGATCAGAGGAGATGCCGTTTCTACGGACTCCGATTCAGGTAGCAATAGCTTCCGCGTGAGCTGCACCTCCTCCAGCCAGGGCAGACTGCCCACATCCGTCGGCAGGACGGTTCCCGTCACTAGATTCCGCATCACAGCTGCTTCTCCCTCTTTCAGAACCAGCTCATAGTCACCTTCCCTCAGGCTCGGCGTCCGGCTATTGGGGATCGGTCGAGTCCCCGTGACCGGGTGATCCAGATCATCCACCTGCAGCCACTGCCGCTTTTCCCGATAGAGCGGTAGAAACCGATCTTCTAGGACGCTCTGGCGGATCTGCCGCATCAGCTCGTGGTAGAAATGAATGTTGTGCTGCCCCATCAGTTGCCAGCCCAGCGGCTCCTGCGTCTTCGTCAGATGATGCAAATAAGCTCGCGAATACTTGGCACACACGGGGCAAGAACACAGCGGATCCAGCGGCTCATCCGCAAATTTATAGATGGATCGGCGCAGCTCCACGATCCCCCGTGATGTGAAGCAGGACCCACGCTTCGCCACCTGAGTCGGGATGATGCAGTCAAACATGTCCACCCCACGGTGCACCGCCTCCAGCACATCCAGTGGCGTGCCCACCCCCATCAGGTAACGTGGACGATCTGCCGGCAGCAAGGCCGCCGTCAGTTCACAGACATCTTCCCGCTCCTGCTTTGCCTCACCCACCGCCAGACCACCGATGGCAAAGCCATCAAACGGCATCTGCATCAGCCCCTCCGCACTCTCCCGCCGCAACTGCGGATACAGCGCCCCCTGAACGATGGCAAACATCGACTGGGGCGACTCCTCCCGCGCGGCCAAACTCCGCACCGCCCAGCGCTGTGTCACCTGCAGCGCTGCCCGTGCCGCCTTTTCATCCGCGGTGCTCGGGATGCACTGATCCAGCACCATCATAATGTCACTGCCGATCGCCATTTGCGTCTGAATGCTCAGCTCCGGGCTCAGCAGGATGCGCTGCCCATCCACATAACTTTGAAAAACCGCTCCCGCTTCGGTCATCGACCGCGAGTGCGGTAGCGAAAAGATCTGATACCCGCCCGAGTCCGTCAGCACCGATCCCGGCCACTTCATGAACCGATGAATCCCGCCCATTTTGCGAAACACCTCCGGCCCTGGCCTCAGCAGCAAATGATACGTATTCGCCAGAAGGATCTGTGAGCCCGCCGCCTCCAGCGCCTCCGGCAGCTGCGCCTTCACCGTCGCCTGCGTCCCCACCGGCATGAACAGCGGCGACTTGATCACCCCATGCAGCGTCTGAAACGTCGCCGCGCGGGCACGTGAGCCCGTCGCTTGCGCTTCGAGTTGGAATTGGAGTCGGGAGGGAGACATCATGGCCAGAGCCTTGTCAGAATCGGCAGGCCAAGCTGAAAAACAAGTCATGCCACAAAATGTCCGCGTGATTTACAGAGCAACCTCATGAAGACACGGCATTTCATTCAGAATGAAAGGTTACGGCTAAAGGGGGCGTAAATTGGGCTTATGCTCACTCTTTCCGGCAAAACTCATGGCAAAATGTGCGACGGCATTTCGCGTCGTGACTTTCTGCGCATCGGTGGGCTGGCGATGGGTGGCTTGTCCTTGCCGGAGTTGCTGAAAGCGGAGGCGGAGGCCAAAGCAGGCCGCAGTTTCAAGTCGGTGATCATGATCTATATGTGTGGAGCGCCGCCCCATCAGGATATGTATGATTTGAAGATGGATGCGCCGTTGGAGATTCGTGGTCCCTACAAGCCCATCAAAACGGCGGTTCCTGGCATCCACATCTCTGAACACGCGCCGCGTTTGGCCAAAATCATGGACAAGTTGGTGCCGATTCGCAGCATGTACGGCAGTCCGAATGGAGCCCATGATAGCTTCATCTGTTACACGGGTCGTCCGCCGCCAGCCAACGGTGGCAATGCGCCCACGGGTCGCCTTTCGGATCCACCTTCTTTTGGTTCGGTGATCTCCAAGCTTCAGGGCCAAGCTGATCCGGCTGTGCCAGCTTTTGTTGGCCTGACACCGAAAGCTGGGCACCCGCCTTATGGCTCACCCGGGCACCCTGGTTACACAGGGAACACGCATTCCGCTTTCCGCCCGAATGGTGCGGGGATCGAAGATCTCAAGCTCAATGGCATCACGCTGGATCGACTGGAGGATCGTCGCTCGCTGCTGGATGGCTTTGATCACTTCCGCCGTGAAATCGATGCCAGCG
>CAMBPS010000087.1 GCA_945869675.1 Prosthecobacter debontii | reverse complement strand
GAACACGGAAGTGAAACGCTGTTGCGCCGATGATAGTATGACGAAAGGTCATGCGAAAGTAGGACGTTGCCAGATTACAAACCCCTCTCCTCACCGAGCGGGGTTTTTTCTTCCCCAACACAAATCTAGACTTTACAGATAGGGTTTATTGACAAATCATTTGCCATGACTGAATCACAACTCCAAGAGATCAATGAACGATTCGCCAGCAGTTCACCTAATGAACTGCTCAAATGGGCATTCAGCCAAGGTGAAGCGATTGTGACGACGAACTTCCGGCCCTATGAATCGGTCATTCTGCATCTTGCTACCTTGGAACTGCCAACTGTGCCTGCACTTTGGGTCGATCATGGGACGAATCTTACTGAGACCTATTGGTTCGCGGACAAAACGCAGAAGCTCTTGAATCTGAATTTGAAGCCGTATCTGCCCAAAATGACCAGTGCTCATTGGTTGGCTCTAAACGGCGGAGCCGTGCCAATGCCTGATGAGGTCGAGCGCGTGGAATCGTTTAGCCGCATCATGAAGCTAGAACCTTTTGAACGCGGCATGAAAGAGTTGGCACCAAAGGTTTGGATCACAGCGCTTCGCAAAGAACAGAATCCACAGCGGGCCGCAACGCTGCAATTGGTGATGTGGGATGCTAAGTTCCGATGCTTGAAGGTCAATCCCATCCTCAATTGGTTGCCGTCGGATCTCGATCAGTATGTCGAAACACATAACCTGCCGAATGAAAAGACCTATTACGATCCTGCCAAAGGAGATGAAAAACATGAATGCGGTCTGCATGCCAAACTGGTGACCGATATCAAATAAACAAGACTCTTTCCCCTGATCTTCAGCCATGTCCGCTATGACCCATTTACAATTTCTCGAAAGCGAAGCGATCTACATCCTTCGGGAAACAGCTGCGCAGTTTCAAAAGCCTGCACTTCTTTTCTCAGGAGGTAAGGATTCCATTGTGATGGCTTGGTTGGCGAGAAAGGCCTTTTACCCGTCGAAACTTCCGTTTCCTCTTCTTCATGTCGATACAGGTCACAATTTCCCAGAAGCGATGACTTATCGAGATTGGTTTGTGAACGAGATCGGAGCCAAGCTTACCGTGGGCAGCGTCCAGAAAAGCATCGACGATGGTAAGGTTCAGGAGGAAAAAGGTCACAATGCCAGTCGCAATAAACTTCAGACGGTGACTCTTCTCGATACGATCGAAGAAAACCAATATGATGCTTGTCTAGGTGGTGGTCGTC
The DNA here is from genome assembly GCA_945869675.1 of Prosthecobacter debontii. Taxonomy (GTDB): domain Bacteria; phylum Verrucomicrobiota; class Verrucomicrobiia; order Verrucomicrobiales; family Verrucomicrobiaceae; genus Prosthecobacter; species Prosthecobacter debontii_A. Next base: position 15,560 of record CAMBPS010000087.1, on the reverse strand, counting down.
GCGATGAAGAAAAGGCTCGTGCCAAAGAACGCTTCTTCAGCCATCGCGATGAGTTTGGTCAATGGGACCCGAAGAATCAACGCCCTGAACTTTGGAATATCTTTAACGGGCGCAAACACTTCGGTGAACACTTCCGTGTCTTTCCATTGAGTAACTGGACCGAGATGGATATCTGGCAATACATCCGCCAGGAAAACATCCCACTTCCAAGTCTTTACTTCAGTCATCAGCGCAAAATCATTGAACGTCATGGTCAGCTGCTTGATGCGAGCACAGGCATCATTCCTCTGTTGGATGAGGAGATTCCAAAGGTCAAAGAAATGACCATTCGCTTCAGAACGGTTGGCGATGCGACCTGCACCGGTGCGGTTGAATCGACTGCTAGCACCATTGACGATATCGTTGCTGAAGTCGCTGCTGCTCGTCAAACTGAACGCGGCACTAGGGCTGATGACAAACGCTCAGAGACTGCCATGGAGGATCGCAAGAAGGAAGGATACTTCTAAATTCAATCAGCCAACTTGCTCTAACTTTTCACTTATCTATTCTCATGGACGTTCTCGTCAACCCAACTGAATCATCACTCCTTCGTTTCACCACAGCCGGGTCGGTAGACGATGGCAAAAGCACGCTTATCGGACGCTTGCTCTACGACTCCAAATCCATCTTCGAAGACCAGCTTTTGGCTGTTGAAGAATCTTCCAAGCGTCGTGGCGATGCTCATGTGAACCTTGCCTTGTTGACAGATGGTCTGCGAGCAGAGCGTGAACAGGGAATCACGATTGACGTTGCCTATCGTTACTTTGCGACACCCAAGCGTAAATTCATCATCGCTGATACGCCTGGGCATATTCAATACACTCGGAACATGGTGACGGGCGCTTCCACCGCTGATTTGGCGATCATCTTGATCGATGCCCGACTAGGAGTGATTGAGCAAACGATGCGGCACACGTATTTAGCAAGCTTGCTTCGTATTGGGCACGTCGTTTTGGCCGTGAATAAAATGGATCTCGTCAATTTTGACCAGGCTGTTTATGATCGCATTGTGTCTGAGTACATGGCTTTTACCGCAGGCTTGGAATACGTGCCCCAAATCAGACCGATCCCGATCAGTGCGTTGAATGGAGATAACGTGGTCGATCACTCCACCCAGACACCGTGGTATGAGGGCCCAAGCCTCTTAGAGTATTTAGAAACCGTTCAAGTGAAACCTGAGAGTGTTACCGGCGCAGCTCGCTTCCCGGTTCAGTGGGTGATCCGTCCAATCTCAGATCAAACCGATGCCAAGCTCGGCAATCTTCACGATTATCGTGGATTTGCGGGTCGAGTTGCAGGAGGCACTTTCCGCCCAGGCGATGAAGTCGTCGTTCATCCATCAGCGATGAAGTCCCGTATTGTCGGAATTCATACCTTTTCGGGCGAGGAAAAAGAAGCCATCTCGCAACTCAGTTACAGCATGACTCTGGCCGACGAGATTGATACCAGTCGCGGCGGCATGATTGTCAAAGCCGAAGAGCCGATTCAAAGCGCTCATGAATTTGATGCCATGATCTGCTGGTTTGCCGACAAGAAGACGCTGAAACCCCGCGGGAAATTCCACCTTCGTCATACTACCAATGATGTGCGAGCCGTTGTGACGGAAGTGCTCTACAAAGTGAACATCAGCACTTTGGAAAAATCCCAAGATGTCCTCGAATTTGGATTGAATGACATTGGCTGCATTCGTATTCGCACCTCTGCCCCGATCTTCTTTGACGCCTATTCGGAGAATCGCATCACGGGGAGCTTTGTGTTGGTCGATGAACAGACAAACAACACCGTGGCTGCAGGCATGATTTTAAAACCGATTGCCGATGCCTTTGAAGAAGATGCTGAGGTATCGATTTAAGAGGCCGCTTTGATTTCAAAAATCGCCTCGACCTCAACAGCGGCACCCGTCGGCAGTTGAGCAAATCCGAGGGCGCTTCGGGCATGATAGCCATCCTCTTCTTTACCGAAGATGGAGTGGAGCAGATCAGAGCAGCCATTGATGACCAGATGTTGATCTGTGAAATCGAGGGTGGAGTTCACGCAGCCCAGCACTTTGATGACACGCAGGCCGTCCAGCGTTCCATGAGTGTTCCATACTGAATTCAGAATCTTTTCTGTGCAGTTGCGTGCGGCTTGATAGCCTTCTTCGACGCTTAATCCTGCCCCAAGTTTTCCTTTGAGATCGCTGACATGTCCAGAGGTGATGAGCTGGTTTCCTGAGCGAATGCAGAGATTGAGGTAACCTGGGGCTTGCTTCTGGAAGGTCAGACCCAATGCTTCGGCTTGTGAGTGGTAGGACATAAAAAATAGTGGGAATCATGTGTCAAGCCAGTTCCGTTTCGTGTCTACTATAAACACCTGCATCGTGGCCTTGAAAATGAGAAGGATGAAGGAGTGAGAAGCTGCTTGCCAAAGTCAAGTTGCCCCGCATATTTGGAACCCCTTATGGACATCTTGATTGGCATTCTCACAGTAGTCGAAGTTATCGTCTGCATCCTTATGATTCTCATCGTTCTCATGCAGCGCCCGCGGCAAGAGGGTTTGGGAGCTTCTTTTGGTGATGGAGCTATGACGCAGCTTGTAGGTGCCCAAACCACCAATGTTTTGCAAAAAGGTACGGTCTATCTTGCTCTGACACTTTTTGTCCTGACGATTTCCTTGGCTGTATTGACTAGTAGAAAGCAAGCTGGGCAGAAGAAAGAAGTCTTCTCTGCGCCTCCAGCGGAAGCTCCTGCAGCACCCGTGGCGCCTGCAGTTGCACCTGCTAAGGCAGGCGATACCGCAAAAACACCAGCTACTCCTGCAGCCGATGTGAAGCCAAAGACGGAAGTCAAGGCATCTGAAGCGGCAAAGCCAGCAGAAGCTGCTAAAGCGCCAGAATTGAAAGAGCCTGCGGAAGTTAAAGTGACGCCAGTGCCAGAGGCCTCTAAAACTCCTGCGGCTCCTGCAACGAAACCGTAATTTTAAAAAACCCCGATTCATGCATCGGGGTTTTTCCTTTGGGCAGTGGCGTTAAGACGCTTTTTGAAAACCATCCCATATGCATTCAGCTTGGACACTTTCACTCTTGCTGATCAGCTTGGTGACGGGTGCGTTGATGGGCGCGGATTCCATTCGATGTCAGCTGGCTGACGGATTTGACTATCCCGTCGGTAAACCCAACGGCGACGGCTATTATGTTTTTCGTGGCTATTGGCCGAACGGTCACCTCGGGGAAGATTGGAATGGCAGGGGTGGTGGTGATTCCGATCTTGGAGCACCCATTTATTCAACGGCTCGAGGGGTTGTTATGATTTCTGAGAACATTGGCGGTGGTTGGGGACATTGCATTGTCATCAGGCACGCGTATCGGGATGAAACGGGCAAGATTGCCATGGTCGATAGTCAGTATGGCCATCTTCATACGAGGATCGTCAAGCTGGGACAGGTGGTGGAGAAAGGTCAGTTGATTGGCACGATGGGCGGAAATTTCGGAATGTATGCCGTTCACTTGCATTTTGAGATGAGGAAAAATCTTCGAATTGGCATGAACCGCATGCAGTTTGCTCGGGATAACTCAAACTATTACAGCCCACGAGCTTTCATCAATAAGCACCGTGTATTGCAAACCAGCTTTCAAAAATATCCGATCCCAACGGGATTGTTTTCACCTTATGGCAGGACCTCGGCGGACGATCGCATCGATGGCGGTGAGGTCGTTAAAGTGCCTGTGTTACCGAAAAGAAAATCTGCTGCCGATTTACCTGATCAAGGCCCTTCCGATGAAGATGAAGATTTCTGGTCAAAGCTTCGTGCACGTCTGAAACAAAGTAAAGTGACCGAGGGCACGACCCCACCCCAGTAAGCTGTGTTGGAGGCTTAGCGGTCGGGCAACGGAGTGACTTTGGCCCATATTCCCGATTGAGTATTCCGTGCTTTTTCATCGAGAGATTTTAATTCAGCTAAATAGGTTGGCTGATTTCTGTATGCATCGGGTAATTCGGTCATGAGACCCACCACTCGCGCAAAGCCTTTTCGGATCAAGAGGTCGGCTAGATAAACGGGACCTTCAGGCTGCTGAACTTGGATCACCGCATAATAGCGCACAGTATTCGGCACGCGCTCCCAGCGAGTCAAAACATTGAAGTGATGGGTCTTCAAAAGCTGCGTGACATAGGCTGCCGCTTCGTTACCGACTTCTAAAAGAGTCTTATCTGGCACTCCACCAAACCAGCGCCCTTGATCCGCCACACGTTGGGGATGATTCATGGAAGTCTCGATAGCATCGACAAAATAGAGGACAAAAATGTGCTCTTCATTGCCATATCGAATTCTGAGGGTGTCGCCTTCGTTAGCGCGGCTTTCGACTAAAACAGGGGATGGCAGGATGCGAAAAGTATCTTCTACTGGTTTTGGCACGCCGCCTTCATCTGGAGTCGTCTGACCTGGAATACCTGCCACTGGAATCTTCAGCGCTTGTGCGATCGCCACAGCCTTACGTTCCCGCAAGAGAATGCCACCAAGCACGATCACAAGCAATAGAACTGCGGTGATGGCTAGGTTGAAGATGACCGTCCGGAAAGGCATGAATGAGAAAGAACTACATTCCAGTGATTCTCGTTGAGCTCAAGTGCTGAAAAGGATTCCTCCATTAACAGAAACCCTTTTCTTGCGTCTGGGCCACCTTCCGCTAAAGCCTTAGTATGTCCCTCGAATCCGACCGCGCCGAACTCGCCCAGATCCTCCGTGCCAAATCCATCAAGACTGGCAAATTCACTCTCGCTTCTGGTAAAGAAAGCGATCTTTATGTTGATTGCCGTGTGACCACGTTGGATTCGCGCGGTGCCGTCTTAGTGGGGCGGCTGCTGCATGATCTACTCAAGAAGGAAGAATCAGCGCGCGGTCTAACCATCGGCTCACTCGGGGGACTCACGATGGGCGCTGATCCCATCACGTTGTCTGTTGCCATGAGTTCTAGCATGGCTGGGGATGCTGTGCCCGTGCAGGCATTTGTTGTCCGTAAAGAGCCCAAGGGGCATGGCCGGGGCAAACGAATTGAAGGCAATTTCACACCAGATCAGGCTGTCGTCGTCGTGGATGATGTCATCACCACCGGTGATTCTACTCTAAAAGCCATTCAGGCCATTGAAGAAGAAGGTGGCAAAGTGGCCTTTGCCTTGATTCTTGTTGATCGTCAGGAAGGCGGGCGTGAAAACATTGAGAGCAAAGGCTATCCAGTCGTTGCGGCCTTCACGCGGACTGAGTTGGTTGGCTAATCCTAGATCCGGGAATGGAAGATCGTTGAGTTGCGCCAGGGCTTGGTTTCACAAGGCTTCTTCGACTCGAAGCGGCTGTGTCTTGGTGACACCGCCCGAGAGGCAAAAAGCCCTGTGGAATCAATGACGGATGCAAATCGGCGGTCAACCATTCCTGAATCTAGCAGACAATCCACGGGGCGTGGGATGTGGAACGAAGAGTAACTTTGGAAATATGAGTCGGAGACAACAAAGCAACTGGAGACTCCATTCTACAGGAAAACAGAAAGACCTGATTTACAGGTCAAACCCATTCCTGTTAATCCTGTGATTAGAAACTCGAATCACGAACCGTCTCATATCATCCATGGCGGGCGAAACATCGCGTAACTCCAGTCAAGTTAGTCGGGAGGCTAATCTATTCGATGCCGTCGATGACTGCGTGGGTTTGCAGGTCCTGAAAATCCACCCACTCTGTGACAGAGGAATGGGTGGCTTCTAAAAAGATAGGCGGGGCCACTCCAGCTTCTAGAGCCTCTTGCCAACGTTGAACGCAGAGGCACCATTTATCGCCAGGCTTTAATCCTGGGAAATCGTATTCTGGCCGTGGTGTGCTCAAGTCGTTACCCATGCGCTTGGAAAATTTGAGGAACTCCTCCGTGACCTGTGCGCAGACGGTGTGCAGGCCTTTGTCATCGGCTCCCGTTCGGCAATAGCCATCGCGATAAAAACCTGTCAGAGGCTGACGGCAACAGCATTGGAGTTCTTGGCCGAGGACGTTGGTGGGCATGGCGAATAAGGTTTGGTCAATTATTTTCCGTCCCAAAGGAAGTGCTCGAGACGAATTTTCGTCGCGCGTTCTTTTGCTTCAATGGCGCGGTCGCCTTTGGATTGAGAGAGAGTTTCAGCCAGTAGTGCGGCGGCTTCCCATTGTTTTCCAGCTTCGATCAATTCGATGCCGAAAAATCCCGCACGGTAAAACCAACGAAATTCGTTTGGGTCTGCTGGCCCAGTGAACCCTGTGGATTTCACAACGTCATAGCATGCCTCAAGGGCCTCGACCCCACGCCCAGCAGAGTTCAGAGCAACGGCCAAGGTGTAGCCTAAACGTGCCCGCCATTGGTAGGGTAGATCGTCTTCATGGATGGCTTCTTGGAGGACCTGAATGGCTGCGTTTAGTTGCACACCATCTTCTTTGCCTAACAACATGAGGATTTCGGCTTTTTCACAGGTGAGGGATCGTTGCAGCTCCTCGGATAAAGATTTTTCTTTCAATAATGCATCCAACATCTTGAGTGCCTCTGCCTCTTGTCCACCGCGTCGTTTAGCCAAGGCTTGCTGCTGGCGTGCGGAGATGCTGAGTGGGCCTTTCTTTTCAGCCACTTCCTGCCAAAGCGTGATGGCGCTGGCTCGACCTTCATCGCTCATCATGGAAATGGCAGACATGCCGGCAAAATAGAGAGCTGTGTCTGCGTAAGGCGAGGATGGGTGGTTTTTCGCGACAAGCTCAAACTCCGTGCGGGCAACGGCGAAGTTTTCGAGTCGAAAGAAAGCATCTGCGATCTTCATGCGCACTTGAGCTGCCTGGCTGGCCATGGGCCACTTGCTGAGGAAATGAGCACCGACTTCGGTTAAGGCTTTGAGTTGCCCTTGGCGATCAAGCTGCCAGAGTCGGGTAGTGAGGGCCCGTTGCCGTTGGGCTTCGGTGATCCCAGGCCAAGATTCTGCCATTTTGAAAGCTTTATCAGCTAAGGGAAAGTCGGCAGGAACACGTAAAATAGCCAATTCTGCCAGAGCCAACCAAGCTTCGATAGCGCGCGGGTGTGGAGGTTGTTTTTGGGTAATTCGCGTGAGTTCCGCTTCTGCTTCAGGATGTCCTTTGGCCGCTAATTCGAGAGTGCTATCCAGATCTAGATCAATGGAGCCATCCTGGCTTGGCAGAGCTGTTTCAGCGCTGGCGACCTGGAGTTGGCCTAACATGGACTTAAAAAGCACCATCTTTCCAGCGCGCAGAGCTGAAGCTCCAGCATTGTAGAGAGCTGATCGGCGTTCAGCCAGAGTCGTGGCAAGGTTGGCCGCTGTTTGAAAAAGCGCACAGGCCTGCTGATAGTCGCCACGTTTAAAGGCCGTTCCTGCGCTGACGGACTCCACCATGGATGAACCGCTGTTACCAAAACGTTTGCGCCATTGAACGGTGAGGGCACTCACCCGTGCATCAATCTTGAGCGTGCTGTAGGTTTCCAGAGCTAGGCGCATGGCCTCGTCACTCTGTGGGTGACCTTCATGAAGCTGAATCACAGCTTCTAGCATTCCTAAAGCCTCCAATGGTCGCCCTTGAGAGACGAGCCAGCGTGACAGGAGAAGCATCGCGTGGCCCTGGAAGGTGTTTGTGGAAGGTAATGTGGCCAGTGAATCCTTTTGCACGGTGTTCCCCTCGCTGATCCAACGCAAAGTCGCATCTGGCGGTGGCAGACCTTTCTCGGTCGCCTCTAAGCTACGCGCTAATAAATCAAAGGCTGGACTCCAAGCCTCTGATTCCAGCGTGTTATCGAGAAATTGTATCAGGACTTCAGTGGCTTTGGTCAGATTCTTTTGATGCAGATAAGAGTCCGCTAAAAGCACGGATGCTGCGTGATGAGCTCGCTCACCGCCGCCTTTGCTGGCTAAAATCCCGCGCAGGATCGTTTGGGCTTCGAGTGGCTTGTCGAGGTGTATTAAGCTCTCCGCCTGAAGCAAGAGGGGTGAAGCTTCCTGGCTACTAGTGACTTCTTTGGGGGACACTGGTTTAGACTTACCCTCTAGCGCATTGAGTTCATCAGCGATCTGCTGAGCTCGGCGGGCCATCTCTGGGTCACTGCTTTTCAGAACCGGTTGGATCACGGCGCGGGCCTGGGCTTCATGGCCATTCTTGAGAATGATCTTGGCTAAAAGCAGGCGCTCCAAACTGGGGGCCTGCCCCTGATTAACTCGTTCACTCAAGAGTTTTTCAGCCCCATCCAGATCACCATTCAGGAACAAGGCCTGAGCCTGCCAATAAGCTTGATTGGCGATCTTTTCTTGCTGGATCACCTTCATCGCGGAGATCCCATCTTGGGCTCTTACCCAGGACTCTACGGCCAAGGTCGCGAGGGTCTGCCTGCCGATGGATTTGGCGGGCGCCTCTGCCATGAGCCGAGCAGCCTTGATAGCAGCCACCGCGGGCAATCCATCCTGAAGAGCTTGCTGAGCGGCGCGGAACTCGGGGTTTTCCTGGATCTCAGCTGTAAACGCAGCACCGACCCCTGCCAAAGTAAGCAGAAAGTAGGAATACTGTGTCGGGCGGAAAAAGCGCATGATGGAGAAGACTAGACCGCCTTTTGGAACTCGCAAGGCAAGGCCGCTGCTTTGATGCTCAAAGGGGGCATATTGCGGGAAATGAGGTGCTATTCCCATTGGCTGCCTTTGCAGCCGACATAGGCCATGCTAAGACCAATGATGACATGTGCAATCAGGACAAAGGCCGCTAGTTCGGGTGAGACGAGGTTCGTTTCAGTGACCCTTTTCACAGCGTCATAAAAGGCTGTGTCACTCATGCTGCGGAGGCTGCCAGACCAGGCCCAGAAGGCAGCGATGAAGGGATTCACGGCACCTTCAATCCAATTGGGTAGACTTAGCACCGCACCCGAAAGTGGCAGCTGAAAGCCGACGAGATAGATGCTAAGGATGGTGGCCTTTTCAGGTGTCCGGCACAGGCCGCTGATGCCCAGGCAGATGCTGGTCATGGCGGCAGAAACGAGGATGAGGAGCGCCAGCTTGATGATGAGATCCCCTGGCAATCCGCCTGTAATCATGTCCACAAAGATCCCCATCCAGATGCTTTGAGCTAAAACGAAGACGCCCAGAAAAAGCAGCTTGCTGAGGATGTAGGCCAGCGTGCTCAGCCCACCGAGTTTTTCCCGTTCTAGAATCAAGCGTTCACCAGCAATCTCCCGCGCTGCGTTGTTGCTGGCCATCAGGGTGACGAGAACGACCTGCAGCATGATGAGTCCACTAACGAGTCCGCCTGCATTGAGTTGATCGATCTGATGCTGCGCCTTTTGCTGCATTTCAAAGATCACATTGGAGTCCTGTCGTTGGCTTAGCTGCTTGAGCGGCTTGATGCCATCCAGGGCAAAGATGACCACCAAAAGAGGAAAGCCTAAAAGCATGGCTAGATGCAGCCAAACTTGGCCTTTATCGCGGCGGAAGATCGTCCAACGCCGATTTAACAACGTGAAGACCTGACTCATCAGACTGGGTAGCTCTTCAGGTGCCACTGCCTCATGGGTCACGGATTCCTCAGCTTCACTAGACGCAGGCTTGGCGGACTCGGTTGTTTTTTCAAACAGCATCTGCTCATAATATTCACGCTTCTTCTGCCAAGATTCATGCCAGCCCTGCGCCTCCCGCTGAGTCAATCGCAGATAGACTTCCTCAGGGTGTTGAACGCTGAAATAATGGGTGAGTAATTTCGGTGGACCATGAAAGACGAGCCTGCCCTGATACATGACCAACACGCTATCAAAGGCCTCTAAACTGGCCAAACTATGCGTGACATTGATCACCACGCGTCGTGGATTTTCTTGCGCTAGCACGCGTAGCAGTTCGGTGATTTCTGCTTCAGATTTAGGGTCCAGTCCGCTCGTGACTTCATCGCACAGAAGCAGGCAGGGATTCGTCACCAACTCTAGGGCCAGCCCCAGCCGGCGCTTTTGACCACCCGAGAGTACCTTGATCCGGCGATCTGCTAGATCGGTGAGGCCTGTCGTCGCTAATATCTTGTCGAGCTTGGGTTCGAAGTCTTCCGTCCCCGGTAACTGCGTGCGCAGGGCCATGCTATTGGCAATGCATTCCTCCACGGTAAGCAGATCATGAGCCACGCTGAATTGCGGTACATAGCCCAGTTCACCTGGGTGTAGATCCTCTTCCTCCTTCAAGTCTCGCCCTTCCCATTTCAGGCTTCCCTCGGTTTGCTCTGTGATGCCTGCGATGATTTTGAGTAAGGTGGTCTTGCCGCAGCCAGAGGGTCCCACGATCGCCATCAGGTGTCCGCTCGGCACCTGAAATTGGACTTCTCTTAACAGATGCAAAGACTCCTCTTCAGAGCCTGGAGGCGCGCCGATTTCGAGACAAACATTGAGAGCTTCAAGCATGACCTATCCTAGGCCAGAAAGGGGGTGGTATGGCAAGGAAGATTGTTTTGTAGAATCCGCAGGCCTTTGAATGAATCAAAGGGTGCTGCTAGGCCAGCAGCTCAGTCATCACTTGTGCTTTGGGATTGTCCACGAGGACTTGCTCGGTGCCGTTTCGTTTGAAGGAGAGCTTCTTGGTCTCCAGCCCGAAGAGATGCAGGAGTGTGGCGTGGTAGTCGAAGTGATTGACGACTTTTTCGACGGCATGATGGCCGAACTCATCGGTAGCTCCGTGCGCGTAACCACCTTTGAATCCACCGCCCGCCACCCACATGCTGAAGCCGTAGGTATTGTGGTCACGTCCCACGGCGGCTCGGCCCTTGGTCCCGGCGCGATTTTGAATCACTGGCAGTCGGCCCATCTCGCCTCCCCAGTGAACGACGGTGGTGTCGAGTAGCCCGCGTTGTTTCAGATCCAGCACCAAGGCTGCAGCGGGTTGATCCACTTGCAGGCAGGCGGAGGGCAGGCCGGTGAGGATGCTGCTGTGATGATCCCAGGTTTGATTGCCTGTGAAGACACTGACAAAGCGCACCCCTCGCTCCACAAGCCGACGGGCGATGAGGCAGCGCTTGCCAAACTCCTCGGTGGCCGGTTGGCCGATGCCGTACATTTTGAGGGTGGCGGCGGATTCTTGGCTGATATCGAGCGCTTCTTTCGCTGAGATTTGCATCCTAGCGGCCAGCTCAAAACTCTGGATGCGTGCTTCGAGATCTGACTCGCCGGGGCGCAGTTCGGCATGCTCAGCATTCAGGCGCTGCACAAAGCGAAGGTATTTTTCCTGGGCATCGCCCTTCAGCGACATGGGCGGATCGAGATTCAAGATGCGTGGCTCTTTGGGCCGGATGACGGTGCCCTGATACACGGAAGGCAGCCAGCCATTGCTGAAGTTATCCACACCAAGCACGGGAAGCCCGCGTGGGTCGGTGAGGGCGACATAAGCAGGCAGATTCTGGTTCTCAGACCCCAGGCCATACGTGAGCCAACTGCCAAGTGTTGGGCGGCCACCTGTGATGGAGCCATTGAGCAGAGCGTAGATGGATTGACCGTGATTGTTCACTCCCGTGTGCATGGAGTGGATCATTGTCATCTCGTCGGCGATGCTGCCCATGTGTGGAACCAGATCACTGAAGTTGAGCCCACTTTGGCCGTATTGGCGGAACTTCCATTGCGGTCCCATGACCTCGCGGCTGGCCCCTGCGGCGTCGTCATACTTGATCTCGCCCGGAAAATTTTTGCCATCCAGCTTCATGAGCTCTGGCTTCGGCTCAAAGAGGTCGATGTGACTCGGGCCACCTTGCATGAACAGGGAGATCATCGCTTTAGCCTGACCAAAGCCATGCGCGGGTTTTGGCTTGAGATCATAGTGGCCGGTGAGTCCCGCCAAAGCCGGATTGGCCAGCAGGCCCTCCTCACGCAGCAGGGTCGCTAAGGCCACCGTTCCCAGGCCATAAGCACCGGAGAGAAACTGACGCCGAGATAAGGGTGACTCAATCGACATAAAGGAATTCATTGGCACTCATCAGGGCATGACAGAGAGCTGCAAGACCAAGGAGATCTGGAGCCGCATCGGATTTTTCAGCGGGCGCATTCACGTGCTCTAGCTTTGTGGGATGAGCTTGGTAATGGACCACTTGAGCTTGGATAAACTCGACCGCGGCACCGAGATCCGCCAGACTCGGACTCCGTGCATAACACAAGCGCCATGCGAGTTTGACCTGCTCTTCTAAATCGGTCCCAGCTTCACGCATCACACGCTGGGCGAAATCCTGCGCGTGCTCCCGCATGTAGAGATTATTCATGAGCAGCAGACTTTGTGGGCTGACTGTCGTGACGGGTCGTGCAGCGCAATTAGCCTCCGTCATAGCAGGTGCATCAAATGCGGCAAAAACCTCCAGTGGCATGCTGCGCCGGGCCTGGATGTAGATGCTGCGTCGGTAGTCCAAGCCCTGCATCGGTGCTAGCTTTCCTGTCTGCCGGCCTGCCGTGTCCCGCGTATCGATGCCGATGATGATCTGTCCTTGTTCATTGTAAGTGACAGGCACTGGCTCCCCGCCGATTTTCTGCACAAGCCGTCCCGAAACGGCTAACAAGGAGTCGCGCAACGTCTCTGCTTCCAGCCGCAGCACGTTCATGCGGCTCAGCAGGCGATTGTCAGGATCGATCCTCTCCCGCTCAGGTTCGCGTCGAGATGATTGCTGGTAGGTCTGTGAGTTCATCATTAGACGGTGCAGGTGCTTCATGCTCCAGCCACTTTCCATGAACTCTGCCGCCAGCCAGTCCAGCAACTCGGGATGGCTGGGGCGCTCCCCGAGTTGACCAAAATCTCCCGGTGAGTTCACTAGCCCTTTGCCGAAGTGCCGCATCCACACCTGATTCACCAGGACTCTTGCCAAAAGCGGATGGTTCCCATCCGTCAGTGATTTGGCAAAGGCGAGCCTGCGGCCACTGGTAGGCAGGGTGGGTGATTTTTCCGGTACCTCTACCTGACGCAATCCAGCAAGAATCGTCAGATCTCCGGGTTTCACGGCCTGCTTGGGCTGCTCAATATCACCCCGATGAAACAGGAACGTGGTCGGAATAGCCTCTGGCTTTTTCGGCTGTTCATCAAAGGCGTGCAGGAACTCTTCTCGCGGTTTTTGAGCACGCACGGACGCCGCGGCCTCGGTCATCTTCTTGAGCGTGTCAGCGTGTTTGGTTTTGTAGGTGCTGTCGTAAAGATACAGCGAGCCCGCGCTGAGTTGATTCACTTTTGGATAGGCCTTGAGAAGCTTGACTTGCTCGGGTTTCCGCTCTTTCACGATCGTGCGGTAGGCTTTGCGCAGTGCCTCCCGATCTTTTTCATCCGCCTTGGCCAACTCTTTCTCCAGCACCTCAGTGATGAATTCTTCCTGTTTGGCGAAACGTGCGGTGTCTAGCTTCTTCGCCTCGGTCTCGATCACCGCGCCTTTGGCACGATCAGCATCCGTTAGCAGAGAGACCAGCCTGCCTGCCGGTGTGCGCCAGCTTTGGGTATCAAAGCCAGGCTCAAAGACTGCTCGCAGCCGGTAATAGTCTTCTTGGGTGATTGGATCATAGCGATGATCGTGACACTGTGCGCAACCAATAGTCATGCCATAGAAGGCGGTGCTGATGATTTTGATCGTGTCCGCGATGGTTGAGTTCTGGGCAATCTTGTCATTCATCGCCCCCGTGCCATCGGCTGCCATGCGCAGGAAGCCTGTGGCGGTGATTTTTTCGATCGCGTCTGCCGATAAGTTCTTGTGCGGCTGCGGCACCATTTCATCGCCTGCCAGCTGCTCCCGAATGAATGCATCAAACGGCTTGTCGCTGTTCCATGCTTTGATCACATAGTCCCGATACTTGTAGGCATACTTGCGTTCCAGATCCTTGTCCGTGTAGCCATCACTGTCCGCGTAGCCGGCGATGTCTAGCCAGTGTCGCCCCCAGCGTTCGCCGTAGGCAGGCGAGGCGAGCAGACGCTCAATGAGGTTTTGCATCGCTGAATGGCCATCGCGCAGATGAGCGGCCTCGAAGGCCTCCACTTCTGCGGGAGTCGGCGGTAGCCCCGTGAGATCAAACGTGGCCCGTCGGATCAGCGTCACTGGAGCGGCGACTGGCGAAAAGGACAAAGCTTTGTCTTTTTGCTTGGCGGCAACAAAAGCATCGATCGCGTGAGTGAATGAGGCACTCTTGTTCAGCTTGGGTTTCGCTGGCTTTTGGATCGATTGAAAGGCCCACCACGCACGTTCCTCATCGGTGAAGGCGTGTTCTGGTCCAAGTTTCTCGGGCTCCGGCCGAGCTGTCTTGGCCCCTTGGGAGATCCAGCGTTCGATGGTTTCGATCTGAGAGTCCTTTAGCTTTGCCTTTCCCTTGGGCATTTCGCCCTCCCGCACCAGTTTGAGTAAATGGCTTTCCATAGCCTTTCGCGGCACCACAACTCTCCCTGACTTTCCTCCCTTGAGGATAGACCGCGCCAAGCGCACATCCAGCCCGCCCTTGAACTCTCCATCCTCGCCATGGCAGTGAAAGCACTGTGCTTTCAGAATCGGCCGAACGTCCTTTTCAAACGTGACCAGCGCCTCCGCGCCGAAAGAAGCGGAGGCGGCGGTGAGACCGAAAGCAAGAACAAGTAGGCGTAGCATGGATGACCAGCTAACCTACGGAGAATCAGCTCTCTTCTTTCTCTTTCCGCATCGCTGGCTTGTAGGGTTACGGCAGCTCCTTGAGCTGGATGTGGCGATATTCCATCACGGCCCGGTCGCCTTCTAGGCCAATGGGGCCTGTTGCAGGCAACGGCAGTGCGGCATCTAGCAGCTCACCATTGCAGGTGCAGTGGGCCACGCCATCTTTCACCGTGACTTCGATGAGGTTCCAGTCTTGCGCTTTGTATTGCTTCAGGCCTTTGTAAGGTCCCGCCACCAAGTAATCGCGGCATTGCAGCTGTGGTTTGCGGACAAAGATGCCGCTGTCAGCATTCACACTGGCGCGGAATTCCAACTTCAGAACGAAGTTTTTTGGAAACTCCTCTACGGTATAAATTTGCCCGGTGAGTTTGTCCATCTCCGTCGGGAAGGTGACCGTGAAGATGCCCTCTTTGGCCGAGTAATGCGCATCGCTGGAGACGGTTTTGCCATCAAACTTTTCCAGGATCTCCCCAGCCTTGGTTTCCTCTTTCTTTGTCTTCGCTCGGAAGCACCAGCCTGTGAGGTCCGTGCCATTGAAGAGACTTTTGAACCCTGGCTCCGGCTGCCACTCCTCCGCGTGGATGCTGGAAATGAAAAGGGCGGTGATGATGAAGATGTGTTTCATGAATGAAATAAGTATGAGCAGGATAGAACGCAAGATCGGACGAGGTTCGTTCAAGTGGAAGTAGCGTCCCATGGTATCCGTGCGTTTTCCAGACCACCTCCTTGCGGAGGCAGCTACGGCGGCGACTACGCGGCGGCGACAATGCGCCAGTATCGGAGCCAATAGTCCTCTGCCCAAACATGTAATTCGGGGTATCCTGGAACTAGGCTTTGAGTGTATTTCCAGTCTTGGGGTTCGCGGACTAAGTTGGCGCGGACGGGGTTTTCGCGGATGT
>CAMBPS010000086.1 GCA_945869675.1 Prosthecobacter debontii | reverse complement strand
AGTTTTCCGACTTATTATTTATTGATCGCTGATTTCATGCCAAATCATCCAGGGAAAGTCCATGAGAGCAGCAACTTGCACTTCTGAGCTGCCTCGGAAGAATACCCTCACTATGTCTGTCACTGCCTACGATCAACTCTGCAATACCGCGCGCGAGGTCGCCCTCCTTACCTCCACCGAATCTGCGCTTTCTTGGGATCAGGAAACTTACATGCCAGTCAAAGCACTGACCTTCCGCGCCAGTCAGATGTCCTGGCTCAGTGGCAAGGCCCATGCCTTGGCGACAGGACGCATGATGCAAAAGCTCTTGGAGAAAGCTCTCGAATCGAAGCTGCGTGACCCTAAACAAAAGGCCAACGTCAAAGTGATGCATGAGGACTTTGTCAAAGCGGCCAAAATCCCTGGTAAACTCGTCATTGAAGAAAGTGAAACCGCTTCTCACGCCAAACACGCCTGGATACACGCACGCAAAAGCTCGGATTTTAGCGCCTTTGCTCCTCATTTAGAAAAGCTACTCGGCATCGCCCGACGAAAAGCCGATCTCTGGGGTTATGCAGACGAGCCATACGATGCACTGCTCTCAACCTATGAGCGCGGCGCACGCACTCGCGAAGTAGCCACACTTTTCACCAAACTAAAACCTGACCTGACCCAGATCGCCCGAACTGCGGTAGAACGCGGAAAAGCGGTGAAACCCAACCTGCTTCGTGGCCATTACCCCATTGCCAAGCAACAGCAGCTCAATGCCGAAATTGCTACAAGCATCGGCTTCGACTTCCATGCAGGACGCATTGATACCACGACACACCCCTTTTGCACCACGCTGGGTCCACGCGACGTCCGACTGACCACTCGCTATGATGAAAGTGACTTCACCAGCTCTCTCTTCGGCGTCCTTCACGAAGCCGGCCACGGACTCTATGAGCAGGGATTGCCAGAAGCTGATTTCGGTCTGCCATCAGGCCGCGCCTGCTCATTAGGGATCCATGAATCCCAGAGCCGCCTTTGGGAGAACCACGTCGGGCGCTCCCGCGTTTTCTGGCAAAAATGGCTCCCGCGTGCTGCCGAGATCTTCCCGAATCTGCGTAAAATCAACCTAGACCAGTTTTTGGCAGCTATTACACGAGCCAAGTATTCCTTTATTCGGGTCGAAGCAGACGAAGCCACCTATGATTTGCACATTCTTCTCAGGTTCAGCATCGAACGCCAAATGCTGCGTGGCGATCTCGCTGTGAAAGACGTGCCTGCGGCCTGGAATGCCGAGTTTGAAGAACTCTTTGGCATGACCCCACCGTCAGATTCCCAAGGCTGCCTAC
Organism: Prosthecobacter debontii; assembly: GCA_945869675.1. Taxonomy (GTDB): domain Bacteria; phylum Verrucomicrobiota; class Verrucomicrobiia; order Verrucomicrobiales; family Verrucomicrobiaceae; genus Prosthecobacter; species Prosthecobacter debontii_A. Next base: position 15,604 of record CAMBPS010000086.1, on the reverse strand, counting down.
AAGACATCCATTGGAGCATGGGTGGACTTGGTTACTTCGCCACCTACACGTTGGGCAATCTCAATGCAGCCCAGCTCTTTGCTACAGCAAAAAAACAGCGCAGCATCGCCAAAGCCAACGAACAAGCCGACTTCGCACCGCTCTTGTCTTGGTTACGGGAAAAGGTCCACCAGCATGGCGGTGCCTTCTTACCCGGAGAAATCATGGAGAACGCAACCGGTAAACCCACCCATGCCCGCCACCACCTCAAGCATCTCCGTGAGCGTTTCGGCTGTTAATCAACCAAAAACTCGAGCGCAATCCATATGCCTTCTGAGATCCCAGACGAAATCCATATCAATGAAGTTTTACTCCCGCAGAAAGGCAGCTTTTCCAGACAACCCAACAGCAAGCCGGTCGAATCCGAGGTGGCTCAATTCCTAGCCAAGTGGCTGGACAACTTGCTACGCATCCCTGGCACCGATTTCAAAGTGGGACTCGATCCCCTGCTCTCCTTGATCCCTGGTATTGGCAGCACCATTGCCTCAGGAGGCGGTTTCATCATCCTCATCGAAGCCGTGCGCAGCCGAGTCAGTGTGCCGGTGCTTCTGCGAATGGCTGCAAACATGCTCCTGAATACTGTCTTTGACTACTTCCCTGCTGTGGGGCCAGTGGCTAGTGCCTTCTTTAAATCCAACTCGCGTAATTTGAAGCTGCTTACCGATTGGCAAGCTGGTCAGCAGGACAGGATCAAACGCAGCACTTGGCAGCTCTTTGGCGTTCTTGGACTTATCATGTTGGCACTGGGTGGCATGCTTTTGGGCTTATTCATCCTCTATGTCTGGCTGCTGACCCATCTCTTTCATAGCTGAGTTTAGCCGCAACTTGTCTTGACTTCCTACGTTCTACAGCCCCTACCCATGTCTTATCACACGCTTTCCGACATTCTATCCCAAGCAGCTAACCTCGCCGGTTGCCGAGATGCGCCGAGGTTAAGGCATGCGTTGGAAGAAGCCGGAGATAAGCGCCAGCCGTTAATCGAAGCGCTGCTCGACGCGAATGTCGTGGATGAAGAGAGCTTCTTCTCCCAGCTCGCTGGCATCCTCAAAATGCCTTTTGCCAAAGACGAAGGTGAATCTCAAGACGGTCTACACAATCGCTTCCCCGCCAAGCTAGCACTCAGGCACCGTATTTATCCGACCCACGTCAGCGCTGTCGAAGTCACCGTTCTGACCTACAACCCTTTTGACCTAAGCGCACGCCAGGCAGTGGGTCAGGAACTGCGTAAACGCGTGCATTGGCAGGTGGCCAGCCGTCACCGCATCCTCGAAGCCTTGCACCAGGGCTACGGCGTGGGCGCAGAGAATTTCGAAGAGCTGCTGGAAGGCCGCGAAGGTGTCGATCAGGACGATGACCTCAAACAAGAAGTGAACGTCCTCGACGAAGCCGACGAAGAAGCCACGGTGCTGAACTTTGTGAATCAGATCTTCCGCGAAGGCCTGAAAGAACGTGCCACAGACATCCATGTAGAGCCTTTGGAACGCGATCTACGCATTCGGTATCGTGTCGATGGTAAGTTGATCGAAGTGCCTGTGCCGCCAAACATGCGCGTGTTGCAAAACTCGCTCATTTCGCGCTTGAAGATCATGGCGCATCTCGACATCGCCGAACGCCGAATGCCGCAGGATGGCCGTATCAATCTCGAGCTGGATGGTGAGCCTATCGACGTCCGTGTCGCCTGCATTCCCAGTGTCAACGGCGAGTCCGTCGCTCTGCGTTTGCTTACTCGGAAAAAGTTCGACATGGGCGCCATCGGGCTGGATCCCGAGACCGAGGCCAAGTTCCGCAAACTGCTCGCAGCCCCCAACGGCATCATCCTCATCACCGGTCCGACGGGTTCGGGCAAAAGCACCACGCTTTACACCCTGCTCAAAGAGCTCAACACCAAAGAGCGCCGCATCGTCACCATCGAGGACCCGGTCGAAAACAAACTCGACGGCATCATTCAAATTGCCGTGAAGCCCGAGATCGACCTCACCTTTGCGGCGGGTCTGCGCAGCATTTTGCGCGGAGATCCAAACGTCATCATGGTCGGAGAAATGCGCGATCAAGAGACCGTCGAAATCGCCATCCGTGGCGCGCTCACCGGACACTTGGTTTTTTCCACTCTGCATACCAATGATGCGGTAGGTGGCATCTCCCGTCTCATCGACATGGGGATTGAGCCCTTCATGGTCTCTTCCTCTGTCCGCGCCTTCCAAGCCCAGCGCCTCGTCCGCACCCTGTGTCCGCATTGCAAGGAGCCTGCTCATCATGAGGACAGCTACCTGAAGGCCATCGGCTTCCCGCTTGAGTGGAAAACCAAGCTCTTCCGCCCCGTCGGCTGTCGTTCCTGTCGAAACACCGGCTTCACAGGCCGACTCGCCATCATGGAAATCTGCCTCATGACTGAGCATCTCCAAGAAAAGATCAATCTACGCGCCACCGCCATGGAGCTGAAAGCCCAAGCCCTGAAGGACGGAATGATCCCCATGCGCTACTACGGCTTCCGCAAAGCCAGCGAAGGCATCACCACACTCGAAGAAGTGATGACAGTGACTGCGGCGAGCGAGTAAAGGCCCCCTATTGCCAAACAGCAACCGATGACTATCATCAGCCTATGACCATTGAATCGAATCCGCCTATCGAGCTTCCCATTGAAGATATGTCTATGAGACAGAAATGGGATCTGTATGGGATCCTCCGCAGCCAACTTGGCATCGCAGAGAAGACCGAACTTCATGATTGGCATTTCGAAGTCCTTGATGAGCGTGAAGAACGCCTAAAGTCTGGTGAAGCCACGCTCATAGAACTTGATGACTTTATTGTCGAGATGCGACACCGGATGCCATGAGAATTCTTGTTACTAGCGATGCGTTTGACGATCTTGACTACTCCTACGCGTTTTACGAAAAACAGGAAAAAGGCATCGGTTCTTACTTCCGCGAGTGCATCGAACAGGACTTGAACGACCTTCGTCGCACCGCAGGTATTCATAGCAAAATCAAAGGTTACCTCCATGTGAATTCAAAAGTATTCAACTCGATCCTTTACTATCGAATGGAACCCGGAGCCGCCATTGTCATAGCGATTCTTGATGGACGAATCCACCCTTACAAGCGCAATCAAATCCTCAAGACGCGCAGCTAATTCTCATCTCATGCCCACCTTCGCCTACACTGCTCTCAATACCTCGGGTCAAACTGTCACGGGCAGTTTGGCTGTTGGGTCAAAGGCTGAGGTCTTCCGCAAACTGGAATCTCAGGCACTGACTCCAGTCAAAGTGGAAGAAGAGGCAAAAAGCGTCAAAGCAGGCACGGCAGCAGCGGCAAAGATGGAGGATCATCTACCGACCAAACTAAGCCGCAACCAGATCATCTTATTCACTGAAGAGCTGGCTGACATGCTGGATGGTGGATTACAAATCGATCAGGCACTGCGGGTGATCATGGAACGCCAAGAAGATGTGGCTCTGCGGAAAGTCTCCGGCATCATGCGGGATCAATTGCGTGAAGGCAGCAGTGTCTCCAAGGCCCTTAAAAAGGCATCCCCAAGCTTTGACGAACTTTACTGCAACCTCGTAGCAGCGGGCGAGGTCAGCGGATCACTCGCCCCGATTCTGCGCCGACTGGCACAGAATTTACTGGTCATGGCAGAGCTCCAGTCAAAGGTAACTCAAGCAATGATTTACCCGGCTTTCCTTATTGGTGCCTGCACGGTGCTGATGGTCGTTTTCATGACGGTCATGGTACCCCAGATCACCGATCTGCTGGACAAGAGTGGTCAAAAGCTGCCCTTCGCCACGCAGATGCTGATCAGCTTCAATTCGTTCCTAGCCTCTTACTGGTGGGTGCTGCTTTCCATCATCACGATCATCGCGCTTTCCTTCAAAGCCTTTATCGCTACGCCAAAAGGTCTCATGTGGTGGCATGAGACAAAACTGAATCTGCCCCTTTTTGGCCCAGTCATCGCGACTCGATTCTATGCTCAGTTCAGTCACAGCATGGGCAGCCTCGTTGGCAATGGCGTGCCGCTCATGAATAGCATCCGATTGGTCTCCAAAATCTCGGCCAATGTTTATATCCAGTCCCTACTGGCCAAGGTGACAAACCTGGTGGCTGAAGGTGGCGCGCTTTCCAGCTCGCTCAAAAAGGTCGGCCACTTCCCCATGATGTTGGTAGACATGATTGCCGTAGGTGAGCAAACCGGCCAACTGAATCAGTCACTCGAAAAAAGCGCCGTCCGCTACGATAAAGAACTCGATAAGCGGATCAAGCGCATGACCGCCCTAATCTCACCAGTGATCATTCTTTTTATGGCCATCATTGTCGGTGTCGTCGCCTACTCCATCATCTCCGCCGTCTTCCAATCCGTGAACGGCATCCGCAGTCGCGTTTAAATTCAACCTTCATTCCTTGCAACATTACTTTCAGAATCTTGTTAATCCTGCAATCCTGTTAATCCTGTAAAAAAGCCATGAATATCCAAAAGCCCCACCTCCACCTACGATCTGCAGCCTTCACTCTCATCGAGATCGTGATCGTGCTAACCATCATCTCCATTTTAGCCGCAGGTTCCATTTACATGCTGAAGGGCAACGTTGATGTGGCCAAAGAAACACGAGTGGACGGAGACCTACAGAACATCATGACTCAGATGCAACTCTATGAAGCCCGCAACATGCGTGCACCGACCACAGAGCAAGGCATTAAAGCCCTTGTCGAAAAACCCACCACTGAACCGCTGCCTGAAAAATGGACCGCCTTGCTGGAATCTGTGCCAAAGGACCCATGGGGCCAGGAGTACAAGTATCGTTATCCAGCGCAGAAATCCAAGAAGCCCTATGATGTCTGGTCCGTCGGCAAAGACGGCGCTGACGGCACAGAAGACGACATCGGCAACTGGCCAGCTAATGCAGCGGCAAAATGAAAAATGAATCTTGGACACTCAATGACGAATGACCGAGAAAGGTCTGCCTCTAGCCTTCGCTCTTCAGGTTTCGTCATTCCCTCGTCATTGAGTCCGTTTCGTCCATACGATGGATTCACTCTCGTCGAAATCGTCATCTCCCTGACTATCATCATCGTCATCGCTGCTGGGGCTGTGCCGATGTTTCGGGGGCTGAGAGAAGAGCAGTTGGCCCGTGAACCGATCATTGAGCTAGTTAGGCTGGCCAAGGAAACCCGCATACGAGCCATGCGCGAGAAGCGCCCCTACCAGGTAGCTTTTTATCAGGGGGGCTTTGTGGCTTCCCGTTACTTCAGCCCTTACTTCCAGCTCTCTGAGTTGACCACCTTTCTATCAGAAGAAGAGACGGGTTCTCGCCGCCTGAATCCCAACGCCGATGACAGTGATTCTGATCTGGATGCGGGCGCTGGAGAGACTCCCAAGACGTCACTCCCTATGGCTCCAGTCGGACCCAAATTAGACGACAACTGGGAGCAGCACTATGACCTGCCTCAAGATGTTCAGTACACCCTGAAGTTCTGGAGTGATACCGCCGAAACCCCTGTCACAGGAGAGGTCGTCAAACTCTGGGTCTTTCAACCTACTGGCATCAGCGTTCCGCTAAAACTCCATCTAGATCGCCAAAGCGCGACCTTTGACGTGGAGTTCGGCGCACTGACAGCAGACATCACAAGGGAGGTCATTGATCTTAAATGAAACAGATCTCATTGAGGCCCACACAACACGGCTACATTCTTCTGGAACTGATCATCGCCCTCTCGATCTTTTCCATCGGTGTCCTTGGTCTGGCGCGCACGCTGAACAGCTCCATGGAGGTGGCCAATATCCTAAACAAGGACCAGCGCGTGCGTATCGGCATGAGATCATTTTTGGAAGAAATTCGCCGGAAGCCACTCAATGAAATGCGCGCCAGCATCACAGACGCCGCCTCAGGTGTGACCTACAGCAGCACGGCAGAGCCGGTCTCTCTGACCATGACCAATGGCAATACGATGCGTGACCTATACAACCTTAAAATCATGGCCACCTACAGCGCCGGAAACGAACAACGGGAGGAAAGCGTGGACGTTTATGTTTACAAACCTACCAACAACTGAAGCAATACTCTCTGCTAGGCAAAGGCACAGTGTTCGCGCGTTCACACTCATGGAGGTCGTGATTGCACTCACGATCCTAGGCATGATCACAGGCACTCTCTTTTCCATCATTCAAGGCAGTGTCAAAGGTGCAGCCCAGATCGAGCAGATTCAGCGGGAGAATGATGCCATCAACCGCTTCCTTGATCTATGCCGGAAAACCTTTACCACCCTGCCTAGCACAGCCACGCTTGAACTGACCTTACTCGATCCCAATGCACCAGCTTCAGGCCAGGAACTAACAATCAGTGGGTCCCCCAACTGTTTTGGTTTTGGCATCAATCCGATTAGCTATAAGGACACGATCCTTGGGCTGCGCCCTGACCCGAATGGCGCCACCGATACTAACAATGCGTTAATCTCGTATCTCTGTCTTTCGCGCGAAGATCTCATTCCCCAAACCGACTCCAATGGCATGGCGCTCCGTCAAGAAACTACAGGCCTAACCGCACCCGATGATCAGGGACGCTACTGGATGCCGTTGCTACCCGATGTGGTGAATTTAAAATGGCGTTTTTTCAAAGATGCCGATGACACTTGGCTCGAAGAATGGAATGACGATGCCTGGCCTGACCTGATTGAAGTACAGCTCGTCATGCGCGACCGCACCACGCCGCTGCGCATGGTTTATAGTTTGCCGACCCTCCTTCTCGTCAAAGGCAATGGATCGACGAGCCCAAGCGTCTCTAGCCCCCAAGGTGGCAACAACAATAGCACAGGTGGACAGGGTGGTGGACGGGGACAAGGCGCTCAGAGCGAAGGAAGAGCTAACAATCGGGGGCCTGGCAATAATCCAAGCCCTAGCAGTGCTCCTAACCCAGCTCCTAGTGACCGTTAGCGGTCTTTTTCTATGACTCCCTTTTTATTTCAAGACTCAAATCAGGCCTCTTCGTTGTTCAAGACCTGTTCGCCCGCCCGATTGAGGCAAGGTTCAGCTCTCATGATCATGATCTGGGCGCTACTGCTCATGTCGGTCACCGTCATGGGGGTGGTGGAGTATATCCGTTACAGCGCTGAAGAAGCAGCCTTGGCGTCGGCAGAATTTCGTGCGCTGCACTTGGCAGAAAGCGGGCTAGCTGTCGGTCTTCATCCCGACACACGGCGTGGCGACAAAGTCCTTAAACAAAAAATCGGCACGGATAGCGGCTTTGATGTCGTGATCAATTATGAAGGCGCACGCATCCCCATCAATCTCATCACTGACGACCGCTTGAGCACTGCGGTCACTCAGCTTTTTGAACGTTGGGGTCTGAATAGTGATGAAGCCACCGTGGCTAGTGAATCCCTGAGCGACTGGGTAGATCGTGATGAAGAAGTGCGTAGCAATGGAGCCGAAAAGTCCTTTTACGAAGGCCTAGGCGTGATGGATCTGCCACGAAACACTGGCTTCATTAGTGTGGACGAAATGCTGCTCGCACGCGGCATGGGTGTGGTGGACCGCTTGAAGCCTGACTGGCGCGAATTCTTTTCGGTTTTTGGTGATGGCACCATCGATCTGCGCACTGCCTTTAAAGAAACCCTGATAGCTATCTCAGGGGCCTCAGAGAGCGATGTTGAAAATTACATCAAACGCCGTGACGGTGCCGACGGCATCCCAGGCACCGAAGATGACCAACGCATCTCGGATGGCGAAGCTTACCGCCTCCTGAACCTCACTGGCGCACGTGCCCAAGCGATGCAGGGCATACTCACCAGTGACGATGACCTGCGCCGCATCACAAGCACTGGTTACGTCGGCGAAAAACGCGCTCAAATCATCGTTGTGGCGCGTAGAGGAGATGATCGCTCTTTGACCTATCTCGCGCGTATGGAAGAGTGACCGCTCGAACTATCCAACGGATATAAGTCCACAGGCGGGACGTCCGCGTTCCATCACTCAATACTTTTCACTTCCCCAATCCCCTCATGATCTCTTGGTTCGCCCGCAATCACGTCGCTGCAAATCTGCTGATGCTCGCAGTCATGGCGGCGGGTGCCTACACGCTTTACAATGACAAGATTGCGCTGGAAGTGTTTCAGGATATGCCTTCCCGCTTTGTCTCCGTGACAGTGCCGTACCCGGCCTCATCACCTGAAGAGACAGAGGAGACCATCGTTTTAAAGATCGAGGAAGCGATCCAGCAAGTCGGAGGCATCAAACACGTGAACAGCACCGCCGGCAGCAACGGCGGCAGTGTTTTCATCGAAGTCAATGAAGACGATGATCCACGGCGCGTGCTAGAGGACGTGAAGATCCGATTGGATTCCATCCCCAATTTTCCTGCCCTAGCTGAAAAACCGATCATCCAGTTGGACGATAGCTTTCATTCAGTGATCACAGTCATCCTCAGCGCTGACATGGCCGAGCGTGACTTGAAGCGCCTCGGCGAACAAACGCGCGATGAATTAGCATCACTACCCGGCATCTCTCACGCGGACATCACTGGTGTGCGAAACGAAGAGATCGCCATCGAAATCCCCGAAGAAACGTTGCGTAAATACGGCCTGAGTCTTGAAACGATCAGCAAGGCAATCCGTGATAACGCCCTCGACATGCCAGCGGGCGTCGTGCAGACAGAAGCAGGTGATGTTTCACTGCGCACTCGTGGCCGCGCCTACACGGGCGAAGATTATGCAAGGGTTCCCATGGTCACCCGAGCAGACGGCACCAAAGTCACCTTGGGCGAGATAGCCAAAATCATCGACGGCTTTACTGAAAACCCGCTCATCACCCGACTGAATGGACGCCGATGTGTCATGATCAGTGTCATGCGTGAAGGCAAGCAGAATGCCATCACCATCGGCAATCGAGTGAAGGACTACATCAGCGAGACAAATAAAAAACTGCCCGGTGGCGTACACCTCGACTACTGGAATGATCGCTCAAAAATCGTCAAAGGCCGCATCGACCTACTGATGCAAAACGCTCAGAGCTGCCTGATTCTAGTCTTCCTATGCGTTGGCCTCTTTCTCCGGCTTGAAGCCGTGATCTGGGTGGCCGTAGGTATGATCATGAGTTTCATGGGCGCCATCGCGCTGATGCCCTACATGGACATCTCCATCAACCTATCCTCACTCATGGGCTTCATCCTCGTACTCGGCATCGTGGTCGATGATGCCATCGTCATCAGTGAACACTGCGATCACCTACGACGAACGACCGGCATGTCAGCCTTAGAGGCAGCCATTGCAGGCACCCAGCGCATGGCTGTTCCGATCACTTTCGGTGTTCTCACGACTGTTATAGCCTTCCTGCCCATGGCACTGGATTCATCCGACTGGGGTTCCATGTTTAAACCCATCGCGCTGATCTTCATCGCTGTCATGCTGATCGCTCTCGTAGAAACAAAACTGATTTTGCCCAGCCATCTTGCGCATCCCTTTCTTGGACGTGCAGGAGACTTATTGGAGCCGATACACCGCAGATCAGATGCCACATTGAGGTGGTTTGTGCGCACTGTTTACGCGCCTGCCATCCGCTTCAGTGTCAGGCATTGCTACACGGTATTAGCACTCTTATTCGGCGGGCTGATTATCATCATCGGCATGTTTTCAGGTGGCCGGATCGCTACGACCTACTTTCCTCGGGTTGCCAGTGAGCGCATCGAGTGCCGACTGTCGATGCTGGATGGAACTCCAGTGGAAGTCACCGATGCACAAATCCAGCGCATCTACGACATCGCCCTGGACATGCAGAAAGAGTATGTCGGGCCAGATGGTCAGAGCGTGATCAAACACATCATTTCCACCGTTGGCACGACGATTTCCAGCCGTGGCGCCCCATCTGCCAGCGGTAGCCATATCGGTGGCGTCACGATGGAAACCTTCGGGCCCGAAGAGCGCACTCGTGATGCCAACACCGTCGAGATGTCCAATGACTGGCGTAAGCGCATCGGCAGCATTGTCGGTGCCGAGGAACTGACCTTCCGCGCCGAGATCATGCGTGGGGGAGATCCCATCGACATTCAGCTCACCGGCACTGATCCTAAAGAACTGCTCGGCATGTCTGAAAAGATCAAAGAAAAGCTTTCCACCTACCCAGCACTCTTTGACATCAACGACTCACTCGATAGCGGGCGCAACGAGATCCAGCTAACGCTGAAAACGGAAGCACAGCAACTCGGTGTCACCGTCAGCGACCTGGCAAGACAAGTCAGACAAGCTTTTTACGGCGATGAAGTACAGCGCATCCAGCGCGGGCGCAATGAAGTCAAAGTCATGCTCCGAATGCCCCGTGATGACCGCAGAAACCTAGCCACTCTAGATACCATGCGCGTCCGCACCGCCAGTGGATTAGAGGTCCCCTTCAGCCGGGTGGCAGAGGCCAAAGTAGCTAAGAGCTTCACTAGCATCAAACGTGTAGACCGCAGGCGCGCGCTCAATATTTCTGCCGATGCGGACAAGGCCACCACTGACATAGCAGCCATGCGTCTTGAGCTAACCAGCTTTTTAGACAACCTACTAGCCAATCACACTCATATCCGCTGGAGCTTTGAAGGTGAGGCACGCAATCAGCGGGAAAGTCAGGGTGAAATGATCCTCTCTTTCATCATCGTCATTGCCTCCATGTATGGGCTGATGGCTATTCCTTTTAAAAGCTATACCCAGCCACTCATCGTGCTTCTCGTCGTGCCTTTCGGCGTCGTCGGTGCGGTGATCGGCCATCTTTTTCATGGTCTTCCCGTCAGCATCATGAGCGCCTTTGGCATCCTCGGCGTCTGCGGAGTGGTCGTGAATGACACCCTTGTCTTGGTCGATGAAATCAACGACCTGAAAGCAGGCGGGATGAGCCTGAGAGAGGCCGTTCAACAAGGCGGCAAATTACGCTTCCGCGCCATTTTCCTCACTCAGATCACGACCTTCTTCGGGCTTGTACCACTGATCTTTGATGGCACTTGGCTAGCTAAAATGATCCCCTTCTTATTCAGCAGTGGCGCTCAAAGCACCCATGCTCAATTTTTGACCCCCGTCTCCGTCGCCATGGGTTATGGCAGTCTCTTTGCCACCATCATCACCCTATTCCTCGTCCCCCTATGTTATCTGGCGGTGGACGACCTTAGCCGTCTCGTGAGTGCGCTCTTTGGAAAATCGAGAGCTAGCTCGAGTTCCGAAACGCAGGCCCCAGAGATCGCCGAAGCGGCACACTAGGGTGCGACAGGCTCTTGCCACAGCCTGCCTTCTGCTCTTTCATGCTGCTTACCTCTCATGACCAGCATCGGCCCCAAGCGCATCGTCCTCAAATTCGGCTCAGGCATCCTCACCAAGCTCGACACCCCAGAGCCGGATCCAGTGCAATTGCGTAAGCTCGTCGAAGCCGTGGCTCTCTTAAAACAAGACGGCCACAGCGTTGTCGTCGTCAGTAGCGGTGCCGTAGCCTCAGGTCTGAAGCCACTGGAAATGAAATCCCGACCGACCGATATGACGACGCTGCAGGCCTTGGCTGCTGTTGGTCAAACTCACCTCATGCATGCCTATGAAAACCTTTTGCGTGATCACAGCCTGCATGTCGCCCAGCTCCTTGTCACGCATGAAGACTTGGCTCAGATTGACCGAGCCAATCGCGTGAAAGCCACTCTGGAACGACTCCTTCAGTTCCCCCAAATCGTCCCCGTCATTAATGAAAACGATAGTGTCGCCATCGAAGAGCTGCGCTTTGGAGATAACGACAAACTCTCTTCCAAAATCGCCTGCCTTTGGAAAGCGGACCTGCTCATCCTACTGACCAGCGCTCCTGGCCTGTTGCGTGACGTTCAGAAACCTGAGGAAGGCCCTATCCCAGTCGTGGAGGATGTGGATGTCGTGATCCATCACGCTCAAGAGGAAAAGACCGCCCTAGGCACCGGAGGTATGATCTCCAAACTCCGCGCCGTGCAGGATGCTGTGCGTGGTGGAGTCGAATGCATCATCGCCAGCGGTCGCCAAGCCGAGCAACTCCCCACTGTGGTCAATGGCGGCGGCATCTGCACGCGCTTCCTCAAGCAGCCATGAGAGTCCTCCTGCTACTGTTTGCATTCACCGCTGTCCTGACTGCGAGGGAGACGCTGCATGTCTTCACTTGGGCTGATTATGTCAGCCCTGCATGCCTTGAGACCTTTGAGGAAAAGCACGACTGCCGCGTTGTGATCGACACCTTTGATTCCAATGAGTCCTTGTATGCCAAACTAAAAGCCGGCGCCAGTGGCTATGACGTGCTCTTTCCGACTGCCTACATGATTCAAGTCATGCATCAGGAAGGCATGCTCGCCGAGCTAGATCACAGCAAGCTGCCTAACCTCAAAAATATCGACAGCTCGGTGCTCGACAAGGTCATCGATAAAACGATGGCACACAGCGTTCCCTACACACTGGCTTATGCCGTAGTTGCTTATCGAAAAGACAAGATCACAGAGCCAAAGCCATCTTGGAACCTTTTCGAAAGCCCCCTGGCCGCACAGCGTATGACGCTCTTTGACGACATGCGTGAGACCATTGGAGCTGCCCTTAAATCTCTCGGCTACAGCATCAACACACGAAATGACGCTGAGCTAGCTCAAGCTCAAGAAGTGCTTCTACGCTGGAAAAAGAATGCCGCCAAATTGGATAACGAAGGCTACAAAAGCGGACTGGATTCAGGCGAATTCATCCTCGTCCATGGTTACAGCGGAGACCTTTTCCAGGTCGCTCAAGAGAATGACAAAATCGGCATCCTCATTCCCGAAGAAGGCGTCACGATGGGTTGTGATGAGATGGTCATCCCGAAATCTGGGCCGCAAAAGGACCTGGCACATGCATTCATCAATCATTTGCTCGATCCTGACATCGCGGCTGAAAACATGCAGTGGATGGGTTACCTCTGCCCTAATGTCGAGGCTCTCAAAAAAGTAAACCCTGCCTTCCTTCAAAATCCTGCTGTCATCATTCCAGAAGCCATCCGTGCCAAAAGCGAGGTCATCCAAGATCTTGGCCCAGACCTAGCCAAATACAGCAAAGTTTGGGATGCTGTGAAACGCTAAAAAAACTCTCCTCATGCGCATCGCCATTTATTGTGGGTCCAGTCGCGGACTCGATCCCATTTATGCAACAATGGCCGCCGAGATCGCAACCTATCTGGCCAAGCAAGGCATCGGCATCGTCTATGGTGGTGGCAATGTGGGAATCATGAGCGTCATCGCTGATGCCGCATTGGCCGCTGGTGGTGAAGTCATCGGCGTCATCCCCGAATCTCTGCTGGCCAAAGAACTTGGTCATGGCGGTGTCACGGAACTCCACATCACCCGCTCCATGCATGAGCGGAAACAAAAAATGGTCGATCTCAGCGATGCCTTCATCGCCCTGCCCGGCGGCTTCGGTACGCTGGATGAGCTCTTTGAGACTCTGACCTGGCTGCAACTCGGCTTTCACGGGAAACCCGTTGGATTATTGAATGTCGCAGGCTTCTTTGATCACCTACTCACCTTCCTCGATCACATGAGCACGACCGGTTTTCTCAAACCCGAGCACCGCTCCAGCTTAATCACCAAAACCGAGCCTGAATCCTTGCTGAAAGCCATTCGTGCTTTCGAGCCTGACACCTGTGAGAAATGGATCGACGAACTTCGCTAATTCAAACAGACATCCCCCACGCCAGATGGAAAGTCGATGCTCAGTTCTCAGAACTACCCAGCTGTTTGGTGATTCCTGACGAAAACGTCATGCGTTGACCCTGTCCAACACAAAATCACGCCTATTCACCAGTTGAATGATCTGCGTTTGTTCACACGATTTCTCAATTATGTTTTCTTCATTCAAATGGTCCTTGGCAGCATATCTGGCATTCGCGGCTTTGGCTCAAGCAGACTTTCCCGCGATCTACAACTCTGACCCTGGTGATGCCCAGCCGCCGACGCCGCAAGAGTCTCTTCAAATGCTCAAACTACCGTCTGGTTTCAAAGCGACCCTCTTTGCAGCAGAGCCGGATGTGCAGAATCCGATTGGCATGGCTTGGGATGCCAAAGGTCGGATGTGGGTAGCCGAGAATTATACCTACGCGGAACGCAGCAAACGCTTTGACCTCGGACTCCAAGACCGCGTCATCATTCTCGAAGATCAGGACTGGGACGGCGTAGCAGAGACGCGAAAAGTCTTCACGGAAGACGTGCAAATGCTGACCAGTGTCGAAGTCGGGCGCGGTGGTGTTTGGCTCATGTGCCCGCCTCGAGTGCTCTTTATCCCTGACGCCAATCAGGACGACATCCCTGATGGCCCACCGCAAGTGATGATTGATGGCTTCACGGTAGCCAAGGATAACTACCACAACTTTGCCAACGGCCTGCGCTTTGGTCCTGACGGCTGGCTTTACGGGCGCTGCGGTCACTCCTGCCCAGGATTATTAGGCGTGCCAGGCACTCCAGATGATCAGCGCATCCCCATGAAAGGCGGCATCTGGCGCTTCCACCCTGAGCGGAAAATCGTCGAAGTGCTGACTCATGGAACGACCAATCCCTGGGGTCATGATTGGGATCAAAACGGCGAGATGTTTTTCATCAACACTGTGACGGGGCATCTCTGGCACCTCATTCACGGAGCACATCTGATGGATTCCAGCGCGATGAATCCCCTCGTTTATGACAAGCTTGACACCATCGCCGATCACTACCACTACGACCGCAGTGGAAGCTGGACGGAATCCCGCGATGGCAAGGCGAACAGCCTCGGAGGTGGTCATGCCCACATCGGCATGATGATCTATCAGGGCGACCAATGGCCCGAACAGTATCGCAACAAGCTCTTCACGCTCAATATGCATGGCCGCCGTGCGAACGTTGAGCGACTTGAACGCAACGGCAGCGGCTATGTTGGCAAACACGAGCCTGATGTTTTCCTCACCGACGATCCTTGGTTCCGTGGTATCGAAATCAGCACTGGCCCGGACGGTAGCGGCTTCATCCTCGACTGGAGTGACACCGGCGAATGCCATGACAGCACCGGCGTGCATCGCAGCAGTGGAAGGATTTTCAGGATCAGTTATGGAGAAGCGCAGAAGGCGGAGAAGCCCTTTGCTTGGCGTAAACCTTTGCCGAAAGCCGACTTCAGGGAAAATGAACACCAGCGCTCCATCGCAATCCGTGAGGCCGTGCAGTTTTCACCCATCGACGCCATCACTGGCCCGCTAAAACACGCAAAATACCCCGCACTCACCTTCGATCCTGCACAAATGGCAGCGAACGAAAAATCTCCCTTCGTAAGGCTTCAACTCGCTAGCGTCCTCCAACGACTCCCACTCGAAAAAAGAGCCGCTTTAGCCACAGCTCTACTCTCACATACCGAAGACGCCGACGATCCCTTTTTGCCATCCATGGTCTGGTTTGGCATCAGCCCACTCACCGACACTGAACCGCTCACGCTCGTCAAATTGGCACAACAGACATCCTCTCCTGCCTTGACGGAGTGGATTAGCCGCGCCCTTGGCAGCCGCATTGTTAAGCATCCTGTAGCCATCGATTTGCTCCTAAAGAGTGCCGTTGAGCAACACGGCATCGTCTACT
>CAMBPS010000085.1 GCA_945869675.1 Prosthecobacter debontii | reverse complement strand
CTTCCTTCAGTTCCAAAACGCGCGAGCCGATCTCAGCGGGCGTATTTTTGATCAAAACCTCTCCCGTCTCGGGATCATGCGGCTGACCAGCCACGGCATAGAGCACGCGGAGGTAATCGTAGATCTCCGTGACCGTGGCAATGGTGCTGCGCGGGTTTGGCGTGCTGTGAACTTGCTCAATGGCGACCGCTGGGGAAAGTCCTTCGATAAAGTCCACGTCTGGCTTTTCCAGCTGATCTAGGAACTGCCGAGCGTAGGCGGAAAGACTCTGCACATAGCGCCGCTGACCCTCCGCATAGAGGGTATCAAAAGCCAGTGACGACTTGCCACTGCCGCTCACGCCCGTGAGTACCACCAAGCGGTGCCGTGGAATATCCACGTCCACATTTTTGAGATTGTGCTGCCGCGCACCACGCACGCGGATGAAGTCCTGAGGCATGACCTGATGAACCGCTGATCAAATGCTCACGCAAGTGGGAATGCTTTCGGATATTGCCGACTGGGATAGCAGAATATGACAGGTCTTTGATCTTGTTTGTTTCGCTGGTTCCTCGCATGATCTTGGTATGTCTCAAAATCGTCGTCATTTTCTTTCCGGTCTCAGCACGGCTGTGGCTGCTACTTGGACACAAAGCCTGCGAGCTGCGCCTGATCCGAAAAAAGATATGGTGATCGGCCATGGCACGCATCGCTACCGAGTGAATAAGGAGTGGGTGCCGGCAGGGCAGGGGAGATTCCATCCGATCCTGAATTGCCATGAGATGGTGCAGGTGAAAGATGGCCGACTGTTCATGGTGGGCGATCATTGGGACCATCAGATGCTGGTTTTTAAGCCGGATGGCAGCATTTTAGAATCTTGGGGCAGTGCTTGGCCAGGCGGGCATGGTCTAACGCTGAGTGTGGAGAATGGAGAGGAGTTTCTGTTTCTCACGGATAGTGGCTTATGGAAAAGTGGCAGTGCTGGCTATCGGCAAACGGGCCGCGTGACGAAGATGGATCTGAAGGGAAAGGAGATCTTTAGTCTGAGTCATCCGATGTCTGTTGGTGCCTATGAGCCGACGATGAATTTTAATCCCACGGAGGTGGCCGTGGCGCCGAATGGGGACATCTATGTGGTGGATGGCTATGGCTCAAACTACGTGCTGAGATATGATCGGAATGGCCAGTTTCTTAGCCGCTTTGGCGGCAAAGAAGGTGTTCCAGAAGGTGAGCGTTTAAACAATGCGCATGGCATCGCCATTGATACTCGGCAGGGCGCGAATCAGGCAACGGTGATCGCGACGTCACGAGCCGATAAGTGCTTCCGGCGTTTCACCCTGGAAGGGAAATACCTAGAGACGATCGAGGTGCCAGGGGCGATGATTTGTCGCCCGGTGATTTCAGGTCAGGAGCTTTACGCTGGCGTCTGCTGGTCCAGCACACCAGAGGTCAATAAGCTGCCGCAAAATCCCAGTGGTTTCACAGTGGTGCTGAGTGCTGAAAACAAAGTCATCAGCGCACCCGGCGGAACCGAGCCGGTCTATGAAAAGGGCCAATTAAAGCCACTGATGCAGGCTGAGCGCGTCTTTGATCACGGTCACGATGTCTGCGTATTGGAAAATGGAGATCTGATTGTTTGCCAATGGAATGCCCTTCAGACATACCCGATCAAGCTGGAGCGCGTATGAGTGGATGTTAGGTTGGTTAAATTGGCGTTTAAAAGCGGCATTTAAGCGCTACCCTTTCATTATGTTTCAAGCTTCATCCCCAGTGGTCATCGTCGGCGCAGGCCCAGCAGGCTGCACACTGGCAGGGCTGTTGGCGCAGCGCGGCATTGATTGTTTGGTTTTTGATGATGATAAGCGCCCGGAATTGCTGGTTGGTGAGTCACTGATTCCCGGCGTTGTTCCGGTGTTTCGTCAGCTGGGTGTGGAGGACCGTGTGGCGCAGATCTCTACGCGGAAGCCGGGGGCATCCTTTTTTGTGACGGATGGCGGGCCGCGGCTGCATTTCAGCTTCAAGAATGTGGAAAGTCATCTGCCGCCCTACTCTTATAACACACCACGCCCTGAGCTGGATAATTTACTGAGGGTGCGTGCTGAGGAGTTGGGGGCGAGATTTGTTCATGCGCGCGCAGAATTGGAGCCTTGCATCAAAGACGGGCAGCCTTCCATTCGGCTGAGTGAACGCAGTCGCGAGGTGGCGGGACTCAGTGCTGAGTCTGAACCTCTGCTGGTGGATGCATCGGGTCGAGCGCGCACCTTTTCTCGGTTGATGGCCATCCCAGCCAACAAGGGCGAGCGTGATGACGTGGCCTACTTTGCGCATTTTGAGGACTTTGATCATGACGAGGTGGAGAATGGTCAGGTCATTATTTCGGTGCTGCGTGCGGGCTGGAGCTGGCGTATCCCCTTGCCGGGTCGCCTATCCGTCGGTGTGGTTATTTCTAAAGAACATGCTAAAACTCTGGGAGCTACGGCTGAGGAGCGGCTGGAGAATGCTATCCGCCAGGAGCCTTTGCTGGCAGAGAAAGCCATGCGTGCACGGCGAGTGACGCCGGTGATGACCTACACCAACTATCAGTTGCTTTCCGAACGTGGCCACGGTCCCGGTTGGGTGCTGCTGGGAGATGCGTTTGGTTTTGTGGATCCGATGCTGTCTCCAGGTCTGTTTATGTCACTGGAAGGCGCGCGTCAGCTGGCTGAAGGTGTCTTTGCCAACGGTGCCGAGATCCTGACGCAGCCGGAAACTTTGGAGCGTGCGATGGTCCGTTATGATCGCCGCATCGTGGAGTGGCATCATGCCTGGCAGGAGTTGGTGAAGTATTTCTATGATGGCCGGATCTTCCGCATTCATCTGGCTGGAAAAAATTTGGCCATGAAGCCTTCACCCTTCAATTTAGCTAATCGAATGGAGCGCCATTCGACGGCCCATATTGCCAGCATGGCATCGGGAGGTTGGACTCGCTCTGGCTACAGCCGCTCTCTGATGCGAATGCTTTCACGTTACCTTGTGTGGGATGTGCCGCCAGCAGAGAGCTTTGCGGTGCGGCAGGTGCATCGTGATGAGCCACGTTCAAAGGCTGCCTAATTAATATCCGCCTGCGCCAATTGGGGTGTTGGAGTTTGGGTTGCCGCCATCGGCCGCGCGCCGTTTGTATTCATCTAAAATCGCTTGGGTGGCGCTGGTGCCCAGACGCGTGCAGCCCAGATCGCGGACAAGGATGAGGCCGTCTAAATCTCGAATGCCACCGCTGGCTTTCACCTGGACTTGGGCTGGACTGCGTGCTCGCATGAGTCGCAGATCGTGCTCAGTCGCACCGTTGGTTAGCAGTTGGCCATTTGCTTGTTTGACGTAGCCAAAGCCAGTGGAGGTTTTTACCCAATCGGCTCCTGCTCTAGCACTGATTTCACAAAGCTTGATCTTGATGCTGTCGCTGGGCAGATAGTCATTTTCAAAAATGACCTTGAGTTTGGCTTCTTGCTTGTGGGCCTGCTCTGCAATGACGCGGATTTCGTTTTCGAGATAGTCCCAATCGCCTTCCAGGGCTTTGGCGACGTTGATGACCATGTCGATCTCACGCGCTCCTGCTAGGCAGGCGATCTCAGTTTCATAGCGTTTGACTTCGGTGGCGCTATTGCCTGCAGGGAAGCCGACCACACAGCTAACGAGGACGTCCTTGCCTTTTAGAATCTCGGCAGCACGCGGCACCCAGTAGGGCTTCACACAGACGGTGGCGATGCCGTAGTCCAATGCCATTTGACAGCCAGCGACGGCTTCAGCATCCGTCATGGTTGGATGTAGCAGTGCATGGTCGATCATTTTGGCGAGCTCGGTGTAGCTGTCCTTCATGAGATCAAGGCTATTCGTTTTGGGGAATCAGGGTGGTGACTTTGATGCCGATTTCTAGGGTGGGTTCGGTCGGGTCCAACAGAGGTGGCTGGGTGATTTTACCCCCTTCATCGCTGAAGTCATTGCCAACTGAATAGATGAGGCCTTTGATGGCATCATAGCAGAGAGGCATTCCCGAAAATACATCCGAAGGTATGTCCATCAGGTAGCTTGGTTTGAGTTCACTTAAGCCTGCAGGCAGTCTTTGCTGTTCGGCAATGAAGCACCGGGTGGCAAAGAGGGCGATGACTAAATAATGCCGCGCCTTGGCCAGTGTGTGGCGTGCCGGAATCTCGGTGTAGTTTTCGATCCTTTCCGCAAAGTAAGACTCACCAGCATCATTTGGCTGAAAGAAAAACGGGTGTTTTCGGCCATTGTAGGAGACAATCTGCGGGGCAGGGCCCAGGATCGTAAAGGGTGGCATGACAATTTCATCACGCAGTTGCCGGAACACATCGGCAAAGAGACTGAGTGTTTCATTCTTTTTGAAAAACAGGCGTGAGGGTCTTTCCTGAGTGACACCACGTGGAAGGGTATCTAAAGGAACACCTGCCTTTTCGCCGAATAGCAGTGATTTTTCATGAATGTAGAAGCCTCTAAAGGCATCCTGGAGAATCGAGTCTGAAGGCTCGCATTGCATGAATTCGTTCTGATATTTTCTCAGCGTAGTGCTATCAAGAAGGGTCTTGCGTAGCAGTTCTGCCAAAGTTTGGACGGCGGCCATGTGCATTTCTTGTGAGCGCTGCATAAAGCTTGGCCAAGCCCAGAGCTCCTGCATTCGGCGACTCATTTCGGCGATGTCGATAGCCGCAGCAAAGGCAGCGGCTTCATCCCCGTGACGGAGGAGGAACACGGAGCGTGCTTGAAGTAAAATTCGGACATGAGGCCAAGAGATATGTTCTCCCAGATCTTCAAAATGCCAGGCGGCGTGATGGGGATGCCAGTCGAAGTCTTCGAGGAGATCCAGCAGATTATCAAAGACGTTATTGGAGCTATTGGCTTTAACGAAGTTATCCAGAACCACGGGATCCCAATTCCAGACTGGCTGGCTAGCTTCCTCCATGGTTTCTATTTTCATGACCGCATTTAGAAAGGTCAGAAGACGTTCGGGCGCGGCAATTGTGGGTGTTTGATCGACCGGAATCTGAAGGCGCAAATCTTCATCAGAGCCGAGTTTGATATCGGTGAGATAAACCCACGCTAGGATGACGAAACCCAACATTCCAAGGCAAACGATGATGGTTCGGCTCCAGGAGCCATCGGGCTCTTCCTGCATCATCATGTTCGAAGGTACGGCAGCAGGACGCCGCTGCGGAGTCAGTGCCGGTAGGCTGGTCTTGGCAGGCTCTGCTCTTGCCTGAGTAGCCAGCTTTACAGTTGATGCTGAAGGCTCGGTGACTTTGGCTATCGTTGGCTCAGCGAATACTTGCGGTCTAGGTGGGGGGCTAAGTGTTGGTGCCACAGTAGACTCTCGAATTACTGTGAAAGGGCTAAAGTTTTCAAA
Source organism: Prosthecobacter debontii (assembly GCA_945869675.1). GTDB lineage: Bacteria > Verrucomicrobiota > Verrucomicrobiia > Verrucomicrobiales > Verrucomicrobiaceae > Prosthecobacter > Prosthecobacter debontii_A. The sequence continues at coordinate 11,552 of CAMBPS010000085.1, read as the reverse complement.
GGATTTAGTAAGGCTATCAGATGTCGTTTTGCTGTCCGTATTAGGCGGTTGGGCAAAGATGCTGAAGAGCTGGGCGCCGGGAGTCGTTCCAGTGTTTGCCGTCGGGACTTCTCTTGTTGGATTTTCTGCTGCAGGTTGTCTAGCCGCAAATGATTTGCCGTATTCGCGCTCCCACTCGTCATCAAAACTCCACGGGGATATCCAGCGGGCGGACTTTTTTGCCGGCACTTTGGAGTCATTACGTAAGGGTTTCATGAGTTGCAGTTTAATCAGGTGTTGGCATTTTAGTCACGTGGCACCTCAAGCTCGGTCTGGAAAAAATCCAGAAAGACCTGACGATACACCGCGCGTTTGAAGCGCGGCACCCAGCTCATCTTAAAATCCGCAGGCTTGATCCAGTTCCATCTGGCAAACTCCTGATGTGTGGCGGCCAGATTGATGTCTGCATCAGCACCTAAAAAACGACATAAAAAATAGGTCTGCTCCTGGCCCCCATAGATGCCGTATTTGAGGCGATGTTTTGGAAAAGCGTATTGGTAACCTCCGCGCTGGCTGATGATTTCCACCTTTTCTCGGGTCACGCCAATCTCTTCTGCCAGTTCACGGAAGAGAGCTGTTTCAGCATCTTCACCCTCATCGATCCCGCCTTGAGGGAATTGCCACGCACCTTTGATATTGATCCGTTCAGCGACAAAGAGACGATCTTCGGTATCTATCAAAATGGCAGCAACATTGGGGCGATAGAGGATAGGCGCGACAGGTGGAAGATCCATGAGAGGCTTTGATCGTACGCGAGTTGAGTGATTTGTCATCCTGAGGATCACCCAGAAGGCAAAGTATCATCGGCGCGTCAGGTGATTTTCAAAGCGTTTCCAGTAAATGATTGTCGCCGTGAGCACAGAGACACAAGACAGGGCTGAGTTGATCAGGGCCTCATGGGTGGCTGGTGAATAGGCTGTGAGGAGGAAGCTACAGGAGATGATGAGGGCCGTGCCGAGTAAGAAAACGGCACTCGGAGAAATGAGCTGGCGCGAGTGTGGCATCTCGATTTCTACCTGGTCCCAAAAACGCCAGGCCGTGAAGCCCAGGATGATCATCGGGATGTAACTTGCCAAGGCCTGCATGCCCATTAGATCAAAATCGTAATCATACACGGCATGTGCAACGACCACAGAAAAGAAGGTGATGAGGAAATCTTGGGCCCGGTGAAAACGTGACCTCAACAGGTCATAGAGCGCGTGAGTGGTCAGGCCAGTCATGGCGACATGCATGAAATTTGCCGTGAGAAAACGCACCAAGGCGATCCCACCTCCGGCTCCGGCTTTCTCAAAATAATCCAGATTCTCCTCCAACGCAAAACCGAGGCCGACAAAGGCACCTGTCATGAGGGCTATTCCGGGCAGTCTTTTCCAGACTAGCCAAGGCATGAAAAGTGCCGCCAGTGCCAGCTTGCAGGCCTCTTCACGTAGGCCGACACCGATGATGAGATGCCAGACGTCATAGGGGAAGGGCACGTCATCGGTGATGCCCATGAAGTTTTTTTGCCAGATGACCAAGGAAATTGTTGGCCAGATACTGGCGATGCCTGCGAGCAGCGGCAAAATGGGATAAAGCCACCGCCAATGATTGGCTGGGATGTGCTGAACCAGAATGAAGAACCAGAGCAGGGCAGATAACAGCGCGAGTGCCAGTTCATGGTAGCGTAACGTATCCAGTCGATCTCGGAGTAGTCCGCGCCATTCCATGGCGAGATCACGAACTTGGGCGCCAATTCGGTGTTCCATGTGGCCTGATAGCTCTGCGGGCCAACCTAACTGGACCACGACTTGCAGGGTTGCTTTGTCCTTCAGCTTTATGGCCAAAAGGCAGGCCTTTTCACGTGCCTGCGTGGCCTCTTTGAACTGAGAGCCTTCGCGCAAAAAAGCGGCCATGGCCCCTGCTTCATCTTTCTGACGCAAGAGTAGGCTGGCATAGAGCTCATTGGCCAAGGCTGGAGGTGTCAGCTGCTGAGCTTTTTGTTGTAGGCTTTGAGAGGCTTGCAAGGCCAGTGCGGTGTTGTCTCCGAGATAGGCGGTCAGGTAATCTTGCAGTAATTGTTTTGATTCGTGGGAGGTCGTGTGTTGCGTGATCAGCGGCCTGACAGCATAGGTCAGTAGGTCGCCACTTTTTTCATATTGGGGCAGTGTGGTTGCTTCAACTGCAAGGGCATCGGCAATGTCTTGGAGGTTCGGCAACAAGAGGCGCAACCACCTAGCAAGGTCTCTTGGCTGACTTGTCTTGGCATTTCTCAGTGCTTGCCAGTCCTGCCGAATCTTTTGTTCCAAAGGATCCATTGTGAGGGATGCTGGCTGCTTCGGCGAGAGCGATAAGATCATCCACGAAAGCGCAAAGCTACTGAGCACCATGATACAGGCGGTCTTCTTCAGAAAATCGCCCCTGCGAGACCAGAAATGCAGAGTTGTGCGCCAGCCTTTGATCATGAGTGAGCCATGTTGAGGAGGGAATTATTTTTTCCACCAGTCCGAGTCACGCTCCCAAGGGGCGGGTTTCTCAACGGGAGTCTGCGTGGCTGGTTTTTCTTGAGAAGGAGTTTGTTCGTCCTGCAATTCCATGATGAGCCGCATGTGCGGCTTGGGTTTCATGGTGCGCCGCCAAATGGCCCAGCCACAGCCAGCAAAGAATCCGAACATCAAGAAAAGGCAGGCCAGCGTGGCCAAGACAAACAGATCCATGGCATCCGTGTTCTCTGCATGCATCCCAAACTCAGGACGCTGCATGAAAGTGGGAAGAAGGAGAAAGGTGGGCATGGCCACAGGACGTTACGATTCCAAATCAAAGACGAGCCGCATTGGGATCATGCTGGAGAAGCCAAAGCCATGATTGGCAAAAAAGGCCTGAGACTGCGCGCTGATACGGTCTGTCAGCAGGGTGATGCGTCGGAAGTGTTTGTCGCGTGCAAAGTGGATGGCGTGTTTTAGCAGCATGCCACCGTAGCCTTGGCGGCGGTGCTGCGGATGCACGATCACGTCCTCCATGAGCACCACAAGTCCACCCTCGGCGGTGCTAATGGTGAAAAGTAGATTCACCATGCCGATGACCTGGTGGTCGGTGCGCAATACAAAGATACGCCCACGGTTTGGCTGCTCCAGGATCATGCGCAGTCCATGCTCTTGCTTGGCTTTATTCGGATCAAAGTCGGCTTCCTCACTGAACAGCGCGACCAGCAACTCGACGAGCTGCGGCAGGTCTTCGATGGTTGCCGGCTCGATATGCGGCTCTGTGATGGGTGCGGACATGGCGGCAGATTAGAGGCCGTGGCTATAAAAGCAAATCCTGGGCTACCTCATTGTTGCGATGACTACAATGAGGCATCAAGCCGGCGTTAGCACGACTTTGAGCAGGCCTTCTTGGTTGTCATAGAGGCGTTTGAACCAGTCTCCACCTTCGGCCAATGGGGCTACGGCGCTGAGCAGAGGACCCACTTGGATGCTGCCATCTTCGATCCTTCGGATCGCTTCAGGGTATTCACCAGCGCAGGAACAAGAGCCGCGTATAGTGAGCTGGCGGGTCACGACTTCCTGGAGCGGAAAGCCTGTGTTTGGCTGTAGATTACCGATCAGGATGACCTGTCCACCTTTGCGAACACAGCGGATCGCCAGATCCAGCGGGGCGGCTGCGCCGACGACTTCAAAGCTGGCATCTGCCCCATCGCCACCGCAAATCTCGCGCAGATGCATGGCCAGTCCTTCTTGCTTGGCATGGAAGGCATCATCGGCACCCAGTTCCTTCGCTAAAGCCAGCCTTTTTTCATCCAGATCAATCGCGATCACGCGCTCCCAGCCACGAGCTTTCAGTGCCTGTACGACCAGCAGTCCGATCAGTCCAGCGCCGACGACGACGGCCGTGCCGCCACGAGTTTCTTCGGCATGACATTCGCAGCCATGACCACAGCTGGCGGCTTCGGGTTCTTCTTCAACTGGATCAAAGGCTTCTCCAACCTCGATCCCATCTGCTAAATTCACGGCATGCAGGGCGATGGAAACCGGCTCGGCAAAGGCCGCTTTTTCATAGCTCAGCGTGTCAGGGATGGCGTAGAGGATGCGGGTCGGCAGCACGATCTTCTCGGCAAAGCAGCCGTGGCGGCGATACTCGCCTGGGGAGACTCCCAGCACCTTGCGTTTTGGGCAAAGATTGACATAACCGGCTTCACATTCTTCGCACTCGCCACAGTATTCAGTGGAGTCGAAGGTAACGCGCTGACCGACTTTCCATTCGGTAACACCGGCGCCGATTTCGATGATTTCTCCTGCGGCTTCATGGCCCATGACGATGGGCATTTGACGGCGACCGCTGCGGCCGTCCATGCCATGAATGTCACTGCCACAGATACCACAGGCCTTGATCTTCACCAGCACTTCACCAGCTGACGGCACGGGGTCTGGGAAACCGAGGTCGTAGTTAAATTCGGAGGGTGCGGTGAGGACAAGAGCTTTCATGGGATAGAAACCATGAAAAGCTCTGGGCCGCTGGCAAGAGCGGAGGTTTAGCAGATTACCAATCCAGCGTCAGATCCCAGCGTTTGGCGGTTTCTAACAATTCATCACGCATCGCCCACTCATCGGGACGGGGTTCCTGGCCAGCGTGACGTGCGCTGGCGCCTTTGAGTGACATGCAGCCGGTATTGTCTCCGACTTGGCGGATGGTTTCCACTTCTTCGGGTGTCAGACACTGCTCAGGAAGTGCTGCAAGATCGTCGAGCTTGCTCTCGATGCTTCGGGCACCTTCGCCATGTTCCTGGATCATGGTCGGCACCACGCATTTCACGGCGGTATTGGCCAGTGTCCATTGGCAGGCCAATTGCAGCATGGTCAGGCCGTGCTTATCAGCGATCGGGCGGATTTTTTCCAGCTTTTCGACGGCGTGCTCAATCCAGCCAGCCGGGCGGTGCGTGCGATGGTCGCCATCGCGAAAATGATGCCCAGCACGAACGTCATCATGGAAGACGCCGCCGTAGTCCACGACTCGTGCCATGATGTCCACTTGGTTCTTCGCGGCTGCGGCCAGCACATGTTGGCCGGGCCAAGGCTCAAAGGGATTCAGGATGATCATGGCCCAGTCCATGCGATCACCGAATTTTTCAAAGCAGTCGATCATGTCCAAGGTGAAGCCATTGGCCGGGCCAGGGGCAATGCCCAGGCGGTCGGTGAGACCTGCTTCTTTAAGCGCCGTAAAGTCGTCCCAAACTTTCTCACTCGTGTAGGCGATGCTATCTGGATTGTGCAGCATCAGGAGATCGAACTTGGAGGTCTGGCAGCGTTCCAGAGACTTTTCAGTCGCCCTTTTCAAATAGTCCGCATAGCCCTCAGGGCCGCGCAGAGTCGGATCGGTGAAGCGCGGGTAGCCACGGGAACCATTGCGCAGGCCATCATAGAAATCGTGACCGATGATGCCGACCAAGCAATATTCATCCCGAGGAATGCCTTTCAGCGCTTCACCAAGCAGCGCGTCTGCACGGCCTGCGCCATAAACGTCAGCCGTGACAAAGGTGCGCACGCCTTTTTCAAAGGAGAGGCGCATGAGTCGCTTGTAATGCTCCTCGCTCAGTTGCTCACCATAGTGCATGAAGCGGCCACCACTCCAGGTGCCGTAGGCGGTTTTTGTCAAATTCATTGTAGGATCAAAGGGGGTTGGGGGAGAGCAGTTTCCGTCAAAGAAGCACAGAGTGATATCGCTGGCCGTAAGGCTTCTGTTGCAGCGTTGCTTTAAAAACGCAAGCTAGGTCTTCAAACAGACAAAAGACGCCAAGCGCAGCAAAAGGACGAAAAAAGGGCAGGCCGTTGCAGGCCTGCCCTTTCAAACACCAGGAACAACAAAATTAGATCAGACCAGCGGTCTTTAAGACGCTGTAAGCACCGTTTTTGTTCACGGTCTTCAAAGCGCGAGCGGTAAGCTTGACGGTGACGAATTTATTCAGTTCGGCCACCCAAATGCGCTTGGTGCGGAGATTCGGGAAGATCACGCGCTTCACACGCTTGGTGATGTGCTTACCGATACCGCCTTCTTTCTTGGCTTTACCGCTACGATGAATGTGATGTCCGCGCGTGACGCCGACTCCGGAAACTTGACAAACTTTGGCCATAAGGTGCTGGTGTGTTGGGGTGAAAAAAGGGGCGCGATAATAGCCGACACATTCAGTTCGTCAACTGATGAATCAGGCTTTTGCAGCCCCTAGGGGTTAGTAACTGAAAATCTCGCCGTCTTTGAAGAAGCGTTTCAGCTCTACAGCGGCTGCTTCAGGGCTGTCAGAGGCATGAACCACATTGGTCATTTTATCACTGCCAAAATCACCACGAATGGTGCCTTTCGGGGCGATTTTTGAATCCGTTGGTCCGAGTAAGTCGCGCACCGCAGAGATCACATTGTCGCCGCTCAGGGCTACAGCGATCACTGGATTGCTCTTCATGAATCCAGCCACTTCAGGAAAGAAGGGCTTATCAGCGATGTGAGAATAGTGCTCTTGAAGCAGTTCGTCTGTGAGTTGGATCATTTTGATGCCACGAACACGGAAGCCCTTGGCCTCCAGACGCACCAGCACCTCGCCATTCAGGCCTTTGGCGACACAGTCAGGTTTCAGCAGTAGCAGGGAAGTTTCTTGGGCCATAAAATCAGTTGGGGGGTAGAAAAGGGCGCGCATCTTGGCTGCACAACCTCACAGAGTCAAGGGAATCAGCGTTCCAGAGATCTATAACTTCCGCAGATAGCCGTTGCAGCGGTTGTGCCAGCCAGTTAGCCAGCGCTGCTCTTTGCGGGCTGCTGGTGCGTTTTGAACCCGGCGACTCAGTGCCGCTTTTGAAGCTGAGGCAAAGGCAGACGGGCTGGCGGTAGTCATGCTTTCCAGTACTTGGAGCAGTCCCCAGCCTTGGCCGTTGTAGCGCTCCGTTTTGGCGGTGCCTTCACCTTTGAAATTCACATAATCAATCAGGCAGAAAGCGCCCTCAGGGGTGGCTGATAGGCCGTCGAAGTTGGCTTTCACTTTTTGAGTGGCTTGGGTCGCGGCCAGCATCTTTGGCAGAGCCCCCTTCAATCGATTTAAAATGAACGCCGTCTGGAGGGGGACGGTTTTTGACAAGAGGATTCTTAGTTCCTTATGCCGCGATCCGTCTGAGTCTGCATCAAAGGCGGCCTTACTCGTCCAAGGGCAAGGACCTCGACTCCACTTGGGCACTACCACGCCCTGGGATTCAAGAAAAATCGCCAGTGGCGGGAAGCTCTCTTCAAACGGGCCTCGACGACCCGCCGGATACCAAATAAAATGGCCGATGCCTAAGGAGGCAAAGTCCTCACCGCTATTCCAGCTGGTCAGGCCAGTCACAGAGCCTGCGCACTCATTCTGCCAGATTCTCTGACCCACCCGGTTCAGTTGGGCTGCTGTCAGGGAAACTGCTTGCGCGCAGGCAGTTTGGGAAGTTCCTAGAACAGAGAACAGGATTAGGAGAAGACATGGGAACCGCGGAGTCGTCATTCTTCCAATTTAGACAGCGTCTTTCAATCTGTCCATGGTGGGCAGGTGGTCATTCCAAAGATCGGGTCCCAGCGCGATTCAAAATCCCCCGCTACGTCAGCCTGAATGATTATATTCTTGTCAATGAGAGTCATTTTGTATTTACTTGAATTTATTCAGATGATTCGCTCTCAACTCATAACGTTTTTTTAGCTGGGACAAGGTTTGTCCGCAGTCTGCTTTCTACCCCCTCATTCCTTTCTAAATACTTGGCTAAGCCTTGCATTATCAAGCCTTCTTCCGCCTCTGAATCAGCTCTAAAATTTTCCAATCAACAGCCATGCCAGCACTTGTTGCGGGCAAGTAATTCATTATTTTAATTTTAGATTAATTGGTTCTTTTTTCGCTAAAACCAGATTTCCGACCCTTAAAAGCCGCCTTTTTCACTTTCCGACTCCGTTCCGCGCCTAATTTCTTCTATTTTTTTATCATGAGCCGCCAACCCTCCCCGACCCTCCAAGTTTTGCGTCAAAACCGCCTCTGGATCAGCCGTTTTCTTGCCGTATTCATGGCCCTCTGGCAGATCGGGCAGCCTTTGCAGGGGGCTGATTTCTATTGGGACGCTGACGCGACTACAGCGGGCAACAACGTTGACGGAACTAGCTTGGGTGGGGCTGGAACTTGGGACACATCCGGCCTGAATTGGTGGGACCTTTCAACCAATCTGCCATGGCCAAACTTAAACACCTCAAATGCCATCTTCACAGGGGCCTTTTCGCCTGTTCCGAGCGCAACGGCTGTAACGGTCGATGCAGGGGGAGTCACGGCTAATCGCCTCTCGTTCTCTCGCAGCGGCTACACGCTGTCTGGTGGGGCGCTTACCTTGGCGGGGACTGGGGCAGGTCTTCAGGCGAACCTAGGCGAGTCGGCCACTATCGAGAGTCAAATTTCTGGGACGGCGGGATTGGTGAAGAGTGGTGGGGGTTCGATTCGTTTGAGCAACGCCTCGAATAACTACACCGGGACGACGACGATTGCCGATGGATCGCTCATCATCAGCAACCCAGCGGCTCTGGGAGGAACTGGGACGGTGTCGATCCTCACCACAAACACGACCCCTTTGAACACGAGTCTGATTGGATTTGGGGGTGGGTCGCTGGTGTTGGACGGGACGGCAGGAGCTATGACCTTCACGCGTGATGTGAACTTTGAAGGCCGGGGCCCGGTCGGCGACCGTGGGGCGGCGATCTTGAGCTTGGGCAGCAACACGCTTTCCGGGGTCTTGTCTTCGGCAGTGAGTCCGCTGCCTCTGTCACCGACTGCAACGTTTCGAAACAGCCGTATTAATAGCGTGAATGGCACGTTGACGCTTTCGGGGACCCTCAACGCAGGCGGCACTTCTGCAACCACCTTCGTCAGCCTTGGCGGACAGAACTCCGCAGGTATTGGTAACTTCAATCTCACCGGTATCCTTGCTGGAACCGGCAGCATTGAAAAATCAGGCGCTGGCACGCTCTTTCTCAATCCGTCCAGCACCTCTGGATTCACTGGGACGGTGCGTGTGGGTGCTTCCACGACGGGGCAGCAGAGCAGCGTGCGGGTGACGCAACTGACGGTAGGTGGGACGAGTATCTTCGGGGCGAACACAGCGGGCAACGCGAGTGGTGCGATCGACCTGAATGGTGGGGTCCTGGAGTTTCGCAATGACGGGAGCTTGGACTTTAACGCCCTGAGTTCAGGAAAGAACGTCTATCTGCGGGCTACGGGCACCCTCTACACGGGCCCGGCAGCGGGTGGAGCGGCGATCAATGGGCTGACGACACTAGGCACCTTCCGGGTCGCTGCAAACCAAACGCAAACGTTTAACAGCCGAAATGGCTATGGAATGACCTTGCAAGCGTGGACGCAGGAAAGCAGCAATAACAACACGGGGATTACCAACAACATGGGCGGCACGCTGACCTTCACTGGGGACGCGTGGAACAATGCGGACGGCAGTGCGCGTAATTTGACGTTTTCCGGCGGTGGCAACACCCGGATCATTGGCAGCATCACGGCGACAGGGACGACCAAACAGCTGATCAAACAGGGCACGGGAGAGTTGATCCTCAACGGGGTAGGTGGAACCTTTACCGGGAACACATCGATTGAGGCGGGTGCGGTGAGGATTACGGACTTTCGCTCGATTAACAACGTAGGGACAGCGTCGATTTCGCTTGGAAACGCGACGACCACAGGCGGCAACCTCATCATAGGTGGAACGGGCGTTGGCACGGCCACAGCTTTGGGTCTGACGTCTGCAAAGCCGATCATTTTGAACACCACCTCTGGTGCGAACTCGATTTATGCGAATCAGAGTTTTGCGGCACCGGTGATTCTCAATGGTGCGATCACGAAGATTGTGGCGGCAACCACGGGGGCATTGATTTTGGGGGGATCGAGTCAGCAGGATAACATCATCAATGTGGTGATTCCGGTGGAAACGACACCGAGCACGGGTGGTGTGACGAAGTTGGGATCGGGAACTTGGGTGCTGAATGCGGCGAACACCTTTTTGGGTGCAACCACGATCCAGGGAGGGACCTTGAAACTGCGGGCGACTGCAGCAGCCTCGAATGTGGTGGGACAGGCAGCAAGCAACACCGTGGTGTTCAACAACAATGCAGTCACAGGGTCGGCGGGGGGGACGCTGGAGTTTCGCGGATTTAGCGGAGCAGTGACAACAGAGACCTTGGGGGCATTGACGTCGACAGCGGGAGAGGCGACGGTGCGGTTGCTTGGCAATGGAGCAGCAGCGAACTGGATTTTCACGTCGCTAGGAGCGACGGCAGCGGCTACCAGCCTGAATTTCGACACCTCGGCAGCCTCGGGGGGGACGATCAGCTTTACCACTGCGCCGATAGCGGCGACGGCAACAACGCTGCCTGGGACGGCGAACTTCCAAGGTCACCTTTACCTGAACGGATCGAATTTCGCGGATGTGGTGGCTGGGGTGGTGACTGCGCCCACCTATGGAGGAGCGGGCAACTTCCGTGATGCTGGCCCTGCGTTGGTGGCTGCGACACACAATCGGTTGACAGCACCTACTGCAAGTGGAGGCCTTACGATCTCGTCGCTACTCACCAACAGTCAGAATCTCACCCTCAGCGGAAACTTGGTGGTCTCGACTGGCGGTATTCTGCAGTCTGGCGGGACGGCATCGATCCTTAGTGACGGCGCCACGGCTCGTTTGATTCAAGGTGGGGCGGCAGGTGCGAACGTGGCCATCCGCGTGAACGGAGCTTCTGATGTGTTAAACCTGGGCAGTGCGACCAATCCGGTGAACATTTCCAGTGTGACGACTGGCGGGTTGACGAAGAACGGAGCGGGAACGCTGGTGGTTTTTGGCACCAATGCCCAGACAGGAACGACGACGATCAACGAGGGGAAGGTGAGCCTCGATGGCGCAGTTGCCCGCTTGTCTGCGACGACTGCCTCGTTAGTTGTGCGGCAGGGTGCGACGCTTGAACTTTTGACTGGTGTTACAGCAGCTAATTCAGTGGTCAATGCCCTGGATGGGGCTGGTACGATCAGCGGGCTTTCGGGCCAGACGTTTACACAAAATGGTGGGGGCACCTGGAATGGTGTGTTCTCGGGAGCCGGGCTTAACATCACTAAAGGGGGCGCTGCGGCCACTTGGAGCGGCGTCAGCACCTACACGGGGGTGACTACTATCGGGGGCACTGGTTTGGTCACGGTGGACACGCTGGCCGATGGCGGTGTAAACAGCGGTATTGGTGCCTCATCGAATGCGGCCGCCAATCTTGTCTTCACTGGAACCACCGCGGGGATTGACTATCGCGGGAGCATTATTGACAACGCGCTTACCTTGGGAAGTCGTTCGGCCAGCACGGATCGTCTCTTCACGCTTGCGGCGACTGCGACGGGAGCCATTCTAAGTAGCACAGCGTCGAACAACAATGCAATCGTCTGGAGTAACACAGGTGCCATCGTCAATAACACCACGGCTAACGCCACCCTCACTTTTGCTGGCACTGGCACCGGGCTTGGT
>CAMBPS010000084.1 GCA_945869675.1 Prosthecobacter debontii | reverse complement strand
TCCCCGGATCTTCGCTGGTGAAGTAGCAGCGCAGAGTGCTCGCGTTTTTTTGGATAATGCGCGGCACAAAGCAGGCCCCGACCGGCAGCGTCTCGTTTCCAAAAGCCTGCTCGCTCTTCGCGAAGTCGATCACGCTCTCCAGCTTCAGTGTCTTCAGGTTTACGATCGACATCGTGGCATAGATGAATGGCCAACCTGCGCTCTCGCCTGCCATCACCTCATTCGCTTCGGTGACGATGTAGGCTTTGTCTGCGACACAAACGAACTCGGCATCATGCGCACCCTTCACCTGCGAAGCGGAGCTGTTGATGAGGCGCTGCATCACGATGTCGCCAGCAAGTGAGGGGTCCCAGCTGGCGGGGAGGAGTGAGGGTTTGTGTAGCTTGTTGATCGTCTGCTTCAGCGTCACCAGGCCTGACACGTTCCTGCCCGCCCGCACATCTTCCTCTTTGAACTTCGCGAGCAGGATCTCGCCATCGCCTTGGCGGTCGCGGTCGTAGGTGATCCAGATGAGGCCATCCTTGTCCTGCACGCCATCGGGGTAGGAGACGCCGGAACGCTCGTCCAACAGGAGGCCTTCGTTCCACTTTTGGCCATCGTTGGTGGAGAGTTGGGCGTAAAGATGGCTGCGGCCCTTAAACTTGTAGTGATTGATGAGCAGCAGATTGCCGGAGGTCAGACGACGGATGAAGAAACGGGAGCCGGGATTGGCGATGCGGCTAGCTTTCGGCTCCGCCCAAGTGCGACCTTTGTCAGATGAATGGCTTTCCCAGAGGAAGCCGCTGCCAGTGCGGGTGAGGAGCCAGAGGCGACCGTCTTTGAGTTCGGTGATCATGCATTCGAGTGCCCATTTGGGCATGCTGAGAGCGCCGTGGAGTTTCCATGTCTTGCCTTCGTCATTCGAGATGCCCACACCTTGGAGTTGATCGGCGAAGGGGAACCAATCGTGGCTCGGCTGCGAGGCATGGGTGACAGGCATGATCCATTCACCTGTGGAAAGCACGGTTGGTTTGTTCATGCGAAAAGCGAACGGCGCATCGTAGCCCACGCGAAATTCTTTACCGAACACCGGTGTCTTAGCATCCGGCTTGTCACAAATCCGTGCCCACACGTCATGCTGCGCGGTGTCTTTGTTGCCGCGATTGAAGATATACCAAAGCCGCCCTTTCGGATCAATCCAGAGCGTCGGATCAAAGCAGCGCGTTCCGTCTTTCGGTTCCGCCATCACTTGAGGTGTGGTGAAGGTTTTTGAGCCGTCGTCACTCCAGCAGAGCAGAACGGCATTGTCCGGTGCAGGCTCCTTCGGCCCACCGGTGAACCAAGACATGAACAGGCGCCCCTTGTTCGTGCGCTCTAGGCCAGGGATACCCTGCCAAAGGCGTTGCGAATCCACGAGGCTCTCGGAGAACGCATGGCCGCAAAAAAGTATGGAGATCAGCAGTAGGCGGAAAAAGAATCGGAAGAACATAGTAAATAAAAAACGTGACGAATGAGGTCATTTCTCGGCTCGATATGCACAATCATGTGTTATGTTAACACCATGCCTAAACAAACCTCCGTCACACTCAAAGACATCGCTCAAGCAGCGGGTGTATCAATGATGACGGTGTCACGGGTGCTTCGTGGAGCACCGAAGGTTTCCGCAGAAAAGCGGGAGCTGGTGATGTGGGAGGCGAATCGGCTCGATTACCAACCGGACCCGCATTTGGCTCGGATGATGCAGGTCGTTCGGGGGAAGAAGGAGACCCGGATGCGAGCGGTGATCGCGGTGATCCGTGAGCATGTGCCGCAAGATGGATTGCTGGGGCCTTCCTATCAATACGTCCCTATCGAGGACATTCGGCGGCGCGCTCATGGACATGGCTACGCCGTGGAGGAGTTTTATTTGGGCAAAGACGGTATGACGCCCAAGAAACTCCAAAAAATTCTACATGCGCGCGGCATCGAAAGCGTGATCGTTTCACCACAGAGCATGATACTTCCATGCAGTAAGCTCGACTACTCGCCCTTCGCCGCAGTCACGTTTGGGAATGCCATGAGTTCGCCCGCTCTCCACATGTGTGCGGGAAACATGACATTGGGCATTACCATGGCAGCAGAGAACCTCACCGCGCGCGGTTACAAGCGCATTGGCGTAGCAGTGACGAAGTGGATCGTAAATCGCTCGCAGTTCGGCTACAGCGGAGGCCTGTTTCACTGGCAGCATGGCCTGCCAGAGGCGAATCGCGTGCCACTGCTACTATTTCCAAGCAATGACATCAGCAAGGGCTTCGACGCTTTCTCCCAATGGATGCAGGAGCACCAGCCGGATGCACTCATCACCTTCGACACACACGTTCCCGGCTGGCTGAAGCGTCTCGGCCTGCAGTTCCCACAAGACATCGGTTTTGTGGTGCATGACTGGACGCCGCAGATGAAGGGCTTGGCCGGCATCTATCAGCAACGCGAACATCTCGCCGCAGCCGCGGTTGATTTGATCGTCACGCAGCTCTCGCAGCATGAGCATGGCGTTCCTGCGGTGCCTCGTCAGATCATGATTCCTCCGCAGTGGGTTGATGGGCCGAGCGTGAGGAATTCGACTCATCGGTCTTCCGAAAACGCCACATCAACCAAAGGATCGACGCGCCAATCATGAGGATGAATCCTGAAGCCAAGACCCAGGTTTCTGCTGCCGCCAAGTGCGGGGGCTTGATGTGATTAGCGAGGACGATCTGACGGTTAAGCAGCGTCATCCAAATCAACTCACCCAACGCCAGCCACTGAGCCCACGTCAACATGATGGCACAGGCTTTGGGATAATTCTCCGGAGCACGCCAATACTCAGGATTGGGAACATTCAGGAGATTGGATGGGAGCATCCGCATGAGCCAAATCAGGCCCAGAATAAAGGCAGGAATGGCTAGGCCAAAGATGAGCATGAGGGCTCCATGCTGCTGCCGAGTCATCCAGCCATTGGCTTTGCCAGAACCGTCAAAATGCGTGGCTAACCTAGGCGGCAAATCGCTAAGCCACACGAGATGCGTGATGACAAAAAAAAGCACGGCAACCGCAAGTGCGATGGAGAGAAAGTGTCGTTTCATCTGGAGGGTTGGAGTGTGATGTTCGAAAGCTTAGATTAGAATTGAGCCGCTTGTGTTATTCAGCCTAAAAAAAGAGCCCTGCGTCGTTTGATTGATCGCAGAGCGCAAAGCTATGCTATTCTGACTGCCATGCCAAACGACATCCGCTCTCTCGAACCCCGCGATCTCTGGAACTGCTTCGCCGATCTCAATGCCGTTCCTCGCCCATCGAAGTGCGAAGAACGCGTAGTCGCCTTTGTCCGTGACTTTGCCGAGCGCTTGGGACTGACGTCGATCCTCGATCGTGCGGGCAATGTGATCATCCAAAAACCCGCAACACCGGACCGCCAAGGACATGCCCCAGTCATCCTGCAAGCGCATCTGGATATGGTTCACAAGGCGGCAGACGGACTCCACTTTGACTTCGACAAACAGGGTATCGACATGTGGGTGGATGGCGATTGGGTGCGAGCTCATGGAACCACGCTAGGCGCAGACAACGGCCTTGGCGTTGCCGCTATTCTCGCAGTGCTCGCTTCAACGGATCTCTCGCATCCGCGGATCGAAGCACTCTTCACCTTGGACGAAGAGCAGGGCATGGGCGGGGCTCTAGGACTGCAACCCGGCCTGCTGACAGGCAAGACGATGCTTAACCTTGATTCCGAAGAAGACGACACCTTCACCATCGGTTGCGCAGGCGGCGTTGATACGCTGGCCAGCCTGGACTACACCGAATCCATTTATGGCCCCGATGAACCCTACCTTGCCATCCACATCAGCGGACTGCGAGGGGGGCATTCGGGTTTGCAAATTCATGAGGGACGCGCGAATGCGATTAAACTCATAGCCCGCATTCTGAGTGCTTGTAGCACTGACGTAGTTGCCGTAGCAACGATGCATGGCGGTAGTGCACGGAATGCGATTCCGGCTCAATGCTCGGCACAAGTTGTCATCTTAAATCAACCACGATTTGATGAAATCTATGCCAAAGAAGTCGCTGGTATTTGTGAGGAGTTCCGACTCATCGAACCGAATCTGAACATCACAACGAAGCCCACAAAGGTCGAACGCGGCTACATTTCAGCCATGGCCTCGCATGTGCAAGAACCCTTCATTCTAGCACTCCAGGCCGTGGTGAATGGCGTGTATCGCATGAGTCCAGTCGTCCCAGGCTTAGTCGAGGCTTCATCGAACCTATCCCTCATAGCGTTGGAAAAGGGCCATGCTGAGTGGAGCGGCCTGCAGCGCAGCTCAGTTGCGTCCAGCCTGACCGATGTCGCCAGAGCCTTTGCCGCGCCGTTTCAAATGATGGGTGCAGACGAGATGAACTGCCCAGAAATACGCCATGACGCAGGCTATCCCGGCTGGAGTCCCAGTGCTGAATCGCCGATCCTCGAACTGATGAAGCCTCTCTACCAGGAGCTCTTTGGTCATGAGGTTAAAGTCGGTGCCTGCCATGCAGGCCTAGAATGCGGGGTCATCAGCACCGCTTACCCAGGACTCGACATGATTTCATTTGGTCCAAATATCCACGAAGCACATTCGGAAAAAGAGTGTGCCAGCATTAGCTCCACGCAGAAATTTTGGCGACTCCTGACGGCCACACTCGCAGCCCTTCCATAGCAAGACAAAAGATCTTCTTTTTGAAGCATGATTGCCACTTGAAACTAGGGCAAGCAACATTCAAACGGGGAGCGCACCATGAGCGGATTCACCGGAACCTTAAACCCCCAGCAAAGACAAGCAGCCACGCACATCCATGGCCCACTGTTGATCCTGGCTGGAGCAGGCACGGGCAAGACTCGTGTCGTCACAGCACGAGTAGCTTTCATGATCAATGAAGGCATCAAAGCAGAGCACATCCTAGCCGTCACCTTCACCAACAAAGCCGCAGCTGAAATGCGCGAGCGTGTGAAGGACATGTGTCGAGATGGTCAGGGGAAAAAAGTCATCGTTGGCACCTTCCATGCTTTTTGTGCCAAGCTCTTGCGCGAGTTCGCAGAGCATGTCGGTTACAAAAAAAACTTTGTCATTTATTCCTCTGCCGAGCAGGTGAGCTTGATCAAACGAGTGCTCAAAGGTCTACTGATTAAAGAGGAAACCATGGACCCTCAAAAGGCGCTGGCACGCATCAGCAAAGCCAAGAATAATGGCGAAGAAGTCGGCGATCCGACCATGGATCTCTATGCTGCCGTAGCTGAAAAATATGCCAACGAGATGCGGGCACTGAACGTCATGGACTTCGATGACCTCCTCTGTCTCGGCGTCAAATTACTGGAGGAAAATGGAGACGTGCGAGCCACGCTGCATCAGCGGCACAGATACATCACCGTCGATGAGTTTCAGGACACCAACTCGCTGCAAATGCGTCTACTGCGAGCACTGGTTCCAGCGCCTTACAATGTCTGCGTCGTCGGTGACGATGATCAGTCCATCTATGGCTGGCGCGGTGCGGAGATCACCAACATCACTGAATTCGAGAACTTCTTCCCCAATCCGACGGTGGTCAAACTGGAGGAAAATTATCGCTCGACCACTGCCATCCTGCATACGGCCAACAGCCTGATCAAAAACAACGCCGGACGCCGTGAAAAGCAGCTCTGGAGCCGGAACATCAACGTTGACCCTGTGCGTCTCGTCGTCGTCGAAGATGATGCCGAAGAAGCAGAAATGATCGCCAAGGAGATCGAAGCAGGTTTTTATAATAACAAAGAGCCTTGGGAATCCTATGCGGTTCTCTTCCGCACCAATGATCAAAGTCGAATCCTGGAGCAGGCCTTTCGCGCCAAAAAGATCACCTATCGCGTCGTCGGAGCGCGCAGTTTCTTTGATCGCCGGGAAGTGAAGGACATTCTATCTTACCTGACCATCCTGCACAATCCACACGATGACATCTCGCTGCTACGTGTCCTGAACACTCCCACACGAGGCATTGGCGGCACAACAGCGGAGTTAGCTAGAGATCACAGCATGGTGAAGCAGTTCAGCATTTGGGTCGCTCTCTGTGATGAAGATTTCCTTCGCCAAATCCCTGAGAAATCACGAACCGCCGTGCGCGGATTCACCGAACTCATCTGCAAGTATGCCAGCTCCGCAAGCGCTCAAGGGACCGACCTAGTGACTCTGACCGAGGCCTTGATTAAAGAAGTGGAATACATGGAGTATCTGCAAAAGATGGCCAAGAAGCCTGAGGAATACAATGCCTGGGAAAACGGAATCTCCCTCTTCCTGACACAGATCGCTAACTTTCAGGAAAACAACCGATCCGAAGGCCTCGGTGAATTCATCGACTCAGTCACTCTCAATGATGAACGGGAAGACAAGGATGACATCGAAAAGAAAAAAGGAGTCTGCCTCATCACGCTGCACGCCAGCAAAGGCTTAGAGTTTCCCATCGTTTATCTACCCGGCATTGAGCAGGGCATTGTTCCGCATAAGCGCAGTTTTGAAGAAGGCCGCGTGGATGAAGAACGCCGACTCTTTTACGTCGGCATTACCCGTGCAAGGCAAAAGCTCACCCTGAGCTTTGTACGCTTCCGCACCAAGTGGGGGCAAAAGCAAAGCAGTCTGCCCAGCGCCTTCCTCAACGAGCTTGATCGCACCCACATGCATGAAGTGGACTACACCATGCACATGAAAGAAACCCCAACTCAAGAAGAGAATACCAACTTCTTTGCCGGACTCAAAGCGATGCTGGTGCAGGAGTGAATTTAGACATTTAAAATCCTCCGCAAGAACGGAGCGGTGACGCTGGTTTTGTGTTTAGACACTTCTTCAGGAGTACCTGAGGCGACGACTTGGCCGCCTTCGAGGCCGGCTTCAGGCCCGATGTCGATCAGATAATCGGCCTCGGCAAAGACATCTGGGTGATGCTCAATGACAACCACAGTATGGCCGTCATCGACGAGGCGATGCAGGACATCGAGCAGACGTGAGACATCGCTCATGTGCAGACCGATGGTGGGTTCTTCGATCAGGTAAAGATTACGTTTTTCACTTTTCAGGCCCTTCATTCGTTGAGTCACCGTCTTCCCCTGCCCCACGCTGAGTTCCGTGACGAGCTTTAACCGCTGCGCTTCACCGCCGCTAAGCGTTGGACTTGGCTGACCCAGCTGGAGATAACCGACGCCTGTATCTGCAAGCAATTGTAGAGGTCGAGCAATGCGCTGCTGGCTGGAGAAAAAGTCTGCGGCCTCCGTGATGCTCATGCGCAAAACTTCGCCAATGGTTTTGCCATTGAAGTCGATCTCAAGCGTCGCTGAGTTAAAGCGCAGACCACGGCAGACTTCACAGGGAACCCGTGTTGTCGGCAGAAAGTTCATTTCCACTTTGATCTCGCCATTGCCCTGACAGGCTTCACAGCGTCCGCTATCATTGTTAAAGGAGAAACGCCCGGCCTCATAGCCACGAGCTCGGGCAGCTGGCACTTGGGCATAGAGTTTCCGAATGTCGTCAAGCACTCCAACATAGGTCGCTGGGCAAGAGCGTGAGGTTTTCCCAATCGGGGATTGATCGACTTCATGCATGGCGGCGATCTGATCAAAACCATGGGCTTCTTTCCAGGGTTGCGGGGCCTTGCTCTTGTCTTTGCTCAAAACGGCCTTTGCCGCAGGCGCAAGCACATTGTGCATGAAGGTGCTTTTGCCACTGCCGCTGACGCCGGTAATCACAGTGAGTCGCCCGACAGGAATAGAGATGGCGATGTTTTGTAAATTGTTGGCATGAGCCCCTGTGATGCTGAGCCAGCCTTCTTTTTTCTTAGCCGATGGCAGGGGACGACGTGCGCCTTTAATCGGGTGCTTCATCGGTTGGCGCAATTCGCGTCCAGTGACGCTGTTCTTGTCCTTGAGGATATGCTTCAGCGATCCTTGACTGATGATCTCGCCACCGAAGCGACCAGCACCTGGACCGAGGTCAATGATGGTATCGGCTCGGCGCATTGTATCGTCATCATGCTCGACGACGAGCAGCGAATTACCTTTATCCCGAAGCGCCACCAGAGTGTTCAGCAGGCGTTCATTGTCGCGTGGATGCAGCCCGATGGTCGGCTCATCGAGCACGTAAAGCACACCACGCAGATTGGAACCCAACTGTGCCGCCAATCGAATTCGCTGGGCCTCGCCACCGCTCAGCGTATCGGCGCTGCGATCAAGCTGCAGATAACCAAGACCGACCTCTTTCATAAAGTGCAGCCGCTGTTTAATTTCTGCGAGAATATCACGAGCGATCTCACCCGAGGTCCCTGTGAAGGCAAGCTTGGCCATGGAACCGGAAGCGACTTCAGCGGAAAGATGATTGATGTCCTGAATACGCAAGGATGCAGGAACAGCAGCGCCTTTTTTAGTTGGCGCAGCATTGCCGGTAAGTTTCACAAAGCGTGCCGTTTCATTGAGTCGACTGCCCTGACAGGCGGGGCAGATCACTCGCTCATGACTCTCCTCGTCATCTTCTCGGCGCGTAAGACGGCGCTCTTCTTCCATCTCCGCTTCAAGCTGAGAAATGTCTTCACGGCGCGGGGTTGCTCCATGATCTGCGATCGTGAATCCGAAACCTCGGCACTGTTTACACCAGCCATGCGGGCTATTGAAGGAGAACAAACGCGGGTCCAATTCCTCAAAGGAAAGAGAGCAGCATGGACAGCTCATTTCGGTGCTGAGCACTTCGATGGAGTGATCAGCCAGGCGCAGTTTGATCGTACCTTTGCCCATCTTAATGGCCTTATCAATCAAGGGACGCAGCTCCACGGCGGACAGACCTTTATCCACACGACTCACAACAGCATCAATCGTGTGCTCTTTAAATCGCGCCAGCGGCTTAAAGTTCAGGGTGTTCTTAAACTCGCCATCGACAAGCAGTGTCTCAATGCCGTGCTTGCCTGCATTCTCGGCAACCTCTGTGTGGAAACCTTTACGGGCTTTGATCAACGGTGCCATGAGGAACACCGGTCCACGTTTCACCTGAGCAGTGATGCTCTGAGTGATGGCACTAGCACTTTGTTTGACGACAGGCACGTCACATTTCGGACAATGCTGCGTGCCGAGCTTGGCAAACAGGAGCCGTAAAAAATGCCAAACTTCAGTGACGGTAGCGACCGTTGATTTACCACCACCGCGGGAGATTCGTTGCTCAATAGCAACGGTCGGTGGCACGCCAGTGATGAAATCAACTTCCGGCTTTTCCATCTGCTCCACAAAGGTGCGAGCATAAACAGACATGCTATCCAAGAAACGACGTTGGCCCTCGGCAAAGACAAGATCAAAGGCCAGGGTCGATTTACCAGATCCGCTAAGGCCGGTGACCACCACAAACTGATCCCGTGGAATTTCGACGCTGATGTTCTTGAGGTTATGCTCACGGGCACCCCGAATGCTGATGGAGTTGGTCAGACGCGTTACAGGCTTGTCTTTCAGACGACTCGGTGGGCGCACCAATCGCGATTCAGCGCAGCGATTGGGGCTGGCGAATTGATCCTGAAGATAACGGCCCGTCCATGAGGCGACGCAATCAGCCACTGTTTCGGGTGTGCCAGCAACCACGAGTCTGCCACCATCCGCACCACCGTCGGGCCCCAGATCAATGACCCAATCGGCGCATTGAATGACGTCAATGTTATGCTCGATCACGATAAGGCTGTTGCCTTCATTCACCAAGCGCTGAAGAAGCTGCACCAACAAAGCGATGTCATCAAAGTGCAGGCCCGTGGTAGGCTCATCCAGCAATAGCAAGGCAGTCTGAGCTGAGGCCTCTTTAGCATTCGAGCTTTCAATCAGATGTCCCACGAGTTTTAATCGTTGCGCTTCACCGCCAGAGAGTGTGTTCAAAGGCTGGCCAAGTTTCAAATAGCCAAGACCTGCCTCAACGAGAATGGCCAGATTATCGGCGATACCTTGAGCCTTGCGTGCCGAAGAAGCGTCCGAGCGCTTATTGCCACTGCTGGCAGACGTCTCTGCCTGACGGAACCAATGCATGGCTTCTTCAATCGTCAGACAGAGAACCTCGTGAATGCTTTTGCCATTAAGCAGGACTTTCAGCGCATGCGGTTGATAGCGAGTGCCACTGCATTCGGGGCAAGTGACAAAGAGATCGCTGAGGAACTGCATCTCGATCTTCTCGTAGCCTGTGCCACAACAGCGCTCACAGCGACCTTCGCCCGAGTTAAACGAAAAGAATCCCGGGGTGATACCGAGCGCCTTGGCATCCTCGGTTTCGGCAAAAAGTTGGCGAATGCCATCAAAGGCTCCGACATAAACGGCAGGCGTGCTTCTTGGAGTTCGGGCCAGAGGCGACTGATCCACCATGATAATTTGATGAAGTTTCTCATGCCCTTTGATCGACTTCACCCGCCCAGGTTCGTCTTCACAGACCTCACCGCGCAGACGCTGCAAATTACGATACAGCACTTCATGAATCAGGGTGCTTTTGCCAGAGCCTGAAACGCCTGTGATGCAGCAAAAGACGCCAAGCGGAATTTCAATGTCGAGGTTTTGAAGATTGTTTTGCCGAGCGCCTTGGATTTCAATTTGCTGACTCTTTCGAACCGGTCGACGCTTTACTGGCACAGGGATCTTTTTTCTGCCTGTGAGATAGTCAGCGGTCAGCGAACCCTTCATGGCTTCCAAGCCCTCAAGATCGCCATCATAAACGAGTTGACCGCCTTTATCACCGCGACCAGGACCAATTTCGATGACGTTATCAGCCGCCCTCATCACGGCCTCTTCATGCTCGACGACTAACAGCGTATTGCCTTTGTCACGAAGACCTTCCATGACGCCGATCAGGCGGCCGATGTCACGCGGATGCAGGCCAATGCTAGGTTCATCCAGGACAAAGAGCGTATTCACCAGAGAAGCGCCAAGACAAGTGGTCAGATTCACGCGCTGAAGTTCGCCACCACTCAGCGTGCGGGTTTGACGATCTAGGTGAATGTAACCAAGCCCCGCACGATCCAGATAACTGAGACGGCTGGCTATCTCATCACGCAGCATTTTTGTAGCTCCATCGCCCTCATTCACAGGCCAACTGTTCAGCAATGGCAGCAAATCCACGACAGGCAAATTCCACAGATCCGCAATCGTGTGACCAGCAATACGAAAGTTGTAAGCCTCCTTCTTTAGACGCCCGCCGTCGCAGTCTCCACAGGTCGTGTAAGCGCGGTAACGACTGACAAAAATGCGGACATGCATCTTGTAAGAGCGCGCTTCCAACCATTTAAAAAAGCCTTTGACTCCATACCATTGACCATTGCTGTAGGCACGTTCGGGGTCTTTGTTCTCCCCTTCGATCAACCATTGCTGATCTTTGGCAGGTAGATCACAGAAAGCGGTGGTTATAGAAACGCCGCGCCGTTTTGCAGCCCGCTCCAAATCATCCTGACTTTCACGATACGTCGTGCCTGAAAAAGCTTTGACTAATCCGTCCCGAATGCTCAGAGACTCATCCGGCATGGCTTTATGCAGATCCAAGCCAAGCGTACGCCCGAAGCCTTTGCAGGTGGGACAGGCACCGATGGGATTATTAAATGAAAATAGCCCTGACGTAGGCGCGGGTAGCTTCAGGTCACAGTCTGCGCAGCGCCAATCCGTGCTAAAGGATACCAACGCTGAATCTGCCGTGTGCGCCCCAGAATCCAGGAGCACGGTCAACTGCCCTTTCCCCAGGCGCAGGGCGGCCTCGATTGCTTCGCTAAGACGCGCTTTCTGCTTACTCTCAAGCATGACGCGATCCTGAACGACGAGCACCACTGCGGGCAACTTCCGCCCCTTCATGCTGGCAGGTTCATCAGTGCGGATCAATTCACCGTAGATCCAGATGCGCAGATACCCTTGGCTCTGCAGAAACGGAAAAAAGTCCTCGGTCTTGGTGTCTTTCGGAGCCGCCACGCCAAAACAAATCAGCGCCTGCTTTCCAGCATGAGTGCCTAATAAATCCGCTTGAATGCTCTGCGCTGTCTCAGGCCGCACGGGACGTTGGCACTCAGGACAAGTGGCTTCTGCCAGCCGTGGAAACAGCATCTTCAGGTAATCATTGATCTCCGTAATCGTGCCAACGGTGCTGCGCGTGGAACGGATGTTATTGACCTGCTCGATGGCAATGGCAGGTGGGATACCATGAATGGCGTCCACCTTGGGCTTGTCCATGCGCTCAAAAAACTGCCTCGTATAGGGAGAAAACGTCTCCACATAACGGCGCTGACCCTCTGCGTAGATCGTATCAAAGGCCAATGACGACTTCCCGGAGCCACTGGGACCAGTGACCACGCTGAGCTTGCCAAGCGGCAGGTCCAAGTCAAATCCACGGAGGTTATTTTGCCTAGCACCACGCACTTGGATGACATCGACAGGAGCAAGGGCAGTTTTGGGCTTAGCGGGAGATTTTTTCGACATGGAGGGAGTAGCTTGGAGTTACGCTCAGGAGGCGCAAGTCGAGCGTATTGATTTCAGCAGATTCATTTCAGCTCACAGCACTTGCAGAATCTATTCTGAACGATACACAAACTCCATGCCATCTCTCGCCCACGAAAAACTGCTATCCGACTGCGGCTACTGCAGCGTGGCCGGAATCGATGAGGCTGGTCGTGGCCCTCTGGCAGGGCCGGTATCTGTCGCGGCAGTGATCTTACCATCAGACTTTGAGCATCCGGTGCTAAATGACTCAAAGAAGCTGACTGAAAAACAGCGCGATCTGCTTTATGAGGAAATCATTTCCAATCCCCACATCCGCTGGCATGCCGAAATGGTGAGCGTGGAGGAGATCGATCGCGTGAACATCCTGCAAGCCACATGGATCGGCATGAGGCAATGCGCCCTCGCACTCACCCCCCAGCCAGACGCTGTTTTGATCGATGGCAAACCTGTGCGCGATTTCCCCCTTCATCAGGTGGCATTGGTCAAAGGAGATAGTCTCAGCTACAGCATCGCCGCTGCAAGCATCATCGCTAAAGTTCAGCGCGATCGACTGATGATCGACCTTGCGCTTCAGCATCCAGGCTATGGATTTGAGATTCACAAAGGTTACCCGACACCGAAACATCTCGAAGCTTTGAAAAGGCTTGGCCCCTGCCCTGCCCACCGTCGCAGCTTTGGTCCAGTCGCACAGCTTGAGTTAGCCTTATAATTCAAGGACTGCGCAGGGACTGCCTCCACTCATCCAACATGCCTCGCATGTTTTCAGGACCCGATTCTGGGAAGTGCTCGATGAGCCACTGCACATCCGACAAGGCTGATGCTTTATTGCCGAGGCGTTGATTCATCTGAGCACGCGTGAGTCGCTCGACCATAGTATCAGGATCAATGGCGACGACTAGATTCAGATAGGGTAAGGCTTCCTTGACCTCAGACTCCTTATCCAAAAGACCACTCATGAGATTTCGTAGCATGCGCAAAATGATGCTGCGCTTCGTAGTTGGCTCCAAAAACTCTGGATCAAGCTGACCAGTTTCCGTTAAATCTAGGGCAGCTTGCTGAACCGTGAGCTGCTTCCCCTGATTAAATACATCCAATAAACGGAGCTCTCCTTCAGGCCCATCTTTGTAACCGACCATGAAACGGCCCGGTAACGGCGCGCCATAAACTTGAGGAATCTTTAAACGAGAGGCCAGCTCGAGATAAAGAACCGCTAATGTGATAGGCAATCCCTCCCGATCATCCAAGACGGCACTCATGTAACTATTGGACTTACTTTCATAATCATGCCGACTGCCATGAAAGCCGCCTTGCTCAAATAGGTAACGATTCAAGCGCTTCACTGCCGTTGCTGTTCCTTTGGTGATGTCTGGGTCTGCCTTCAATTCATCCACCATCAGACTGAATTGCTGCATGTATTGAGCCAGTTCGACTTCTGGATTGTCATGACGCGCCAGCAAAAGAGAAGCACGCAGCAAATCAATCTTATCTTCAGGCTTGGCCAATTCTACCAGCAGATCCTGAGTGACGGCTCTCCGATGCAGATCCTTTTCCAGTTCTTTTAAAGTCGTAGCTTGCTTCTCCAGTTCACGCCGCTTTTCAATGATGAGGCTACGAGCCGCCACTGATTCTTTGAGCAGCTTATCGATGATCTCTTTTCCTGAATTTTTGCCCGATGTGTAATGCTCTAGATCTCTCTGCAAGCTGTCCGCTAAAGCTTGTGGAATCGCCTTTTCAGAGAGATCCTTCCCCATACGAAAACCGCGATAATCAGCCTCGGGCGCGCGAAACCGACACAGCCCTGACTTACCACCGCGCAAAACAGTATCCTGATGCATAAGAACGCGTTGACCATTCACCCAGCCCGTGATTTGACCTGGCTCAACTCGAATACGCAGATGATTCCACTGCCCCGAGCGATAAGCCTCGGTGGCAAACTCTGAAAGCACCGTCCACGAATAAACATCCGATCCTTCAAAGCGAGTAAACCGCATCTTACCGTTTGAAGGATAGAACCCATAATAGTGATCCTCATCCTGAGCACAGAAGACCAAGCCTGCCGCTCCGCTTTCCTCTTCTAATTTCACGTTCACAGCGACTTCAAAAATCTCTGCTGGCTGCTCAGTCTTAGACAAACAAAGCGTGCGGCCACCGAACCCGCTACCCATCGACTTGGATTGAATCATGCCCGAGTGCTGAGTCCAGCGCGCACCGAGTGCAGGCTGCCAGAGCTTTGGATTCAGAACTCCAATGGTTAGCCATCGTTCCATCGGCACAGGATTGGGCGATTCAAGTAGATGTTTCAATTCATTCACTGGCATGGCAAAGCCAAGATTGTCAGTCACCGCTGACTTCATCGTTAAAAGCCCCAAAACACGCCCTTGCCGATCCATCAAGGGACCACCGCTATTGCCACGCTCGATCGGCATCGCCAATCGAATCATGGGCACCTCATTAATGACGTCAGGAAACTCCGAGACAACGCCATCGACAACGCTAAAACCAAGTCCTTCAGGATTCCCCATGGCTACCACTGGCTGACCCTGCTTAACCGCATCGCTATCCGCCAAAACGAGTGGTTTCAGCGTTTTGCAGGCCACCCGCAGCAGAGCTAAATCCCAGTGAGCGTCTGTGGCCGTAACTTCCGTCACCTCATGCTTTGTCCCATCACTCGTCTCCACTACCAGTCGACGCGCCTCGCCAATCACATGCAGATTGGTAGCAATCAGCCCATCGGCGCTAACGACAAATCCAGTCCCCAGACCATCCACGCCTTCTCGTCCCTCCTGCATCACTTTCACCACTGAAGGCTTCACTTCTGCTGCGATGTCTTCTACCGACTTGACCGTGACAGCGCGTTTCTCCGTTCGCCCCCAGAGACCTGAACTGGCCGTCAAACAGAAACCGATAATGATGATAAGCAGACGCATGATAAAAGATTACCTGCAAGATACGCGCCGAGAAGACAAAAAGTTCTGTTCTCAGCTAAAGTGGCGCTTTCATGGCCGTGAATAGAAAGCAGAAAGCTCTCTGAGGATGAGCTCAAGCTGGCGATAATACTCATCTTCCTTCAAGGCGGAACGCTGGGCCTTTAAAGCTTCCAGTTTCAGCTCCAAAGCATCGCGCTTCACGCGCTGGGCATCGGTGATTTTCTGTTCCTCTTCGCTCAATACCAGCGCCACTTGCGCCGAGCGCTGACCATCTTTGAGGTCTTGGGTTACTGCAGTGAAAAGCTCCGATCTTGCGCCCAAGCCATCGCCATTATCGTCAATCAATGCGTGCTCTGTAGCGAGTCGTTCTTCGGTTTCGTAGAAATTGGCCACTTGCTTGCAAGCATGACGGAAGGCTTCAATGAGGGAAACCTGTTGATCTTGGTTTAAATCAGCGGCCAAATCCCCGGCAATGGCTGGCGCAAAGAACTCACCAAAACGCGTGTAGTAGATCTCATCCACGCTTTTCGTTCCAGTCATGATGATGCGACGTTGCCCTGCCAAAGGCTGCATGAAGCCTGCGCTGCACGAACCGCCATCAATGAAAATCAACTCGCGCTGAATCGGCTGACACCAAGCCGCGAGCTGTTTGGCCGTCACATCTGGACCTCTTAAATTGAACTTCACCTCGCGATTATCAAAGGTCCCATGTCCGATCAGGACGAGCCAAAACTGACCTGTCGATTTCGTGGCTGCCTTTTTCAAAGCAGCCTCCAGAGCCTCAGCATCATGCTCATCCTTGCCGATGACCTCGACCGCGATACCAGACTTCACACAGGCGGCTTTCCAAGTCGTCACCTGCTTCTCGAACTTCTCTGCATATTCGTCATCACCTGGGGCTCCCGTGACGATCAATAGCTCGACATCACGCTGTGCTGCACTGGCCAGACCAATGGGCATCATGAAGACAATCACCAGCAAGCACAGACTCACAAGCTTCCATATAGCTTTGTCATTCGTCATTCGGGTTTCGTCATTCCTCTTCATGCCATGCCTCCTTTCCGTCTCAAATACAATTCCGTGCCTAACAGTCCAAGCACCACGGCAAACACCCATGGAGCATGCCAAAACGGCGTCGTGATCGTCTCTTCCAGGGGCACGCGGATGTCGTTTAAAATTTCCGGTAGCCTCGGCAAATCAGCCAAGCTCAGCACCTGTCCACCGGACTCCTTGGCCACGCGCTCCGCCCATTCACGCCCAGGCTTCAGTGAAGCAAACTCAGCTGCGAGCGGATGATGCACCCAACCCGTGGCTTTGCTATCAACCTCAGCACCCTCGCTACCATCCGCAGCTAAAGTAACCGTCGTCACAGCCCGATACGCCCCTGTCTCACGCGCATGGAAATCCGCTTCGAAGAGTCCCGCTTCCTTCAAACTCGGTTCGGCAAACAGCTCGCTCTTCTTCCCGCTCGGCCCCATGACTTCGATCTTCACCACAGCAGCATCGCGTGCACGGAAAGAGGCATCACGCACCCGCACCTCCAGCTTCATCCGCTCGGCAT
>CAMBPS010000083.1 GCA_945869675.1 Prosthecobacter debontii | reverse complement strand
CAAACGTCTGACACACGCGTGAGGTACGGTTAGGGCAGGGAAATGGTGCCGTCAATCGCGCTAGCAATTTTGGCGGGCAAATTACCTTGGGTCGCTTTCATCTTTACCGCTCTCCGGTTTCGTCTTTAGTGGGCGGTTTGAACTACTGCCAGGTAGAGCGCTGAAAAAGAAATATCTCGGAGAACTGAGTAAGTCACCCAGTTCGCGGGTAGCAGCTCGGCTGAGGTAGCCCTCCAATCGTTCATGTGCGGAGCTTCGGTGATTTAGATGCTTTTCTAAAAAGCGGCGCAGTCTGGCATTGGCATTAAATTCCACGGCCAGTGTTCCTGCGTTCAAAAGAAGAAAAATCACGCACATAGCGCCAAATCCAATCAGCGCAAAGCGCGGCGGGAATTTCATAAAGAACATCATCAGTGCTGCCGCCAAAGCTGCAAAGATGGGGCCATATCGCGTCATTTTAATGACAGATTGCCGCCAGCGTAGATCACCGAGCATCTCACCTGTCTGGGTGGCGTGGGCTGCCTCGTGCAGGGCCAGTGTCCAGGACGCCATACTAGTGCCCCTAGCTACTTCACTACTGAGAAATAAGCGACGCCGTGTCGGGTCAAAGTAGTTCGTCACGGTGCCATTATGCTCCACGATTTCCACATCGCGGATTTCCTCAAAGGCTAGGAAGAGCTTCGCAATCTCTGCGCCTGAATGAGCCGTAGCGGCGGGTTCTTTCGAGGCATGAGTTAGCATGGCATTAAAACGACCAGATGCCCAGCGACAGATGCCGACGCAGAGGGTAAGGATTAAAATAGGAATGACGAGCATGCAGCACTTTGGCGCAGTCTTTCACCAGCAGCAAGGTGCTGGCTAAGACGTTACGAATAATTCGAAGAAGCATTTGATTTCATATTCCTGATTGACGCCTGCTCTCAGGCATCCAACATCGGCGATCATGCCCAAAGTCAGCCTCACCAAAGAAGACGTTAAATCCATGCTCTTGCTCGCCTGCGAGCGCATCATCGCTGCCGAACCTCAACTTTCTGAAGCCGACCGTAATCTCGGTGATGGTGACCATGGCCTCGGTATGGAACGTGGCATGAATGCCGCCAAAGAAGGACTCATGGCTGGTGAGGTCGAAAGCATCGAAAAAGCTTTCGTGATCGTCGGAACGAAAATGATGAGTAGCATGGGCGGTGCCTCGGGTGCTATTTTTGGCACTTTTTTCCGCAATGGCGGAAAAGCGCTCTCGGGTGTGGAAAACTTTGACTCTGCTGCCTTGGCCACTTTTCTTCAAGCTGGTGTGGATGGTGTGAAACAACGCGGTGGTGCCGCCGTCGGTGACAAGACCGTGGTGGATGCCATGCAGCCTGCCGCTGAGATGGCTGCCACTGTCTTGGAACAATCTCTGCCTGAAGCTGCTGCTGCTGTGAATGCCGCCGCGCTTGCAGGCTTGGAGGCCAGCAAAGCCATGGTTGCCAAATTTGGTCGTGCTAAAACACTGGGTGATGCCTGTATCGGATTCCCAGATGCTGGGGCCATGTCTGTGACATTAATCATCGGTGCTTTTGCAGACTACATCGCAGCATGAACTGCGTTTTGAAAAATAGTTAAAAATAGGGTTGTCGAAAATTCGTCTGCCTGTTAAAAACGCTGGCTGTGTTTCCCCCCCCCCGATTAATGAGCCGTTTAAGCTATTGCCTTCTCAGTGCATGCTTGTCTGCGCAGGAGGTCTTTTTGCCACTTCCTGTCGATGGGATGGCCATGATTGAGCAGGAGGCGGTCGTCTCGGAATCACGTCTATTTAAGCCAACGAAGTCCATCAAGCCACCGACCGTCGCGAGTTCATTGACGGCTGCTGTGCCGAAGCCTCAGATTAGCACACCAACAGTGGCGCGTCTACGCCGTCTAATTTTGATGCCGAGTGGTTTGACACCTGAGGCCATGCGTGAACAGATCGTTGCCAGTGGGCAAAGCCGCCAGCCTGTGACCATTGTCGGTATGAATTCCTCGGCTCCTATTTTGGCAAAGCTGGCTGATTTTTTCGGCAGTGACGTCAATGAAGATACCCAGAAGAAGGTCGTCGAAGCTGTTCGCGAAAACCTTGGCGACTCCAAGATTTCGTCTGTGCCACGTCGTGTCGAAGTGGTTACTTGGCTGCCTGCCGAAGGCGTGATGGCCGTGGCGGTTTATCCTGAGAGTTGAAAAAGGCGGACTGCAAAGAGCCCGCCTCTTTTTCTGATCTATGGTTGAACTTAAAGCTCTTTGATCTTGATGTTTTTGTACCAGACTTTGTCGGTATGATCGGTCAGCATGATATGGCCTTTTCCTGGGGCAAAGCCGGCTTTGTTTTTGAATTTGCTCGCGGCGATCATGGATTTCCATTCTTCGGTCTTGGTATCGGCTTCACAGACCAGCATGCCATTGAGCCAATGCTGGATTTTACCTTCCAAGACGACGATGCGGCTAGTATTCCATTCACCAACGGGTTTGAGGGGTTTGTCTGCGGCAGGCTGTTTGATGTCGTAAATGGAAGCAGTGGTGTGACTGCCGCCTTTGAGTCCATCAGGGTGCTTGTGATCGTCGATCATTTGGTACTCGATGCCGAGCCACTCTTTGCCGCCGACCTTGGTGGACCAATACTTCACGCCATTATTGCCGCCTTCTTCGACCTTCCAGTCCCATTCAAGCTCAAATTGGCTGTATTCTTTGTCTGAAAGTAACATGCCGCCTGGTGTGCCATTGAGATGGAGGGTGCCTTGGTCAAAGCCCCAGCCTGGGCCGGGAGCCTTGCCATCGGGTGCATGCCAGCCTATTAGGGTCTTGCCATCAAAAAGTGAAACGAAGTCGCCAGCATAGGTGCTGACGGTGGACAGTAAGAGTGCAGTGAGGAGAGGTTTCATGAGATTGGGCGAAGTTTTTTAAAAAACGAGATGATTAGCGCTGGAAGACGCCGGGAGTCAGCATGGCGGTCTTTTTGGGTTTAGGCAGGGGTTTGATGTCTAGATTTTTGCCGAGATCCTCTTCGCTGGCTGCGGATTCGAAACCGCCTGCGGGGACTTCGACTTTACTGACCCAGAGCAGGGCGTTTAGAATAGTCTTGCGGAAGTCAGTGTTGCCCCAGTTTTTATGAAAATGGCCACCGGTGAAACCAAAACCACGTCCGCTGTCCGCACGTTCTACCGCCCACATGGTGGACTCCTGTGCGCCTTTTTCGGCTTGGATGTGGGGATAGGGGCCTTTAGGGGCGACGTAAGGGCCATCACGAGTGGCATCTGGTGGCGTGGCGACGAGGATGGGCACAAACTTCATTCCCGCATCTTCTGCGGCGACGATGCCATCTTTGAAGCCGGGACGGAAGCGCATGTTGATGTACCATTCGTCGGAAATTTGGAAAGGTTTCACACCACGAGTTATTGGGTGTTCAGGGAAGCTTTGGAAGGTGGGTTCCCAGATCGGATTGCAGGAGAAGGCATTCTCATAATGACCGCCTAGCCACTCTTTAAACTCAGCTCCACCGTTCTCGGCCACGACTTCGACGCCGTAATGCATGACCCCAAAACCGACGCCTTTAGCGATCAGTCCGCGCAAGGTCTCCAGATGCTTTCCTTGAACAGCTGGATGGCCTTTTCCGCCATCAGCGTAGATTACGATGGAATCTGCGTCAGCAAAGGTGGCTTCATCCTTGACCCAGCCCATTTCGTGACGGTCCACGACGAGATTTGGAACCGTGGCGAGGCATTTTTCCAGCAACATGCTGCCGGCCTTGAATTCATGCATCCCTGGTGGATGAGATGGTTTTCCGGCAATGAAGACTAGTTTGTGTTTTCCATCCGGCGTGATGGCCTGGGAGCTGATGGCTAAAAGGAAGGTGGCGGCGAAAATAAAACGCATAAGATTCTTAGAATGACGCTTTGGTCCTATGGCTGGCAAGTACAACCTAGAGTATATCTGCTATTGAGTTGGTTTAGTTGTGTTTGAGTCCACAAAAAAGCCGCACTCTTTTGAAGTGCGGCTTAAATTGAGTTAAAAGGATTATTCCTCGCTCGTTTCTTCAGAGCTGTCAGAACCAGCTTCGCCGGCGGTAACAGTAATCTTGAGGAAGCAGCTGACATCGCCATGAAGCTTGACTGGAACTTCGAAAGTGCCTGAAGCTTTGATTGGCTTATCGAGTTGAATCTGGTGACGATCCAATTCCACTTTGGCAACGCTTTCCAGCACAGCTTTAGCGATGTCGATCGTGGTAATGGAGCCAAAGGCTTTGCCGCCTTGCCCAGTTTGAAGAGTCATCTTGAGCTTCAGCTTCTTCAGCTTAGCAGCGATTTTCTCAGCTTCTTGTACCTCGGCGGCTTCGCGCGTGGCGCGGATGGCTTTGAGGTGATTGAGGTGACGGAGGTTGCCTGCTGTTGCATCATAAGCCTTGCCCTGTGGGACTAGGAAATTACGTGCGTAGCCGCGCTTAACTTGCACGACATCAGCCTCGGCACCGAGACCTTTGATTTGTTCTTTGAGGATAACTTGGACGTTTGCCATATACAGGGGGCTTTCTGGGGAAAGGGGGGCGAAAGTATACGCATACCTGACAGTGTCAAATGATGCGATGAATTCCTTTTCATTTCTATTCTACTTTTCGCGAGCACCGGGGTCTGTCGATAGGTCGAAATAAACTGCTTTTACTGGGTGTAGGAGCTGACATAAAGACTCAAACGGATTCGTCTCCGAGGCGCTTATCTCCGATGAGATATCCTTGAACATAATCGCGAACGGCTTCTGCCAGCGTGAAAAGTGGCTGCTTATACCCGCTTTTGATGAGCTTGGAGACGTCTGCACAGGTGTAATACTGATATTTTGATTTCAGGTGCTCTGGCATTTCGACAAACTCGATGTTTGGACCTCTGCCAAGTGCGGCAAAGATAGCCTGAACTAGCTGCACCCAAGTATGTGCCTGGCCTGAGCCGAGGTTGTAGAGACCGCTGGCCAGTGGTTCAGAGGCTAGATGCAAGGTCATGCGAATGGCGTCCTTCACGTAGAGGAAGTCACGCATCTGCTCGCCGTCCTTGAAGTCTGGTCGGTTGGATTTAAAGAGCTGTACTTTGTCGGTCTGCAGGATCTGCCCATAGGCTTTATGAACGACGCTGCGCATGTCAGCTTTATGATCTTCATTCGGGCCATAGACATTGAAATACTTCATGCCAACAATTCGACGCAACATCCCCGTGCGCTGCGCGTGAAGGTCGAAAAGGTGTTTCGAGTAACCATACATGTTCAGCGGGCGCAGGCGATGCAGATCCATCATTTGATCATCCATGCCTAGAGCTCCATCCCCATAAGTGGCCGCCGATGAGGCATAGACAAAGCGGGTACTTTTGGCCAAGGACCACTCGGCTAGGATTTTGGTGAACTCATAATTATTCCGCATGAGGTAGTCGGCATCTTTCTCCGTAGTGGCAGAGCAGGCACCCAGATGGAAGATTACATCAAATTTCCCCAAGGTTTCAGGAGCGGTGCGGACCTTGGTTTCTAGATCAATGCCATCAATGTAATCGTGGAAGCGCAGCGGGACGAGGTTCTTCCATTTTTCATCGGTGCAGAGGCGATCACTAACGAGGATGTTTTCATATCCACGACGATTGAGTTCCCAAATGAGGGCGCTGCCGATGAATCCGGCTCCGCCTGTAACGAGAATACGACTTTCTGATGATTTGAGCATCAGAGGCGTTAGCGAGGGGCCAGACGCTTTGCAAATTTAAACCGCAGATCGTCTATCAAAGATCACATCACCAAATCAAATGACCTCACGCCAGACAGCGGGGTGTATGAAGGCAGTCATGGTGCTGCCTTTATTACCAACTGCACCTGCCAGAGTATCCATGATCAGGTTATCTGGGCAGCTAAGAGCAGGATAGAGCCACTGTTCCCCAGCGATGTGCAGGCGTGGAATGAGTGCTGAACCTAAGTGCTCCACTTCCCAGCTGATTAGCATGGGTTCTTCATCTGTGAATCGCGTTTGAAATGTATCAGGTTCCTCCACCATGCCGATAAGGCCTGAATCATTCAGCATATCCCAAATTTCACCTGTGACGAGGTTCAGCCGAATCGCAAATCCGTGCGTTTGAAAGCGTCCATTG
This sequence comes from Prosthecobacter debontii, assembly GCA_945869675.1. GTDB lineage: Bacteria > Verrucomicrobiota > Verrucomicrobiia > Verrucomicrobiales > Verrucomicrobiaceae > Prosthecobacter > Prosthecobacter debontii_A. The sequence continues at coordinate 11,012 of CAMBPS010000083.1, read as the reverse complement.
ACCTGCGGGCGATGCTGGGAAATAAGACCGAAAATAATTTGATTCGGGCACTCTGAAGGAATGATATCTAGCTGAAAGCCCAAACGCAGTGGATGCGGGGGGACGCGAATCGATCCGAAACTGACAAGGTCAAAGCTGGCAAAGGCCATCTCTGGGGTCACAAAAGTCAGGGGAGAGTGCATGGATTAGTGAAAGAACTTCTGATAAATACATCACAATGGATGTATTGCATCAATGATTATTATGGTTTTTATTTAATCTGGTTGGTTTTTGCAAGGTGTTAAGTGGGCGGCCCTTGAGTAACCAATCAATGACTGGACCATCAGCAGGGGCTAGACCATCATGGAATAATTCGCTTTCTGAAAGCCATCTAAAAGCCTGATGCTCGCGAGTCTCGGGCATGGGGCTGTCTGCAGTCAATTCGCAAAGGAAGGAATGCAGCAAGATTTCTCCCCAGTGATAGCTCCAGGGTATGGCAGGTCCTGGTTGGATGATTTGAAGTCGGCAGCCTAGTTCCTCTAAGATCTCCCGATGAAGCGCTTGCTCAGGCGTTTCTGCTTCTTCGACTTTACCACCTGGAAACTCCCAACAACCCGCAAGGCGCTTCCCCTGAGGTCTCTGGGCCAAGAGAAATCGGCCTTCCTTTAGAATAACAGCACATACAACATGAATGGGCGGAAATGTATGACTCATGCATTCAATAAAGCATCTGCATGTGATCAATGCCAATTAATCATTCGCAAGCTTGGGCAGTTCACCGATGTAGTCAGCCTCAGTCCGATGCAGTTCTTCCAATGCAGAGTTCCGCAGCCTATCCAAGGTTTGGCGTTGTTTGGTGTCTTGGGCGAGATTGGTGAGTTCCTCCGGATCTGCATGTAGGTCGTAAAGTTCTTCAGGAACGCCAGGCTGAAGGTAGCGTATGTATTTGTATCGGCCGTCATTGAGAGCCGCAAACCACGGAACATGATGGTGAACGGCTTTTCTTGGATCGCTTCTCATAACGCGTGAGACATCACTGCCATAATGATCTCCAGTTGCCTCAAAGAAGCATGGGAACGGCCATTCAGCGTGCTCGGGGTTCTTTAAAAGTGGAGTCAAATTACGGCCATGGAGGCGCCACGGAACTTTCACCCCGGATACTGCGCTGATCGTGGCAACGAGATCTGTAGCGTTTACTGGCCGTTGGCAAATTTTACCTTCTGGGAGGGTGCCAGGCTGCGCAATGATTAGGGGGCTACGATAGTTTGCATCATAGGGAGCTAACTTGGTTCGGAAGCCATGCTCTCCCATGGCAAAACCCTGATCCGCCGTGAAGATCACCAGCGTATTTTCCAGTTGGCCACTGTCCTTGAGTGCTTGCATTACTTTGGCGACTCCTTCATCTAAGGCTGCAACACAGTCATTCACTTGATGAATGTAGTCTGCATATCTCAGAGATTTTTGATTGGCCACATCTCCAAAGGATTCTCCACTTTTGATGGCAACGATTTGTCCCTTGGCGTCCTTTTTCCAGGACTGCGTTTCATTGAGGTAATCAGGCTTTCCTGGGCGTGGTCCCAAGATGTCAGCTGGAATTGCGACATGATCCTTTTTATGTCGTCCTAGATGTCGATCTGCGGGTGTGGTTGGGCCGTGAATTGCGCCATAGCAAAGCCAAAGATACCAAGGCTTATCTGCGGGGCGATTCTTCCCTGCAATGTAGTCACAGGCCCACTCGGTATAGTTGTCGGTGGAGTATCCAGAGATCCTTTTTTCGACTCCATTAAAAGCTAAAATTTGATCCCCATAATAGGCACCCGAATTATCAGGGTGTTTTGGCCGATTCCAGACAATCTGGTAATCCCAATCTCTGCCAAATCCGCTGTCCGTGCCGGTGTGCCATTTACCGATATGGGCAGTGTGATAACCTCCAGCTCTTAACAGAGCAGGGAAGAAGGGACATTTCTCGGGATCATACTCGCTCGCCGGATATTTCCCTTCCATGCGCATGGATTGGATGCCATGGGGATGCCGTCCAGTCAGTAATGAAGCTCGCGCAGGCATGCACCAAGCTCCCATGTAAGCATGACTAAACCGGACTCCCGTTTTCGCCAAAGCATCAATCGCTGGCGTATGGACACCCGCTAAGGCCTCTGGATAAGAGGAAAGCGTCTTGTAAGATTGATCATCACTCAGAATGAAAAGAATGTTCTGAGGACCGGCCGCTGTGAGCGAATGCGTGAGAGCGCCGAAAAACAGAAAAAAAGCAGCGCGAAGCATAGTGCCTTATTAACGCTAGAAGCTTCTTCAGCTATCAAGACTTGATCACATGTCTGGATTGATTCGATTCCCCGATGGATCTACCACTTTCACAGTGACAAAGAAGAGCAGATTTTTTGCCCGTTTCTGTTTCACTTTACTTTGGAAAAATTTTCCCACAAAAGGCAAGTCGCCCACGATGGGGATTTTGTCATTAATCATGATGGATTGATCTGACATCAGGCCGCCCAAGACGACCGTTTGGCCATCGTAAACTTTGACCCCTGTGACGATCTTTTTACTCGTGAAAATGGGTTGGGTGATGATGTTCGGAGTTAACTCATCTTTGGAAGTTCCTGACACTTGATAGATCGGGCTGCCATAATTTACAAAGCCGAGAAATTCAGTCAAATCGGGAGTGACTAGTAGATCAATGGTTTTCCCATCTTCGGAAATTTGAGGCTCCACGTCCAAGATCATACCCACACGACGCGTCTCGAAAGCCGTCGGCGTGGTGGGCGTGACGGGAATAGCTGGAGCCCCAACGGTGACCGATGAAACAAGGACACCGCCTACGAAGGTTTGAACTAAAGTTCCGCCACCAACATTGGTCGGAATCTGCGGTGGATCGTACTCTGTGGGATAAATAAATTCACGGATCAGTTCAATGGAGGCTTTTTGCCCACTTTTCGTGATGACGGAAGGTTTTGAAACCAAATCAATGCCTGTTTTTTGATCTAACGCCCGCCAGACTACCTGAAATTGAGGGTCAGTTAAAACGCCGGTCAAGGTTAAAGCACCAGGAGATCTTTTGGAAGTCGGTGTAACGGAACCATAGAGAACATCTTCGATGGCGGTGTTGCCTAGATTACCTGAACTGCGCAGACCTGATGATCCAACGCCTATATTTGCAGCAAGAGCAGAGTTTTCAGGAAATTCATTCACGCGAAAGTTAGAGCTTTGCGCGTTGCCTACAGTTCCACCTGCAAAGGTCATTTTGGTGCCAAAGCTGTCTAGCAGCCAATCAAAACCAAATTCTTCCAACTTGGTGCTGTTGACCTCTACAATTTTGACTTCGACGACGGCCATTTTTGGGGCTGTGTTCAAAGTCTGCTCCACGAGGCCATCGATCAATTCGATGTTCTTAGCCGTATTTCGAACGGTGAGCATGTTCGCGACAGGATTATAGCTTGCACCTGCACCTTCGGGAAAAATCACGCCGCGGCTTTCCAAATATTCTTTGGCGCCAAGGCGTCGAACGAGTGTGCCCGCCGTCGCGGTTCCTGGTGCTTGCGCTGAAAATGGGTCTGCTGGGGCGGCTGCCGGGGCTGCGGTAGGGGATGATGTAATGAAATCAGGCGGAACTCGGTAGCTTTTAGAAATGATGGTCTGATTGGTGTCTGTTAGAGGCACAATACGAACGGCATACTCCTCGACACGATAATTGACACCAGCCACCTGAGTGACATAGCGTAGAACCTCTTCAATTGGCACATCGACCAGGTTGAGAGTAATCGGGCGCAACGAATCATCACCAGAGACACCGTTCACAAAATCCACGCCCTTTTTGGTAGGATCAAGATCACGTGCGCGCACCTTCAGGTATTCTAGAACCTCCTCTAATGTTGCTGAGGTGAAGTCGACACGCTCAATTCGTAAGTCTCTGAGTTTCGCAGTGATGCTGGCCCGACCAGTTTTTTGACCGGCATCAGCTTGTTGAGCGCGCTCAGCACCGAAGAGTGCGCTGATATCTTCCGCTTTGAGTCGGGGTTTATCTTCCCAGAGTTCGTTGACGCCATTCAGCATCCTTGCGCGCGTGTGATCTTTGGCGGCTTCAAAGTAGCGTGCCCGATCTGCTTCCACACGCTCCATACCACGGCGTGCCGCCGAATTGGTCGTGTCGATTCTCAAGACCTCTTCATAGGATCTCAAAGCCTTGTCATACATTCCAGTCTCATGCTGAGAGGCTGCCATTGTGAGTAAGCGCTGCACTTCCGATACATCTTTAATATGTTGGGGTGTCAGGGCTGGTGGATAGCGTTCTGGGTCTTCCATCCGACCACGGAGATCAGCAATTTCACGCCGGCCTTTAGCTACCGCTGGACTGTCCAAAGCATCGAGGATCTTTTTTGCCTCAGAATAACTGCCGATGGCCATCAATTCACTGGCGCGTCGCAATCCAGAATGCAAATACCCCTCGCGGGCGACCGCTCTTACCTCTTGGGCAAGGGCTAGGTCGGGGACATTTTGATAAATTTCTTGATACAGCGCATAGGCAGCTTCTGCATTTCCTGCCTCATAAAGAGCACCTGCCTCTGAAAGGCGGTTCGCCTGCGTCTCAATCATCGCAGCACGCCGCTGCACTTCTTTTTCAGCAATCCCAACCGTCGAGGTCGGACCTGCTGAAACATGCCCGTAATGCGCCAATGCGGCAAAAGCCAACAGGCAGGCACGGGTGAGCCAGCTATGCATAAAAACTGTCTGGGGGAAAAATCGAATCATCGATAAAAAGGAAGAACAACGAATAATCACGAATATCAACTTTTCCGCCTAAGCCCAAGACATTTTATTCCGAGATTGCAGGTTTTAATTTCGAGGAACCCAAAACAGAGGATGCGGAAAAATTAAACTAGTCTATTTTTCATGCCCCCCATGCCTATCATCCAATCACCAACTGGACGATTTTCGCGACTGTTTACGAAGATTGGTTCCTCGGTATTTCTCTCTAGTTTCCTTTTACTCGACCTATCTTTCGGCCAAATTACCAGCCTTGAAAATCTAGGATTATTTGCTGCGCAGTCAGAAAAGAAAGTGGCGGCAGAAACGATTAACTCCGCAGTTGTACCCTCGGTAAATTCCAACGTCTTTTATCTCAATCCTGGACCCTGGGGACGATTGCGTTGTTCCTTTATTTATTTGGAGGCTCCCAAGTCACTGATAGAAAATTTTCCACTTCCCAGTTCGCGTCCACGCTGGGCCTTTTTAGAGACTCAGAAAGATCAATTGCCGGAGCTTTTCAAATCCGCCAATCTCTCCCCGAGCATGATCAAGGCTCTACTGGCCCCCGAAACTCTTGTGACGGCAGACGGCAATGTTTACGTTTTTCCTGCTATTTCTGATCTCATGGCCATGACGCCTGAATCTCGTAGCCTGATCTATACGGAACTAGCTAAAAATCAGGTTAATGAATATCAGGTGGACCCAGTTCTCATCGTCGGTCAAAAAGTTAAGGAATGGTTCAAAACGAGTAAGCTACGTGCGGAGACCATTGCTCTCATTGAGCAACTCAGTTACAAGCGTGGGGAGACGATAGCCTTCAGTGATGTTGCCATTCTCATGAACTCAGCCACTTCTGATGCGGATGCGCGGGCCATTTTTAAAGCGATGACGCGCACTCGTTCTATCTTGGTGAAGCTGGAGTTGGATCATGATTCGAACGTCGCTGAGCTCACCCAGTATTGGTCACCTGCTTTCATGAATCGTCATAAAGACATCGAACCGCTCATTCAATCCATTATTGATACGGATGGTGTTGAGGCTCTGCCGCTCTCTCATTTATTACCCGCTCTTCCTCGAAAGCTCATCTACACCTACCCAGATGTTGATTTGGCCAAGCATGGCCGACTCCCTGATTGCCATTGGACCTCATTGAATTTTTTCAATTACGATCCCCATGAGTATTTGCTGGATGAGCGGTTAGCGACAAACTCTGTTTTGGAAGGCTTCATGCCAGTTGAGCCACCCTACCAGTATGGGGATATTCTTTTCTTTCTGAACTCCAAAACGGGAGATGCTTACCACTCTTGCCTGCAACTGGCTGATAATCTTGTGTTAACGAAGAACGGCCGCAATCTTCTGTCTCCTTGGATCATCATGCGCCGTGATGATTTAGAAAAAGTCTATCTCTATCGCGGAGACGGTCGTGTTCAGGGCTTCCGCAGGAAACCCTGAACACGTTAAAATTGTCTGGCCGTTTAGCGCAGTTCAACGATGACTTCGATTTCAATCAAGGCTCCCAAGGGCAATCCAGCCACGGCCACTGTGGAGCGCGCGGGTTTATGGTCGCCGAATGCCTCTGCGTAGATGGGGTTCACCTTCGGAAAGTCCGCCATTTCTTGGAGAAAGATGGTCGCCTTTACTACATCCTTTAGCTCTAGATTTTGAGAAGCCAGTAAAGCTTGGATATTTGTTAAAACCTGTCTTGTCTGACCTTCCACCTCTGTCGCCTCGATTTTACCTGAGGCAGGGTTGATCGGTATTTGGCCGGAACAAAACAACAGACTGCCTGAGCGCACAGCTTGGGAATAAGGGCCGACAGCAGAGGGTACATGGGGGGCATGATTGATGAGATCCATGGTTCTTCCTTGGGTGCAAATACTCGGATGGTCAAGTGCGCCTTGGCGCAAGAAAGACCTCTATAGACTGCGTTATGTGGATCTAACATGTTTCGTCACCTGCTGCTTTATTCGGTTTTCATTTCGGTGCTTCCCTCGCGGGCAGCTGTGGATTTTTCCCATCAGATTGTGCCAATTCTTAAACAGCACTGCGCTGAGTGTCATGCCGGTGACAAAAAGAAAGGCGGCTTTTCCTTCAACACTCGTGAGTCATTGCTCGATGGCAGTGAAAATGGCTCGGTGATCGCTCAAGCCAGCCCTGATAAAAGCCGGCTTATCGAAGTCATTCTCTCCACGGACAGCGACGATCAGATGCCGCCCAAAGGGAATCGACTCAGTGCTGCCGAGATTGCCCTATTGAAAAGTTGGATTGCTGAGGATCTGCCCTGGGAGCAGGGTTTTGCGTTCCAAAAACCGGCATATGAGCCGCCATTAAAACCGCGACGTCCCGCCTTACCCATGGCTCAGGGCAATCGTAGGCATCCCCTTGACCGTATTCTCGATAACTACCTCGCCGATCATCATCGTGAGCAGCCAGCTCCCATTGACGACGCCACTTTTGCCCGCCGACTGCATTTGGACCTCATCGGCCTGCTGCCAGAGCCTGCAGCCCTGCAAACGTTTTTGATGGATACCGCCCCAGATAAGCGGGCCAAGCTGATCACAAGCCTCCTGAGCAATGACCAAGATTATGCTGAGCATTGGTTGACGTTTTGGAACGACCTGCTGCGCAACGACTACGGTGGCACAGGTTTCATTACGGGAGGTCGAAAACAGATCAGCAAATGGCTCTACGACGCACTCATACACAACAAGCCAGCAGATCAAATGGCTCGCGAGCTGATCGCTCCGCCTGGAGATGAGAGTCGCGGCTTCATTGAAGGCATCAAATGGCGTGGGGACGTCAGTGCTGGGCAGACAACTGAGATTCAGTTCGCCCAAAGCGTCTCTCAGAGCTTTCTCGGCATCAACATGAAATGCGCTTCTTGCCACAACAGCTTTATTGATCGGTGGAAGCTGGAGGAAGCCTACGGGCTTGCAGCCATCTTTTCAACGCGACCGCTCGACATCGCACGCTGCGATAAACCAACCGGCCGTTTGGCAAAGGCCTCCTGGCTCTTCCCTGAGATCGGTCAGGTTGATCCCAACGCGGCCCAACCCGAGCGTCTAAAGCAGCTCGCGTTCTTACTCACGCATCCCGATAATGGCCGTTTCCCGCGCACTCTCGTCAACCGACTCTGGCAGCGTCTCATGGGACGTGGCATCGTTCATCCCGTGGATTCCCTGCAGACAGAGCCATGGAGCAGCGATCTACTGGATTACTTGGCCAGTGACTTTGCAGATCAGAAGTATGATTTGAAAAAAGCGCTTATGCTCATCACCAGTTCCCAGGCCTATCAAAGTCAGGCAGAGATCCTGAAGCCCGACTCCGATAGTCAAGGCTACGTGTATGCAGGTCCCCGCAGCAAGCGGCTCACTGCCGAGCAGTTTATCGATGCCGTCTGGACCATTACTGACACTGCTCCAGCCAAGATGGATGCTCCGGTCATGCGCGGAAAAGCGGACCCGGCTGCCGTAAAAGCCATCCAACTCGGCGCGCAGTGGATTTGGGGAGACAGTGCCAAAGTGGGCGCACCGCCAGCAGGTGAAACGCTGACCCTTAGAAAGACAGTTACCCTTCCTGCTGCCGTGATAAGCGCCTCAGCCGTGGTGACCTGCGACAATGCCTTTACTCTCTACGTCAATGGCCGAAAAGTCAGTCAAAGCAATGACTGGCAGCAGATGGAAGCTGTCCCACTTCAAACCGCATTGACCGCTGGAGATAACGCCATTGTCATCATCGCTAAAAACGCCGGTGCAGGCCCCAATGCCGCAGGCGCCTATTTCGAGGCCCTCGTTCGATTGGGCAATGGTAAAACACAAACGCTGATCACGGACAGTAGTTGGGACTTTCATGCGACCGCACCTGAAGGCAAAGAGGGTCGCCTCGGGGCCCTTCCCAAACAAGGGTGGAAACCAGTCACTTTGGTCAGAGCCCTGCCTGCCTGGACTGTTCTCATCCAGAAGCAAGCTCCTGCTATGCTGGATCAGGCCGCTAAGGGTAGCCTTCAGCCCGTCCGCGCCAGTTTACTGAAGAGTGACTTCCTCATGCGTAGTCTTGGCCGGCCTAACCGTGATCAAATCGTCTCCATGCGCCCAGACGATCTGACGACTTTGGAGGCCATTGATTTAGCCAACGGAGCCATCCTCACCGACACGCTGGCAAAAGGTGCCCAAAAACTCAGCGCCAAACACTGGCCAAATAGCGCAGCTTTTATCACGTGGCTCTATGAGTTTAGTCTTTGCCGCAAGCCCACTCCCGTCGAGTTAGCTGTGTTTCAATCAACCATCGGCGAAAAAGTCACCGAGCAAGCCGTTGCCGACAGCCTCTGGACCGTCTTCATGCTGCCTGAGTTCCAGCGCTTGCGTTAAAGTGACTCATGTTTTGCTGAAGAGTTATCTTTAAAAAACGGCTGAACCGACATCTTCTGTTTTATGGATATTGTGAGGTTATGCGAGAGCTTCTCTCTTGCTGCATCCGCAGTTTCGTGGCAGAAGAGTGTCTGAGCATGAATTATACAGACCTGCACCGCATCTATCATCAGCCCTTTTTTGATCTCATCAAGCAGTCACGCGCAGTTCATGAGGAGCATTGGACTGGCAATGAAGTGCAGCTTTGCACCCTCCTCAGCATCAAGACTGGCGGTTGCAGTGAAGACTGTGGTTATTGCGCGCAGAGCGCCCGCTACACCACCGAGGTGAAGGCTGAAAAATTAATGGGTCGTGAAGAGGTTATGGAACGCGCGCTTGCGGCTCGCTCCAATGGATCCACCCGCTTTTGCATGGGTGCTGCTTGGAAAGGCGTGCGCGTAGGCACCCAAAAATTCGATCAAGTGGTCGATATCGTGAAAGATGTGGCAACACTTGGCATGGAGGTCTGTGTGACCCTCGGTGAGCTCGGTAGTGAGGAAGCTCGCATACTTAAAGAAGCGGGTGTCACAGCTTACAATCACAACATCGACACTTCCCCTGAGCATTATCCGAACATCGTTACGACTCATACCTTTGACGATCGACTCAGCACCATCCGCCATGCGCAGGATGCGGGCATGTCCGTTTGCTGTGGTGGCATTTTGGGCTTGGGGGAAACGATTGAGGATCGCCTGAAAATGCTGGAAGTTCTCAGCAACTTCAATCCGCATCCAGAAAGCGTGCCGATCAATGCGCTCATGCCGATGAAGGGAACGCCACTGGGTGAGAACGTGCAAGTGGATAGTTTTTCATTGGTGCGCATGATTGCGGTGACACGCATCGCCATTCCTAGAGCCAAGGTTCGCCTCAGTGCTGGCCGCACCAACTTGAGCCGCGAAGCTCAGGCCCTGGCCTTCTTTGCCGGTGCCAATTCTATTTTTTACGGCGACAAGCTTCTCACCGCCGCCAATCCTCGTGCTAACGAAGATTTGGCTCTACTCCACGAGCTGGGACTCAGCGCTCAGCAGCCAAATCCAAACATGGAAGCACCCCTGGCCGATGAGGTGCGAGAATTGGCACCCGCCACCTGTTCACTGGCTGGTTGTGGAGCCTAATTTTTTGTTGCCCCCCAAGAAAGATCAATCGGGGGTGTGTTGCTGATTGAACCCATCTCATTTTTTCCTGATATGTCCGATAATCCTACACCAAATCCGCCCAACGATTCAACCGTGCCGACTGAGGGAGCTGTGACTCAGCCGATGGGTTATCCGCCGGGATATCCGATGCAGCTAGGCATGCCAATGCCACAAGGGCACCCACATCAAGGTTACCCCCAAGGCTATCCTCAGCCGATGGGTTATCCGGGGCAGCCGCAGATGGGCTACCCCTCGGGCTATCCCATGCAGCCCGGCATGCCGATGCCACAAGGCTATCCCCAAGGGTACCCGCAACCGATGGTCTACCCTCCTGGTTACTCCATTCAGCCCGGCATGATGCAGCCACCTTCAAGTCCAATTCCGTTGCCACAGCCTGAATCGCTGCCAGCGCCAACTTCTTTGCCAGTGGCAGCCGCTCTTGTTCCACCAGCGCCTTCAGCCAGTGCTCAGGCACAAGACGTTGTAGACCAAGTAGTGCATCATGAGGGTGAAGTTTATCATCCGCCTGCACTGACCCATATCGAAGCGGTGAAGCCCCCGAATCCTTTTGTAAAGTTTTGGCGTAAAGTAGGTGGTGGTTCATTGACACTGAGTTTGGCCATTCATGCCGGTATTTTGCTCGTTGGTGGTGCCATCGTGGTGAGTTCACAGCTGATCGAAAAGCAGGTGGACTTCCTTCCTGGTGGCGGCACGCAGCAGGGGGCACAGGCTT
>CAMBPS010000082.1 GCA_945869675.1 Prosthecobacter debontii | reverse complement strand
AGAATCTGGATGGCCGTGACTGTGTAATCGTTGTTGAGCGCCGGTTTGATCTGCTCTTTGGCAGGTGGACCGCCATGGATCAGACCCAGATCACCCAGCACTCGAAAGGTCATCATGGGACAGGTTTTGACTCTTGAAGCCGTCGATTGGATCAAAGCCCGAGTCGCCTGTTGCCAAGCCAGTTCTGGGTCGGTGATCAACTTACCCGCAAGTAGTTGGGCTGCATAAACGGCTGCGACCTCATACATGCGGGGCTGTTTCTTGGAAGTGGGCTTCCCTTTTTTGACCATAGCCCATTCTCGCCATGCCTGAAACTTCTCAAGATGAATCTTTTGCCTCCAGTGGGCAGGCTTCACCTCAGGTCTCAATGCATCTCCACAGCGCAGGAGCCTAGGCCGCCGCGATAGTAGTTGAACTGGACGTTCTGGTGATCGGCGAGCAGGGACATCGGCACGCTGGAGTCAGCCAAGCGTTTGGAGATCATGAGCGCAGTGAGGCGTTGGCCAAGCGGATTGTCATGCATGCCGGCATGCCAGATGCTGACTTTTTCCGCATTCCAAGTCTCTTTCGGACCAACGGTGATGGCCGTTTGGGGGACCATGGTGATGTTGCCACCACCTGAAGTGCGGGCGTTTTGAGCCAGGGTGATGGGATGCAGCTCGACGATGCGGGTGCCGAGTTTTCGGTATTCGGCCGGCGTCGGTGGTTCGTTCTTCCACTTGCCGCTGCGTTTGAGCGGATCATTGAAGGCCCAGTGCTTGATATCGCCCTGGCCACCCTGCATGACGATGCAGCGCACGCCGCTGCTCCAACTCTTGATGTAGGCACTGGTATCAGCTTTGGGGAAATGCAGTTGGCTGTCTGGCATGACCAGCTTTTTCTGGATCCGATCAAAGCAGAGTTCGCGATCGGCTTTTTCAAAGGAAAGCGGGTGATCCATGCTGACTTCCTTTTTGGTCTCCGGATCATACCACTCATCCATGCCCCAGAAGTGGCCGTCTTTGATGGAGAGGCCGAGCTCATTGACGAGTCGAGCCACTAGCGGCAGCTGTTCGGTCGGGCCGATTGGTCCACAAATACCCGCAGGATTGTCCGCAGTGGCTTGTTTCCAAGCGTGGATGTACTCCAGAGCTTCCGCCAAATAAAAGTCCTCGAGTGTGTCATACATGACTACCTTAAAGCCGGGGCGTGCCAACTGGCGCAGATCACGTTCCGTGAGTCGGGCGGCATCATTTATCAAGGAGGAGTCCAGAGTGGTGTAGTCCCACCAGTCGGGAGCGATGTGGCTGAGCTTGCGTGGCATGGTGTGTAGAAAGGTTGCGGCTGAGAAACTAGACGGTCAGTGTCCCCGTGATTTATCCAGTTTCATCTGCTGGACGCCACTTTGCCAAGTCTAGAGGCAAGATCAGGAGTGATTATTTTCAGAGTTGGTCTGGACCCAGACATTAAGTCAGAACCTTTTTCTTCAATCAGCAGGCAACAGAGCCTGAGTTAGTGTGAAAGGTTCACTAAGCTGTCAGCCTGCGGCATATGAATAACAATCATCCCAGGCTTCATTAGCACCAAAGAACTTGAGGGCGTAAAGATCAAAATCCCTGATCTTGAAAGATTTAAACGCAGCGAAAGGCTCTTCGAAAGGCTCTTCATCAGGAAGGGAGAAGATTGGGCCTGCGACGGAAAAGGTTTCATCCGTGACGAAGACAACCGTCTCCGGATCGGATCACCCCGTCACGCCCAAGGAAAAAATAATTTCGCTCTGGAACATGGTTCTCGGTTGCAAACAATACATTGGTCACACCTGTTTAAATTGGGGTGACAGTCCGAGAGGCTCTGGGGTTGAAATCAGCAGCGAGCATGTGTCAGCCAATCAGAAAGGCTTCTTCACAAAAAAGTGCTGGCCAAGGTGCCGGAAGCCTTCAGACTGTGTGCCACTGAAGCATTTGCTGGGTTATGGTTGATGCCTCATTCAGCCCCAATCAGCCCCTCATTTTTGAACACCTTATCTTCACTAAGCCCCTCTGATTGGCTGCGACGTGCGTCATGAATCCAGTTCCCGCGCCGTCTTTATCCCCAGCGATTCAAGAGAAGCTAAAGCTGCTTTCCTTGATCTCTATCCTGATCGTGCTGTTCAATCATGCGGCTCCATTGTCCTTGATGTATGATGGGGTTTTGACCCAGCAACCTTCTCCGAAAGCGGATGTTTTGCTGACTTTTTGGTTTAGCTATGTCGGGCGGGTGAATCGTCCGTTGTTTTTCTTTATCTCGGGTTTTCTGTTCTTTTGGACATTGAAGCCTGGATGGTCGGGCTGGATGGACAAGGGGAGGAAGCGGGTGAAGTCCCTGCTGATTCCATATTTGATCTGGAGTTTGCTGGGCTGTGTGCTGTTTGGATTTGCTTACTGGCTGAGCCCGACACGCTCCCTGATCGGCCAGCGCATGGAGCTGGCCTCGCTGACTTGGTTGCAGTGGCTGGGTGTCTGGCTGTGGAATCCGGTGACCTATCAACTCTGGTATCTGCGTGATCTTCTTCTGTTGATCTTCCTGAGTCCATTGATCTCGGTTCTCGCTACGAGACTGGGTTGGTTTTTGAGTGCCGGCGTGATGCTGGCGTGGTTCTTCGGATGTCTGCCAAGTCGGCCGGATGAGGCGGGGTTGGCTTTTTTCACCCTAGGCGTCGTGATGGCCAAAAAACGAATCGTGCCGGACTGGGACCTGCGCCGCTTGAGATGGCCCTGCGCGGCCGTTTGGCTGCTGCTTTGTATTGTGAATACTTGGCTTGATCTGTCGGCTGAGGCGCTGCCCTGGGTGACTAAGCTGGCGAATGTCTCAGGAATGGTCGCCATCTGGAGCTTGATCGATCTGGTGTCTGGGACACTGAGGCAAAAGATGCTGAAGGCTGCGACCCTGACCTTCTTCATCTACCTGACCCATGAGCCGCTCATGTTGAGTTTGAAGAAGCTGATTTTCAAATTTGTCCCTTACAACGGGATCAACGCCATTTTAACGTTCCTGCTTTTACCCCTGGTCGTGCTTGGCCTTTGTCTGGCCGTCGGCGGTCGGATGCGCCGGCACACGCCTCAGCTTTTTGGCTTGTTGATGGGGGGGCGTGGTTCAAGTGAAGGTGCCTCCAAGAGTCGTCCTAGGCCCAGCGACAATGCTTGATCCTTCAGCTTTCGAGGCGGGAGGTGTGAGCATGGAATGGGGCTGCTGAATGATTGATCGGGCTGTCGGTTGCGAACGAAGAGATTTTTTCCCTCGCCTTCCCTTTGAGATGGTTTTTAATCTGGACAGTCACCCCAGCTTTACTCATGAACGATTCCGCACCTCTCCCTGACATCGGCTTTACCAGCGCCACGCCTGTCGATCCTTTTCAGACGGCTAAGGCCAGCGCCCTCAGAGCGGCAGAGGAACTGCGCCACAGTGCTGCTCAAAAGGCCAGTGAACTGCGTGAGGCTGCTGAAGCGAAGGCTCAGCAGATCAAAGGGGTAGCTGAACAAAAGGCGGCTGAATTAAAAACGGGTTTCCAGGGCAAGGCGGATGATTTCAAAGTCTATGCAGACGATGCTCTAGGGCAGGCCAAGGAGCAGTATGATAAATTCATGGGTGAGGCTGAGACCATGGCCCGTGAAAAACCACGTCAGGCTTTGCTGACGGCTTTTGGGGTGGGATTGTTCGTCGGGCTGCTTCTGCGTCGCTAGTTCCTGTGGGGTTGACGAGTCACCCTCCAAGCTTATTTCATTCATCGCACCCATGGAAACGGAAGTCTCTCGGATCAAGGCATTGCTACGCGCTTTAGCTCTATATGCTGAAGCCCGCGGTCGGCTACTGCAGATCGAGACCCAGGAGGCGGGTGTCAAATTCAGCAGCCTCCTCGTGCTGGCGGCGATTTTGTCGGGCTTTCTGCTGTGTGGATGGCTCATGGCGGTGCCAGCGCTGATCTGGATGATTGCTCAGAGCCAGGGCTGGCCCTGGCATCTGGTGGCACTGAGTGTGGCAGGGCTGCATTTGTTTTTTGCGTTTATCGCCCTTCTCAGGCTGCTTTCTCGGCTGCGCCGACTGACGGTGTTTGAGGAGACCTTCAATCAATTTCAACGTGATCGCGAATGGCTGAGCGGAACTCCCCCCACAAACTGACGCCCAAGCAGCTGGCACTTCAAGATTTGGACGAGGCTCGCTCGCTCCTCGGTGTGCATTTGCATCTGGCGAGTGAGGCCTGGAACCCCAAGGCGCTGGTTCAGCAGTCCCTGCAAAATCATCTCTGGGCCTGGGCGTCAGCGGCTGGAATCGGTGGCCTGATGCTATGGCGGCTGCTCGGGCCTTCACCTCGCCGTAAGTTTGGGCGTGACATCTCTGACGCTTCCGCTACAAAAAGCGGGCTTATTGCGCTTTTAATGCAGCCCATGCTCGGCATGGCGCGGCAGGCGGCGTTGAAATACGGCTCTAGTTTCCTCCAAACCTACCTGCAAAACCATCTCTCCCGGCACGAGGGTCCACCCACCCCCGTGCGTGAACCAACCTCTCATGTCTGAAGAAGCTGCCCCCCAAGATCTCGTGCCCGTGCTGGGCTCCGTCGATGATTACCTGCGTTTTTGCGCTCAGTACGACGCCTCTGACTTACACCTAGCTACTGGCAGTCAGCCTGTCTGGCGCCGCTTTGGGAATCTGGGTCCCATTTGGAACAATGCGACGGTGCTGACGCCCGAAGATACGCGTCGTCTGGCCCATGCTTTCCTAGATGAAGCGCAGATCAAGCGCTTGGAAGAGCGCGGTGACGTGGACTTTGCTTACTCGCCAGACTTTGGTCGCTTCCGTGCGTCGGTGGTCCGTCAGCGTCTGGGCATTGACATCACATTCCGCATCATCAGCACGCATACGCGATCGATTGATGAGCTGAACTTACCTGAAATGGTGCGCACGCTGATTCGCTACCAAAACGGATTGGTGCTTGTCACAGGGCCCGTGGGCTGTGGAAAGTCCACCACCCTGGCGGCCTTGGTGGATCAGATTAACAAAGAGCGTGAAGATCACATCATCACGCTGGAAGAGCCGATTGAGTATGTGCTGACGCCGAAAAGCTGCCACATCAATCAGCGTGAAGTCGGCACCCACACGGCGTCCTTTGCGGCTGCGCTGCGCGGTGCTCTACGTGAAGATCCAGACATCATCATGGTCGGTGAAATGCGGGATCTTGAGACCATCTCTCTGGCCATCACGGCAGCTGAAACGGGTCACTTGGTGTTGGGAACGCTGCATACCGGAAACTCGGCAAGAACGCTTGATCGTGTGCTGGACGTGTTCCCACCAGATCAGCGTGATCAGATCCGCATCATGGTGTCGGAATCCCTGCGTGGCATCATTTCTCAGCAACTCATTCCAAGAACGGATGGCAATGGCCGCGTGATGGCGCTGGAGCTGTTGGTGAACACGCCTGCGGTGGCTGCCTGCATTCGTGATGGTAAAACCTTCATGTTAAACGGCGTCATGCAGACCGGTAAGAACGTCGGCATGATTACCATGGATGACTCTCTGCGCGCCCTCTACACGAAGGGCGAAATTAGTCGTGAAGAATGTGAGTCGCGAGCCGAAGACAAGCAGCAGATGAAACTCTTCTTCAAGAGCTAGCCCCGAGTGGCCTTCAGTTCCGGACTTCATCCTTTAACTTTCCTCTTTCACCCTTCTTTCTTTTCCCTCCATGCCAGTCATTGATCAATTGTTTCACACGCTCATTGAAATGGGCGGCTCCGATCTTCATCTCAGCGAAGGCCAACCGCCGAAGGTGCGTGTGCACGGTGGTATTCACCCCATCGGCCAGGACATCCTCACGCGTGAGACGATGGGCACGATGATGCAGGAAATCTGCAGCCCTAACAGCTGGCAGCGTTACCTTGAAAAAGGCGACCTCGACTTTGCTTATGAGATGGATGCCGACCACCGTTTCCGCTGCAACTACCTGAAGCAGCAGCACGGCTACGCCTGCGTTTTCCGTATCATTCCTACCAAGATCGCTAGCTTGGAACAGCTCGGCATTCCTGCCGTGGTCAAAGAGTTTGGCCATCTGCGCAGCGGACTCGTTCTGGTGACAGGCCCGACCGGTTCAGGGAAGTCCACAACTCTGGCTGCCTTGCTGGATTACATCAATACCAACTTCAGCCGTCACATCATCACGGTCGAGGAGCCGATCGAGTTCGTGCATCGCAATAAGAAAAGCATCATTACCCAGCGTGAGGTGCCGATCCAGACACCGACCTTTGCCGATGGTTTGCGTGCGGCGCTGCGTCAGGACGCCGACATTGTTCTGGTGGGGGAAATGCGTGACCTTGAAACCATTTCTCTAGCTCTCACCGCGGCTGAAACGGGCCTGTTGGTGTTTGGCACCTTGCATACCAACAATGCGCGTAAAACCGTGGACCGTATCATTGACGTTTTCCCAGCCGATCAGCAGAGTCAGGTGCGCACCATGCTTGCGGCTTCGCTTAAGGGCGTGGTAGCTCAGTTGCTCATGAAAAAGGCGGATGGCAAAGGCCGTGCGGCAGTGAATGAGATTCTCGTGGCAACGCCGGCGGTGGCTTCCATCATCCGTGAAGGGGCCACCCAGAAGCTCTACGACGTCATCATTGGCGGTAAGGCTCAAGGCATGCAGTTCATGGATGAAGCCATCTGGCAGAAACTCCGTGACGGTTACATCACTCCGATGGAAGCCTACATGAAGTCCATCGACAAAGCCCGCTTCAAAGCCTTCTTGCCCCCAGAGGAGCAGGCCCTGGCCAATGCGGGCGGCGGCGATGAAAAGAAGAAGTAGCGAATGACGAAGCAGGAATGTCGAATGACGAAATAATAACGAAGGTCTAATGACGAAAACGGTCAGCTGATCTCAATGGAATGATCATGCCCAGCTTCTTTAGGCATTCGGATTTTGGGTATTATTTCGTCATTTGGACTTCGTGATTCGTCATTTGCCTCCCATGACTTCTTTCGCTGCTATCCAACTCTTAGCCACGGTGCATCGGCGGATGCTCTGGCATCGCGTGGAGGAGATGTTGGAAAAGAATCGGTTGTTGATGGCGACGATTGCTGGGTTTTTAGGACTCTACTGCGTGGCTGCTTATGTGCTGGTTTCGCGTGGGCTCGAGTTCATCAGCAAGATGCCTTTATTCGGGCCTCTGCTGACGGAGCGGCTCGTTTATATGCTGTTCTTTTTCTTTTTCCTGATGCTGATCATCTCGAACGCCACAATTACCCGCATGGGGCTGTTTCGGCGAAAGGACATGGAGTGGCAGGTAGCCCTGCCTTTGCCTTTCCGTAGTCTGGTGGTGTGGAAGACGCTCGAAGGGATGGCTTTGGCAAGTTGGGGGCTCTTGCTCATCAGCGCGCCGATTCTTCTCGCGCTGGGGCAACTCTATCACGGTGGGTTGAGCTTTTATGTTTTCAGTCTTCCGGCTCTGCTTTGTCTAGTCACGATTGCGGCCAATTTTTCGACTTGGATGCTTTTATTGCTGGTGCGGTTTGTCCAGCGCTGGTGGTGGCGACCGATAGCTGTGCTGGCTGCCCTGATCCTAGGGTTGGGGTTAAAGCGTTTTTGGTCGGTCACACCCGACGCCATCTCAGGAGCCGATTTGGTGGCTAATTTGCAGGAAGTCTTGAAGCATACGGAAATCTGCATGCATCCGCTGATGCCCAGCTCGTGGGTGGCTGAGCTGCTCTTCGCCGCTGGCAAGGGTCAGGATGGGCAGGCTGGTTTCTATCTACTGACCTTATTGGCCAACGCCCTTTTGGCTCTAGTCCTGACTGTTTGGCTTGGTTCGACGATGTTTTATCCAGCTTGGAATCGCGTGATGTCGGCCGTGCCGATGATGCAAGTGCAAGCGAGTGAAAAGGCCTGGTTCCGGCAGCCTCAAGATCAGAAAAAAGGACAGGCTTGGCGCTGGCTGCTGCGCTTGGATCGGGCTTCTCAGGCTCTGCTGGTGAAGGATACACGCACTTTTTTGCGTGAACCCACTCAGTGGGGGCAATGTTTGCTTATCTTTGGGCTGCTGCTTATGTACACCTCTAACTTGCGGCGTTTGGGGTATGATCTGCAAAATCCCTTTTGGACACTGGTCATCAGTCATCTCAACCTCCTAGTTTGCTGCCTGGCTTTATCGACACTGACCACGCGCTTTGTTTTCCCTCAATTCAGCATGGAAGGGCAGAGGTTATGGATCTTAGGACTGTCTCCACTTCCCTTGGTGAAGGTGCTCAGTCTGAAATTGCGGCTTATTGCCGGTGTCTTAGCGCTGTTGACGACTTGGCTTGTGGTCATGTCGAGTTGGTCTCTGGAGTTGTCTTGGCCGCGCGCCGTCTTCTTTTGTGCGGCGGTGATCCTGATGAGCTATGGCCTGACAGCGCTGGCTTTAGCACTGGGCGCCCTTTTGCCGAACTTTCGTGAGCCTAATCCAGCACGCGTGATTTCTGGCTTTGGGGGCACTCTTTGCCTGATCGGAAGCTTTCTCTATATTTTGGGAAGCTCGGCAGTTTTGGCCCTGCCTGATGCAATCGCTTGGCGCGCCAATTTACAAAAAATGCCTCTAGAATCGCGAGAGATATGGCTGGGACAGGTAGCTTCATTGGTTTTTGTAGCTCTTTTAACTCTGGTTTTTGGAGGGATTCCTTGGGTCATGGCAAAAAAGAAGACGAAAAATCTGGATTATTTAAAGGAACTGTAATATTTCTATCTCTGAATTAATATTCACGATAGCCATGGCTCGTAAAACTCCCGCAACTGTTAGAACCACCACCGCAGAAGACAATGTCCTGCGCTTTGATGACGCCCCTGAATTCAATGTCGGCTATGAGGAGGATGCTCCTATGGATGACATGGATCAGCAAGTCCGCGAGGCCCAGATTCGTCTGACTGCCCTGCGTGCTCAGCAGGAAGAAGTGGAACGCCAGAAGCTGATTTTAGAAAACTTGCGTCAAAAGCAGGATCGCTTTGTCTCCGGTAAAAAAGACATCACCGACAAACTCGACCGCGGGCTGCGCTCGATAGCGGATGATTTGGAAGACGCGCGTCGCCGTGTTGAAGATCTGGCCATCACTCAGCAAGATTTCCAAGAGCGCCTAGACGCCCTGAAAACGTTTCTCCCCGAGCGCTGGCAGCGTGGTCATCTCGACCAGGAGCTCGATCGCGCTCTCTGTTCTTTGGATGAGGCTGAAACCAGCTATGAAAAAGGCGTGCGCCGGCTGATGGCTCATCGCCAGCCCGAAGTCGTGCAATCACAACATCAGGCACAGCAGCAGACGGACGCGGAAGCCGAGAAGGAACAAGTGACTGAAGATGGTGCCGCCCTTTTTGCCTCGACCCAAGATGATCTCATGACTTGGGTGCGCCGTGGTTTTGCTTTCAACGCTGGGCTCATTGCTACGCTGATTGTCGTGCTTATTCTCGCACGCTTAATGTTCTAAAACCCCTGATAGGCAGCTCCCGCTATGAACAACAAGAAAGTCCGCTCCACACGCCCTCGCTATGCTACGGAATTGGTGAAGCCATTGGGCTCACCCAGGCCATCGCAGATTCGGCAGCTTCAGAAATCCTCTCTTCAGCTGAAGGACGAGATTTACCGCCTCGAGTGCACCATTGCTGCTGCCCCAGCAGCGATGCGCCTTCAACGTTTGGCCACCATGGACACGCTGCCAGCACCCGATCGCGCTTTTTCTCCAAGACGCCGCAGCAATGCCCGTCTGCCTCTTCAACAGCAGCGCCTTCAGCGGAACCGCCGTCTGGGAGTGCTGATTGAGTTGGTGATCGTGTTCACCACCTTGGTGGCGGCCTTGGGCTGGATGAATCAATGGTTCCAATGGTGGCATTAAATCAGCGTCAGATCTAGATCTACGGCCAAGACGAGTGGATCGCCTTGGCCGTTTTGCTGTCATTCTGATTTGTGATTCAGCAGGCCACTCTTGTCTTTCGTCGTAGACCCGCTAAGACTCATGGCTGCCGTGGCGTCCTAGCCAGGCTATGCTATCTGATCCCTACCTTCACATGACCGCCGCTCCAGCCACGATCCCCATTGAACATACCGAAGAAATCAACTCCCGCATTTTAGCCGTGAGTGAGGACCGCGTGAAGGGCTTTCATCAGCATCCTTTCCAATTCATTGCGGAGGAGAGTGGACTGCCACTAGAGACCGTGGTGGAACGTATCCGTGCCATGCTTGCGGGTGGTGTCATCCGCCGGGTGCGTCAGACTTTGCTGGCCAACAAGCTGGCCGAGGGGGCTCTGGTAGCCTGGAAGGTGCCGAATGAGAAGCTGGACGCTGCTTTTGAGTTCATGTTCAAAGAAGATCCGTTCAGTGGCCATGTCGTGCTGCGCTCCACGGATCGTGAGGTCAGTGGCAGTGATTATCGTCTTTGGACGACGCTAAAGGTGCCCCAAGATAAGAACATGTCTGAACACGCAGACGTTCTGAAGCGCCTGACGGGAGCTGAGGAATACCTTCTGATGCCAGCTCACGGTATCTTTGCCCTCGGAGTCGGTCACGTGCGGCGTAAGACCATGGAGCCTGGCGACAAATACGATGAGCCGGCGCAGATGATGACCACCAATATCGCTGACCTCAATGAAGAAGAGTGGAACGTGCTGTTGCATCTCAAAGGTGAACTGAGTGCGGAAGAGATTGGCCCTGAGCCGTGGGCTGGCCGTGCAGCGGCTGCAGGCACGAGCTTGGAGCGTTTTTGTGAGGTCGCCAAGGGGCTGGATGCTAAGGGCGTCATTGGCCGTCTTTCGACCTTCCTAGAGCACGTCAAGCCTAGCCAAACCGGTGTGAGAGTGACGCGATTCAATGGTCTGTTTCATTGGAAAGTCCCTGCTGGAATGCAGGAGCGTGCGGGGGGGGAAGTGGGTCGGCATCCGATCATGACGCATGCTTATTGGCGTGAAGGCGGGCCGCGTTTTGGTAATGTGAACATCATGGGTGTGGTTCATGGAACGGACAAAGATCTTATCATGCAGCATAAGGCAGCCATTGATCGCCATCTGGAAAGCGTTGGCATTCCTGTGGAATATACGAACGTCTTTTGGGGCGGCCGTAGTGAGATCAAACCCAGTGAGATCAGTCCGATCATTTTCAAAGAATGGCATGCCAAGTGGGCAGACGTGGCCGGACCGGTGATCTAAGGGACTAGCCTCAATCTCGTTCTGGAAGCACATCAACGGCAACCTGGAGGCTCTGCGCTCCAGCACCAATGCTGAAGCCGCGCAGCGGACTGACATCGCTAAAATCACGGCCCCAAGCAACCGTGACGTGACGATCTGAAGGTAGGATGTTGTTGGTGGGATCGGCATCCATCCAGCCGATGGCTTCACCACAAAAGGCAGACACCCAAGCATGGGAGGCATCTGCGCCAACAAGCTTCACCTGGCCTGGTGGCGGTAGCGTCTCCAAGTAACCGCTGACGTAACGTGCAGGCAGACCCAGGCTACGCAGGCAAGCGATCATGACCTGAGCAAAATCCTGACAGACTCCGCGTTTCTTTTTCAATACCTCTTCGACAGGCGTGGCGAAGTCGGTGGCGGCAGGATCAAAGAGAAAGTCCTCATGGATCCGGCGATTCAAATCACAAAGGGCCTCGAGAATCGGGCGCTTGGCGGGGAAAGAAGCGCGGGCATAGTCGGCAAAGACGCTACCGGTAGGAATCAGAGTGGAAGCAAAGGCCAGCTCTCCGGCCATACTGGAGGTGCTAAAGCGATCACCTCGACAAGCGTCCCGCACACTTTCCCAGCTCGGCGTGGCGGACGGGTCAATTGGCTCGCTGGCTTCGACCTCAATCAGACTGCGGGCAATGACTTCGAGCTTTTGATGGGAGCCTTCGATCTCAAAGTAGACGCAGGCGTTTCCAAAATAGTCAGCACGCTCCGCACGGCGAACGGGCTCAGGTTTGATGGTGAGTTCATGCCAGGGGCACTCTTGAAACGGCAGCGCCCGGGGCTCTAACCGCGCAGTGTAATGACAGACCGTCACAGGACTCTCATAAGTATAGGTGGTGCGGTGGATGATATTATAGCGCACGATGGGTCAGGGGCAATTGATGGGGCTTAGCTGAGTTCTTTGCGGCTGGAGTGAGAGAAGAAATGCTCGGTAATGAGGTCGGAGAGCTTTTCTAGGCCCTGTGTTAGGTTTGCACATAGAGCAGGAACATGACCAAAAATCTCATCACCGGCTTTGGCTAGCGCAGCAAGATTCAAGGCACTCAGTTCGGATTGCAAGGCATCGATCTGCAGGCGCGAGCTGTCTCCAGCATCCTTGCCTGGCGCACTGGGCAGTTGCTTGATCTGAGTTGCCAGGATACGGCTTTGGTGCAGGACCGAGCGGGGATTGATGTCATTGAGGAGCAGCAAATCCAAGACCGGCACTAAGCTGGGCCGGGCAAAGTGAAGCCGACGATAGGTCATGGTGCTATCACAGATTTCCAGCAGAGGATTCAGTAGAGTGTCGTCGAGCGCACTGTGCTCCGTAGCTGTTTTGACCAGTCCTAGCACGATGTAGGCCCGCTCAACCCGCTTGCCGATTTCAAGGAAGCGCCAGCCATGACCACGCGTCATGTTTTCCTGCTGCATCCCGCTGAAGGCTGCTAAATCCAAAATGAGCGTGTCAAGAACACCCTGGGCGGTGGAGATCACAAAGGGACCCGCTGGCAGGCGGATGTCACGTTCAATTCGGTTGAAGAGACGCCAAGTATCGTCTGAAAGCCGATCGCGAGCCGCAGAGGCATTGTAACGTAGGCGGCTGAGTAAATCAGGGATG
Organism: Prosthecobacter debontii; assembly: GCA_945869675.1. GTDB lineage: Bacteria > Verrucomicrobiota > Verrucomicrobiia > Verrucomicrobiales > Verrucomicrobiaceae > Prosthecobacter > Prosthecobacter debontii_A. The sequence continues at coordinate 4,401 of CAMBPS010000082.1, read as the reverse complement.
CTACCGTGACGCTTCGGATCTAGAAGTAGGGCCTGAAGGTGATCATGGATAGAGGTGACATCAGGCGGCACAATCCCCATCTGAACCATGAGGGCGATACAACCCTGGAGCTCGCGACTTTGAGTATTGGTACGCTCCCCAGCAATCCTTTGCATGACGGAGCGCAGAACCCGAACCGTAGCCTCTAGTCTCTCGGCATACCGACCAAGCCAGTAAAGATGGTCGGCAGCACGACTGGGGACTCCGCTTGGGGGTCTGGCTGGGCGGATGACGACAGGTTGCTGTTTTTTACGGCTCTCGTAATAGGTGTCAACAGCTCCATCACCGACGACCCAAGTGTCTTTGCTAATACCGCCACTGCGCATGGTGACCAACCACCGACGCGGCTCCGGACTGACTCGGGAAAGGCCGCCCGGCATGGCTACGAAACCGTCGCCTTGGGCAATCGAAAAAGCACGCCAAACCAGCGAGCGTGGTTCGATGGCTTTGCCTGTCCATGTCGGTGTGGTGGATAGGTTGAGGACCTCCTGTGCGACCCATTCATGCGGTGTGGCGCGAATGGTATCTAGCAATCGCGCTTTTTGCTCGGTATCGAGGTCGGCAAGGAAAATGGGATCACGGGCACCGCGGACAAAGGCCGGCTTGATCACCCAACGGTCTGGTGAGCTTAGCACCAGATCGAGTTCACGTTTTTGCCCACACCACCAAGTTGGCACGCAGGGGATGAGGAGTGGCTCACCGAGTAAATGCCGGCATAAACCAGGCATGAAGGGGTGTAGAGCAGGGGTCTCAATCAACCCAGTGCCGAGTCCATTGGCCATGGCGATGCTGCCACTGCGCCAGGCTTCCAGCAGGCCCGCGGCGCCAAGCATGGAGTCCGAATTGAGTTCCAGGGGGTCACAAAAAACATCATGGACCTGCCGAACCAGCACATCGACGCGGCGCAGGCCTTCTAGAGTTTTGAGATGCACATGTCGCTCACGAACCGTCAGGTCAGCTCCCTCGACGAGGGGAAAGCCCAAGTAGCGCGCTTGAAAGGCGTGCTCAAAATAAGTCTCATTGTAGGGTCCAGGAGTGAGCATCAAGATGCCCGCATCCCCGCTTCGGTGCTTCGGAGCGATTGATCGCAGCATGTCGCGCTTCATTTCAAAATAAGCGGCCAAGCGCCTGACCTTTGAGGTATTGAACTCCTCGGCATAGACATTGGCCAAAATGATCCGGTTTTCCAGAGCATAACCGTGTCCACTAGGTGATTGCGCACGGTCAGCTAGGACACGCCATTGACCATCAGAAGCACGCACCAGGTCACAGCCCATCGTGAAGACAAATCGTCCGCCAGTGGGATTGATGCCGACGACTGGACGTAGGAATCCAGGATTGGCATGGATTAGAGCCGGTGGGATGAGGCCATCGCGCAGAAGTTTTTGCGGTCCATATAAATCCAAGAGAATGGCATTGAGCAGACGACCTCGTTGATCAAGACCGCGTTGGATCTGTTGAAATTCCTCTTGGGCCACGATGAAGGGCAGAGTATCCAGTGACCACGGACGGCTTGAGCCCTGGGCGTCATCATAGATATTGTAAGTTACCCCGTGATCATGCAGAAGACGCTGAATACTGGCCGAACGGGACGAAAAGTCGTCCTCAGAACATTGGTTTAAGAAGCTACCAAAGGTCTTCCAATGCGGACGTAACTCTCCGTTTGGGAGCAGCATTTCATCGTAACTTCCAGCCTCAGGTCGGTATCCCCTGACACCAGTCGGCGTGCCCACAGGCGGTTGTGGTTGAGGGGTTTTGAAAGGTTGGTTGGCTGGTGGTGGCATCGACAGAACGTCTTACAGATGGCAGCATTCACCGCCAGAATCGGGCCAAGTGCCAAGCATTCTATGCGACACGGGCATTGTTCTTTAAATCACCTTCGGCAGCAGATGCAAAAAGGAATCTCGTAAGTTTGAAGGGCACCTCGTGAGGTGCCCTTCATCGATTTAGCTTAACGGCTGCCTGGCATCATTTGCCCGTAGCGGGAATTGCCTTCCCACTTGGGGGGGCGATTCCACGGCAGGGTGCTATCAGTGACCTTCGGAGGAACGCGCTCTCGGCGTTTTGGCTCATCAGAGGCACAGGAAACCAGAGAAGCTACAGAGAGTAGCGAAAGCAGGGAAAGTAGAAGAGCTCTGGTTTTCATGGGACTGAGGGAGAATGGGAGACTTATTGGTAAAGCTTTTCAAGGATGACGCGGTCACCTGGAGCGATGCTCATGCCCGCAGCAAGAGTGTCTGGAATGATGTTGGCCACGGTGCGCTCACCCTGAATAGCAACAATGCTGAGTTTGCCGACGGTTTGTGATCCGCGAATGACCAAGAGTTTCGTCGCTTCGCTGATGCCGCGAGATTGACCTGCATCCACGACGACAAAGCCCCAGTCGCTGTTCACGGCAACAATGCGTGCATTCAGACTGTTGCGATCAAAGGCCTTTTTGCGGTCTTCGATCTTGCGGACGACTTCATCCAGGGCTCGGCGGGCTTCGACCATTTTGCCTTCTTCCGCTTCCGCTTCTTTCTTTTTCATCTCGGCTTCGGCTTGGAGTTCAGCGGTGGCTTTTTTCATGCCGTTGATCTCTTCGACCATGGTTTCAGGCTTCATGCCTTGGGGCAGCTTGTCCAGACGGATACGCAGATCAGCCAGTTTTTTATTGTTGTCATCCAGGTCACCTTGAGCACGCTTGGTGTCATTGTCAGCCTGTGCAATTTTGAGCTTCTGAGCCTTTGTTTTCTCCTGCTCAGTGGAAAGTTCGTCGGCCAATTTGGCGACTTCACTATTTACGGTGCCAATCTCAGCGACGACAGCATTGACTTCTTTAAGCGCACCTTGAACCTGAACATTGGTTGTGGTGACTTCGGCACGCACTTTGACGAATTCACGGCCATTCATGTAAGCGAAGAAGGTTGAGGCAATGATCAGCAGGGCGCTGAGGATGAAAAATACTTTAGTCATGAGTTAGGGGGAGCGAAAAGGTTGATCGGAGTGGAGTCGAACAGGCAATGGGAAAGTTATTTAGCAGCAGGTGCGGCACCAAAGGGATCAGCCGTGCTGGGTGCTGCCGGCGTGGCTGGAGCTGGGGCTGCGCCAAACGGGTCGGAACCCATCGCAGGAACTGGGGCAGCAGGAGCGGGAGCGGCACCAAAGGGATCAGACCCCATGGCGGGCGCTGCAGGAGCGGGAGCGGCACCAAAAGGATCAGACCCCATGGTTGGAGCCGCGGCTTCGGGAGCAGCAGTCGGCATGGCGGCCGCAGGTGCGTCTGCAGTAGGCCCGTCTTTTTTGGCTGCATTGCCTTTACTGTCGGTATTTTGAGTCGCAGCGGCGACCACTGAATCACCTGTTTGGATGAATTCGCCCTCTGCGAGGCTGCCTGGGATCAGTTCGGCAATGGCTCCGTTTTGTTCGACGTTTTTGACTTTCAGTTTAGCGATGACGTTTTTACCGCGTTTGACCTCAAGGTCTGCGTTGGCAAAAACGCCTCCTGAGTTGCCCTTATTAAGAATGCCGAAGCCCCACTCTGGGAAGTATTGAGAAATACGAGCAGTGAATTCTGGATCAACAACACCTTTGCGGCCGCGGGCTTCTGTGTCACGGAGTTTAGCCGTCTGGGCGACGACGTTTTCGAACTCTGATTTGGCTGAGGCGATGCGCTGAGTTTGATTGGCAGAAGCGCCTTCGGCTTCAAGCTTTTCTTTTTTTACTTTTTCGATCTGAGCGATCAGTTTTTCGATATCACCAGCCGCATCGATTTCTTTTTGCACTGAAGCTACCTGCTGGGAGACCTGCTCTAGATTACCTTTAAGCACGGTGAGAGCGGCTTCTTTTTCGACGGCTTCAGCTGCTAGCTTGACGGTTTCGTCTTTTGCACTTTGCAGATCTTTGGTGGACGTCTCTAAAAGGGTTTTCTTCGCGATCAATCCTTCGTCACCCTCCTTTTTACGGGCCTGCGCCGCTTTAAGGTTGGCCTTTGCAGAGGAAGCGCGTGTGCGCTCTTGATCGAGATCCTTTTGGTTGGACAAAGCAAAGTAGCAGGCTGCGCCGAGGCAGACGGCAGAGAAAAGGGAGAGGATCTTCCAGAGCATGATGGGGGTAAAAAATGGGAATTAGACATCTCTTTTACCGAATGGAGTGATTTTCGACAACACCAATTTTCACAGATGTGAAAATCTTATTTCCAGAAACCTGTTTCTTACTTGCACTCAGAGTGCCCGCAGCCTATCGGAAAAGGGTCAGGGGCCGCAGATGTTCAGCTTGTGAATCCCGCCAGGTCCTGACGGAAGCAACGGCAGCATGCCTGTTCATGTTGCGGTCCCCTGGCACTCTCATCACCCTGTCGGGTGAGTGAATAGATTTTTAATC
>CAMBPS010000081.1 GCA_945869675.1 Prosthecobacter debontii | reverse complement strand
TATCTCATCCGCACCTTGCGGAGTGTCGAAGGTGGTCAGGAGGTGATCACCGTGCTCATTCATGCCACGGACGCGACCCCCGCTCATCGTGAAGTTTGGACCCGAGGTGTCCGCGACCGATTTGGGCGCATGATTGAGACAGAAATGATCACCGTTCCCTTGGGCGATGAAGATGATTTTGTCGCTGAATGGAAGCCTGCGCATCCGCGAGTCTTCGTCATTTTTAATTTGGCGACAACTCCAGAACTGGAGGTGCAGCGTCGATTTGTGCTGGATGTGAAACAAGTCCTGACGAGTCGCCAACCTGAGTCAGAACTCATCGTGCTGCTTGATGCCACGAGTATCGGCAATCGCTGGTCGCCGGAAAAGCTTGCTGGTCGTGAAAACCTTTGGACTGAAATGCTGCAAGGCTCAGCTCAGGAGATCATCATCGCTGCGCGCCGAGCTGGGACTTAACGTCAACCTTTCCAAGATCTCATGTGGTCGTCAGACGAAGATGTCGAAGAACAGAAAAAGCGTCTCGAGCGTGAGATCGCGAAGCGCGTAAAGCGTGGAGAAATCTTTGAAGTGCTGCCGGCACCGGAAGGCCAAAAGAAACTCTGCACGACTTTTTGGGGGCAAGCTTGGTGTCGGAATCTGGAGTCTTATCAGGTGTATGAATCTCGTCTTCCGCGCGGTCGCAGCTATCTCCGCCAAGGGAAGGTGTATAACTTGGAAATCACCCCAGGAAAGCTGAGTGCTGTGGTTGCCGGGTCAGAGCTCTATGATGCCAGCATTAGCATTGCGCCCCTGCCAGATCATCAGTGGCTGGAAATCGTCCAATCCAGTGCTGGTCAGGTTCATTCCATTTTGGATCTTCTTTCTGGCAAGCTCGGCGATGGGCTGATGAAGGTGCTGATAGATCCGCAAGACGGCCTGTTTCCCAAGCCCAAGGAGATCCGCTTTAACTGTTCCTGTCCGGATTATGCGGATATGTGCAAGCACGTCTCTGCCATCTTATACGGAGTCGGGGTGATATTGGATCGTCAGCCCGAGCTTCTGTTTACTTTGCGTGGCGTCGACCAGGCAGAATTGTTATCTGAGGCCAGTTCCAGGACGTTGGACGACCTTGATCCTGGCAATGAACTTGGCGCTGCGGATCTTTCGGCGCTTTTTGGCATTGATCTTGGTGAACTGCCTTCAGTAGAGCTTTCGGCTCCAGCGCAGGTGAAACAGAAGGCCTCTTCCAAAAAGGTGACCACCAAGAAGTTGGCTGAAAAGAAAGAGCCCGATTCAAAGCTTCCTACCGAGACATAAGCCCATGAAAAAGCCCGGTCGGTTTGACCGGGCTTTGATCACCGAGCGGAATGAAGTTTTACCAGCAGGGGTTGCCGAAACCGCGGCTGTATCCGCCACCGATAAAGGAGCTGCCACCAAGGCTACGCTGGCCGCAGCTACCGTTGAAACCGGAACCCAAGGAGACGCTACTATAGCTTGAGCGGCCGCCGTAACATGAGTTGCCGAAACCGAGAGGTCCGCCGTATCCATAACCGACACGGCGATAGACCACGGGGGCTGGACGTCCGTAGTAGCCGACATGGTTGCCATAAAAGTGCTGATCATTGCTGGCGCCCAGAGATGATCCCGCAAGACCGCCTAGCAAAGCGCCAATAGCTGCGCCTTCAAGACCGCGACCACTTTGATTGCCAATGATGCCGCCGACGGCACCTCCACCGAGTGCGCCGACGACGGTGCCACGCTGTTGCCCTGGACCTGGCCCTCCGTAATAGCCGCCGTCATAGTAGGGGCTCACACAGGAGGTGAAAGTAAGGGCGATACCAAGGACACCGACAGTAGTCAGATGACGAAGGGATGTTTTCATGTTGTTGTTTATTTGGATAGGCTGCCTCAAGGACAGCTTTATCTCAGACGCATATTAGTCTGAATCATTCATTCAAAAAAGAATGTTTTTAGCGACTCCCGAAAAGAGCCGCCAAAAAGCCCATCCTGAAGATGGGCAGTCTGTGATAACAAACTTAAGCTTTGACGAGCTTAGCGGAGGCAACGAGTCCTTCGTCGGAGACGATTTGATCGGTCAGTTCAGCTTTACAGTCACCTTTCAGTTCATCGCGGAACTTCTTGATGAAGCTTTGAGTCGGCCAGGAAGCGGCTTCGCCAAAGGCGCAGATGGTTTTGCCTTCGATCTGATTCGCCACTGTTTCCAGGGTATCCACGTCATCTGGACTGGCGTGACCCTCCACGATGCGGTCGCTGATCTTTTTCATCCACAGGCTGCCTTCGCGGCAAGGGGTGCACTGACCACAGCTTTCGTGAGCGTAGAAGTTGTTCAGGTTATTGATGACCCAGGTCATGCTGCGACTATCATCCATGATGATGACGCCACCGGAGCCCGCCATGGTTCCACATTGGGCCATGGTGTCAAAGTCCATGGGAATGTCCATGATGCCGATCTCGCGGCCATCTTTGAGTTTGTAGGTTTCGTCTGCACGCAACACTTTGGATGAACTGCCGCCAGGAATGATGGCCTTCAGTTGGCGCCCTGGTTTGAGGCCTCCGCAAAGAACGTTGATGACTTCCCCCATGGTAACTTTTCCCACTTCAACTTCGTAGTAGCCCGGATTGACGACGTCTCCGCTCACGCAAAGGATGCGTGTGCCTGTGTTGTTGGGCGTGCCGAGTTTGGCGTATTCCGCACCACTCATCTGAATGATGTGCTTCACATGGCAAAGAGACTCGACATTGTTGACGATGGTCGGACTCATGTAGAGGCCGAGGGCAGCAGGGAAATAAGGAGGTTTGATGCGTGGGTAAGGGCGCTTGCCTTCCAGTGATTCGATCAAGCCTGTCTCTTCTCCGCAAATGTAGGCACCTGCACCGCGATGCACATAGATCTCACAATCAAACCCAGTTCCGAGGATGTTTTTTCCGAGGAAGCCGTTGGCCTTGGCTTCGGCGATGGCTTTCTCGACGATCTTCGCCGCGTGCGGGAATTCCTCACGAATGTAAATGTAAGCCAGTTTGGCATTCACGGCAAAGCAGGCGATGGCCATGCCTTCAATGAGCTGGTGCGGGTCCTGATGCAGGATGTAACGATCTTTGAAAGTGCCCGGCTCCGATTCATCGGCATTGCAGATCAGGTAAACAGGCTTGGTATTGGTTGGCGGTATGAAACCCCACTTCACGCCAGTAGGAAAGCCAGCGCCGCCACGGCCACGCAGGCCGCTGGCTTTGACTTCGTTGATGATGGCACTTTTTTCCATCTTCAGTGCGGCCTTCATCTGCTCATAGCCGCCGTCCTTCAGGTAGCATTCGATGGACGGGTCGTAACCGACGCGGTCGATGTTTTTGAAGATCAGACGCTTTTCGCGGGAATGGGGCTCTTTGCCGGGGAGATACTGGACTGCCATAGGTTCAGTATCCAACTACGACAGAGACGGGCAAGTGGCTTTGTGAAAAATTTCACAAGCAGGGGGAACTCCGATTTTTTGCTTCAGGAAGCGGAAAAAGGCTCTTTTGGGGTTTCTTCTTCAAGAATGAAACGCGTTCAGGTGATGGTGGAGTCGTTTCGAGTGATTGCTTCACGAGGCAATTTCCGTGCGATCACCTAGTAGCACTGTCTGCGGTTGTAATAGGCCGAGTGGCAGTGATTGCGCTGATAATGGCGGCTGTTGTTGTTATTGTTGGCAAGGCTGTAGGCAATGAGGCCAACAGCAGCGGCACCGATTAAAGCTGTGCCTGGTTCTACGATTTGGCGTGGTCGGCCATATTGATCGTAGGCTGTGCTGCAGCTTGAGCCAAAACTCAAAAGGAGAAGGGCGAAGACGGTGTTTTGAAGATGCTTTTTCATAGCATTCCTAGGACGGTCTCTCTCCCGGGTTATTCAGTCTGTTCGCCATTGGGCACTTTTATTTTGTCACAGAACTCATCCTTCTTTCCGCTCATCTCATGGTTGTCCGGGTAAGAGGTTTTATAGACAAGCGACAGCCTCCACAGTAATTTTCACTTGAGCAAAGAACGTGGGGTATTGACCCCATAGATAACAAAGGTTCGGCACAGGTAGGAGTGAAGATCAGCGATCCACTACTCCCATAACCGACCTATGAATAACTTCCTTTTCCGCAAATTACTCTCGAAAACCGCAAGGGAAACATCGTGGTCACTCATCCTTTTCGTCGCAGCTCTTACCGAATCCCAACCCCTGAGTGCGCAAGCTCCAGTCAATCTGGGACAGGCTTTTGATTTCGGCGTCCTTGCAGGCTCGGGAATGACCAACACCGGGCCCACCAGCATCATCGGAGATGTGGGAAGTTTGCCGACCCCCGCCATCACTGGCTTCGGCTCAGTGACCTTGACGGGAACTAACCATGCGGGAGATGGCTTTACCCTAGCTGGGAAAAGCGATCTACTCACCGCTTACAACGACGCCGCAGGCCGATTGCCGACGATCAGCTATGCGCCAATCTTTGATCTCGGTGGACTTACCCTAGCACCGGGCGTTCACACGGACACTTCCTCCTTTGGAATTACCGGCACCCTGACGCTTGATGCGCTGGGTAATCCGAATGCCGTCTGGATTTTTCAGGCTGGATCCACCCTTATCACCTCGGTCGGTAGTATGATCAATCTGATCGGTGGTGCACAGCCGGGGAACATCTTCTGGCAGGTCGGCAGTTCTGCCACTCTCGGGGTGAATTCTGTTTTTTCGGGGACGATCATGGCGGCGACTTCCATCACGCTGAATACAGGATCCAGCATGGATGGACGTGCTCTAGCCTTGAATGGCGCTGTGACGATGGATAGCAACACCATCTACATAGTGCCACTACTGATCGGGCCGACACATTGGTCGGGGGCAGCGAGTGGGCTATGGGCCTCGGTTGGAAATTGGGCCAGCGACTCGGTGGGCAGTGCGGCGGGTCTCATTCCCTTGGTAGCAAATGACATTACCTTTTCTGCCACGGGAGCCGCCCATCAGAGCACCACCCTCGGTGCCAATGTCGCGATTAATACCCTCACGATCAATGACACGGCACCGGTGTCCATTGCCGGAGCCAATACACTGAACATCGGCGGCAATGCGGCGATCACCGTTAATAGCGGTGCGGGGCTGTTCACGGTCACCAGCAATTTGTCTTTCACTGGCGCGATACCGACGGTGAATGTAAGTAACACTGCCGGAGTTGTTTTCAGCGGTGGCGTCGGTAGCACAAGTAGCCTGACCAAGACTGGTGCGGGTTCGCTAGGACTAACGGGCATTGCCAACGTCTCCGGTCCAGTGAACATCAACAGCGGTACGCTTTTCGTGACCGGATCCCTCGTTTCACCATTGGTCGATGTCGTGCTCGGCAGCAATCTCAATGGAACTGGCAGTATCACCGGATCTGTGATTAATAATGGTGCCGTCAATCCAGGCAATGCGGTGGGTGCGCTTAATATTGTAGGCAGCTATACCCAGGGCGGCAGTGGTGTGCTCGTGACGCAACTCGTGATTCCATCAAACCATGATCAATTGATCATCAGCGGAGCGGCTAGTCTCGGCGGTGCCCTGCAAATCACCACTTCTGGTGGAGCACGCCCTGCCGTGGGCAGCAGCTTTGACATTATCCATGCAGGCAGCGTCACAGCCCCGTTCGCCACGGTGATCAATCCCTTCGCCGGCCCAGGCACTTTGGTAAAGCTCGTCGTCGTTTACTCACCGACGACTGTTGTGGTGAACGCCGTGCAGAATAGTTTTGAAAATGCACTCAGCCTCATCCCTCTCACGCCAAATCAAACGGCTACAGCCGGAGCCTTAGACTCTGCTTTGACGGATGTGCGGCAGACAGCGGCACTGAATTATCTAAATAATCTCAACATCAACGTCGTTCCTCATCAACTCGACAAAATCGCTCCAGAAGAGCTGACAGCCATCTACAGCATCTCCTTTGCCCAACTCGACACTGAAGTGCTCAGCGTTCAGCAGCGGCTAGCTTCCGTCCGCAATGTGGTCCGAAGCGAAGCCCCGGCTTATACTAGCGGCAAAGATGTTGTGCTTGGCGGCTCGATTTCTCCGACGATCTCCCCTGATGACAACCGCTATGGCTTCTTTGCCAATGCGACAGGCCAATACGCCAGCCTCGGAGACACCTCGAATGCCAATGGTTTTGACGTGCAATCGGTCGGTAGCACCATTGGCGTCGATGTGCGTTTGAATGAGCATTGGGTGCTTGGTGTTACCCTCGCTTATGCTCGATCCAGTAGCGATCTTGCGGGCGGTGGGTCACTCTCGGCTGATGGCATGCGCTCAGCTGTCTATGCTATGTATCAAAGTGGTTCCTTTTACACCGAGCTCATGGTCGGCGGCAGCTTCAACAACTACGATACTGAACGTGGCGCACTGGGAGGTATTGCTAAAGGCAGCACCAGCAGTTCCAGTTTCGATACCTACCTAGGCACGGGTTACGATATCCACATGGATCAATGGACCCTCACACCCATGGCCTCACTGCTTTATAGCGCCGTCAGCATCGACGGGTTTAGTGAATCTGGTTCTTTGCAACCGCTGCGCATCGACTCACAGAATCAGAGCTCGTTGCGCTCACGCATCGGTCTGCGTGCCGCTTACACGACTCGCTGTGGCGATGCCTTAGTCACTCCATCTCTCAGTCTGCAATGGCAACATGAGTTTCTGGATAACGAGCTCGCCATGAGGTCAAGTTTCGCTAATGGTGCTGGCAGTCCCTTTACCGTTCATGGCCCAGCCATCGGACGCGATAGCGCCCTCGTTACCGCAGGCATTAATGTTGCCTGGGATCGCTACGCCATCTACCTTGCCTATCAGGCTCAGTTGTTCAGCCGTAATTATGAAAACCACTCGCTGCTCGCAGGTTTCCGAGTGAGTTGGTAAGTTTTAAGAGGTAATTCTAAAACATCACAGATGAAAGAAGAAGCCTTGAGACGCTAAACGGCGAATCAGGGCGTGTGATGCTGATCCTTTCCTAGTTTGATAGCCAGAATCAGGAAAGGCTTGGCGCAACTCAACGATTTTCCATTCCCCAACCTTGGATGCATTTCACTGGCCGCGCTTCTTTAACGTCCGAAGGCCTGAATGAAAGCGACCTCGAGTGCTAGGCCTTCGTTCACGTTGGTGTGCAGGTGCTGTTCAAGCTGACGGAGGTAACGGATACGCTTGGCGGTGTCTTCAGGCGACCAGCGTTGGGCTAGTTGTGCGGTCGCTTCCCGATATTGACTGAGATCGAGATGTTCTGCGCCCACCTGCTGGCGGGCGATGTCTCCCATCCAGGCGAGCAAGAGGTCCATGAGGGCGTCTCGGCGCTGGAGGTAAGCAGCTTCAATTTGGGCGGTGACTTCTTCTTCACGCTGTTTGAGCCATGAGCCGTCTGTGGTTTGTTTGTAGTGGTCCTGCTCTTTCTCAAATTCGGCTTCCTGTTCCTCTTTGATCTCATCGTAAAGGGCATCAATGATGGCTTGAAAATCTGCCTTCAGGGCCAAGGCGGCTGAGATACTACCGCTGGCACGAGAGGAAAGTTGCTGTAGGACGCCGAGGAGCTTTTGCTCATGGGTATCAAATTTTCGACCTTCTGCTGGCGGCATGAGTGGGATCTCGATGACGCGTGAAAGGATGGTGGTGAGAAGTTGGCCGGGCTGTGAGGTGAGCAGCAGCAGCAAGGTACGATCAGGTGGCTCTTCCAGTGTTTTCAAAAAGGCATTCTGTGCCTGCACGTTCATGCGTTCGGCATCGACGATGATGCCTAATTTAAAGCCACTGGGCCCCGTGGTGCGGTGGATCATGCGCTCGAGATAGCGGATGGTGCCGACTTCACTGGCGTCATCTCCGATAGTGATACGGCGTGATTTACTTTGTGGTCGCAGGATGACAGCGCCTTCCTGAGCCCAGTCCTCCAGAGTCAGGTGTCTGGCTGGGCTGACGAGGCCGAGGACTTGGGTCGCAAAGCTTTCTAAATCTGTGCCTCGTGGACCGGTGATCATGTAGGCATGCCCCAGACGGCCCAGTTGCTGGGCACGGTTGAGGAGAGATAGGGCGTGATCGGTTTTAAAGGGCATGTCTGCGGGTATCGATCAAATTTAGAAGAATGGCGTGGATGGAATTCGGACTGCGGTCGGCATTGAGGATGGCAATGCGCGTAGGCTCTGCCTGTGCTAGCTGGAGATAGCCCTGGCGGACTTTTTCAAAGAAAGCGCGGGGTTGGTTCTCCATGCGGTCCAGTTCGCGGCCGGTGGCATGAATACGGCTCCAGGCGGTTTCTGTGTCGAGGTCGAGCAGAATCGTGAGATCGGGCAGGGTGCCGCCAACGGCAAAGGCATTGATGGCTTGAACGCTGGCCAAGGGTAATCCTCGTGCGATGCCCTGATAAACCGTGGTGGAGTCTAAAAAGCGATCAAGGATGACAAAGACGCCTGCTTCCAGCAAGGGACGGACTTTTTCCCGCACCAACTGCGCGCGACTGGCGGCAAAAAGAAGCAGTTCGGCTTCTGGCGTGAGAGTTTGACCCTCTTTAGAATGCTGGAGGAGGTGGCGGATCTGCTCACCGATGGCGGTTCCGCCAGGTTCGCGCATGACTTCCACTGTTTGACCTTGGGCTTTTAGATGGGCCGCTAGTAAGGCGATCTGGGTGGACTTGCCACAGCCTTCGGAGCCTTCAAAGGAAAGGAGGAAGCCTGGTAAAGGAGTCATGGTTCGGGATGTGCTGGGCAGAGGGTGAAGTTAGGGGGATTTTTAGCGTGTGGGTGACCGATGTCGAACAAAAGCATTTTCGTTTTGGCAAAGTGAGTTGGCGCGTTTATCTGAACATTCCCCATGAAACCCCTCTCAGTCTATCAATTCGGCAACCGTGAATCGAAGCATGCCATCGAAGAAGATCTTGTTTTTGCCCCTAAATTTGATGAGCACGGTCTGATCGCAGCGATGGCCATTGATTCTGAGACGAATGAACCGCTGATGCTGGCCTACATGAATGAGGAGTCTCTGCGCATGACCTTGCAGCTCGGACAGGCCGTGTATTACAGTCGCAGCCGGAAGACACTCTGGCACAAAGGTGCTAGCAGCGGCGAGTTTCAGGAGATTCTTGAAATCCGAACGGATTGTGATCAAGACGCGCTGATCCTAAAAGTGAAGCAACATGGCGGCGGTTGCTGCCACACAAAGCGTTCGAACTGTTTTTACCGCAAAGTGGTCGCGCCTGCCGAAGGCGGACTGGTCACGTTGGATAAGTCAATCAAGACACACTGATGCCCGCGCTCGATTACCCGCCTCCGCTGCAACGCCTGATCGCTCAGATCAAGTCGCTCCCTGGACTGGGGCCCCGCAGTGCAGAGAGGTTGGTGCTCTGGCTACTACAGGATGGCGGCCGAGTGGAGCCGCTGATGGATGCTTTGGGCGATTTGGTGGCCCGAGTTCATGCCTGTGATCAATGTGGTTTTTTTATCGAAAAAGATACGGATTGTTCACTTTGTCAGAGCCCGAAGCGGCAGCAAAATATCCTCTGCGTGGTGGAGCAGGCTGCGGATGTCTTACGATTGGAGCGTTCAGGCGCCTTCCAGGGGCTGTATCATGTTTTAGGTGGTAAGCTATCGCCTTTGGACAATGTGACGCCTGATGATCTTCGAATTGAGCCTCTGCTGGTTCGGGTGAAGGCTCTGCATGTCGACGAGGTGATCCTTGCTGTGGGCTCGGATGTAGAAGGTGAAGCAACCGCGAGCTACCTCAATGATTTGCTGCGCTCTGAGGGGCTGACGGTTTCTCGGCTAGCCCAAGGCATGCCAGCCGGCGGTGGCTTGGATCATGTGGATGAGCTGACGCTGTATCAGGCTCTCCACGGTCGCCGTAAGGTGTAATGATTTCAATAAGTGAAAAGGTCGCTGATCTTCCATTCACTCTCCATGGCTTTGCCTTGAAGCTTCATGGTCTTGTTCATCGCTGCTGCGATACGGCGCTGCATGTGAGTGGTGAGTCGGCGACCTTTGCGTCCGCGCTGCACGGCTTTGTGTGTCAGCGGTTCATCACATGCAGAGACGATGTCGTGATTGCCAAGTGAATGCTCAGTCATTAGAGCATCAAGTGGCTGAGTGCCAAGGTTGCGTTCTAAGGTGTCGGTTATTTCTTCAGGCATGGAAAGGTTGATTCGAGAGGGGCCAGTTCATATCATCCTGCCAGACTAGATCAAGGCATGTCTGCTTTTCTGCTTGGCAGATTAGAGGTCCTTTTTGAAAGTAGCTGCCGAATCGGTGATTGGCATGACGAACTTTCTGGGTAGTTATTTGGGAGTCTGGTTCTTTTGTTTTTCTATGAAGCTGCTTTTTCAATTTTTGTTTATCTTGCTGATCTTGGCCAAGGCGCAGGCAGCTTCTTCGGCGGATGAGCAGGCGCGTTTTTTGGCAGGGCTCAATGTAGATGGCTGTGGCTTAGAGCCTTTGGCTCGGGAGCAGGCTTGGCAGGATCATGCGGCTGAATTCCACCGTGCTTGGTCTGACTTAGAGGAGCGTCAACTTTCTCAGATCCGCACATGGATGCCGAGTTCTTGCGCCTATATCTACAGCGATCCAAGTCCACTTTTTTACATGTTCAGCGGGCCAGATTTTCTTTATGCAAATGCATTCTATGCCAGTGCATCAACTTACATTTTATGTGGCCGAGAGCCCGTGGGGATGATTCCTGATGTGACGATGCTGAGTTCTGAGGCCCGCTCTGCAGCGCTGAAAAATATGCGGACAGCCTTGAATGCTATTCTCAGTTTTAGTTTCTTTATCACCGCAGATATGAAGACAGATCTCACGCAGACTCAACTCAGCGGCACACTGCCTGTGCTTTATGTTTTCTTGTCGCGCATGGGCTGCCGTATTGAAGAGGTGAAGCTTGTTGGACTGACTGCTTCAGGCGAACTGACTCAAGAGAAATCGAAAACTCCAGGGGTAAGGATCACTTTTCATGGCACGACGGGTAACACCCAGACCTTGTATTATTTCACGACCGATCTTTCGAATTGGGGGATCAAGGCAAACCCTGGCTTCATGCAATTTTGTGACAAGCAAGGGGTCGGAAATGGCTTTGCAAAAGCGGCCTCATATTTGATGCATTCGAATGAGTTTAGCACGGTCCGTGACTTTTTGTTAAACAAGACTCGGCACATGGTTCAGGATGATAGCGGAATTCCTTTTCAGTTTTTCAAAGAATCGGATTGGATGATGAGTTTGTATGGCCATTATGCGGGTCCCATTGATTTGTTCAAACAACACGAGCAGGCTGATTTGCGTGCAGCTTTTGCAGTGGAAAAGTCAGGGGATCTTCCCTTTGGGGTTGGATACCAGTGGCGCCCAGGAGTGTCATCGCTAATGATTTCTACTTCAATGCGGCAGGTGCCAAAAGCTGAAGCTGTGGCAGAGCCCGTGAGGGAATAGTGAGAGGTCATCGTTGAATCCATTGTCTACCTAGGGTCCAATGTTCAGTCTCGGCGATGTGATCTTGATGAAGTAGAACGCTGAGATAGATCATTAAATCAACTTGAGTCTCTTTCTAAGCAGCCATTCGGCGCTGAGGAGAAGAATAACGGCTCCGAACCACCACCAGCTGGACCACAGATTGGTCTCTTGAATGGTGACTTGTTTGCGGTCGATGGATTGCAGAAGATTGGGTAATTCGGTGGCTGCTTGTTCTTCACGCAGGAAGCGGCCTCCTGAGGCTGTGGCCATGGATTCAAGTAGCGAGCGGTTCATGGTGAGTGTGGCCCATTCAGGATTACCGACATCTGCAACACGCAGGGAGAGTCTGAGATCGCTGCGCGTTTTCGTTGAGCTCTCTGCGACTGCAATTTCATAGGCCCCAGACTTTAAAGGGGGCGTCATAGCGCGATAGATACCAAAGTGCGAGGGGTCTGGCTCAAGCTCCAGAGTGGCAATCTCTTTACCCTCGAGTAAAAGGAAGGCGCGCGGCTTTGCATCGGTCACCATGCCACCAACGGCATTGCGAACACGCACCCGAATTTCACTGCTCTCTCCTGGTGTGTACCGCATTCGATCGGTGCCAATGGAAAGCTGTTTGTCTTCGGCCTGAAAGGGCGGTGCGGCGATCCACGCTGCTAGCTGCATCCAAAGGCGCTGATGATAGAGATCACCGACCTGAAATCGCCAGCGCCAGAGCTCGTCTGTAGCCAAATACAGAACTGCCCCTGCACCAACTGGTCGAAAAACAGCGGCGGGTGTGCTGCCTAGATTGGCAAGGGTGACTGAGCCTGGCTGTGCAGTCACTTGGGCAGCCCAACACATTTCTGGCAAGGTTGGCCAAAGGGAACTGTTGGCTGTTGGGCTGTCACTGAGCCGCAGCGCTTGCTGTCGTTCGCCTTCAGGGGTGAGATGCCAAAGGATGTTCTTTGGTGAGGCTTCGACTTTAGCTGGCCATGTTACAGGAATGAGTGAGGCTGTTTTTCCTTGGTTCCATTGTTTGAGATGACCATGCAATCCGTCGATCAGAATTAATCCGCCTCCACGTTTTTCGACAAACTCCACCAGCCAGTCGAGCTGGAATTCTTTCAGTCGGGTAGGGGAAACGTCGCCAATAAGGACGAGATCATAACTGAGGAGTTCTTCACGTGTGATGGGGAAAGTCTTCTGGAGATTGCCATCGTCGATTTTTTCTGAGTAATCATCAAAGACAAGCTTGGTTTCCCATCGGTCATCGCGATCAAAGTGGTTATGAATGTAGCGAGTCTCCCAGCGTGGACGTCCATCTAGAATGAGGACTTTACGTTTTTTTGTCAAGAGATGCAGTGCTACCTCACGGCTGTTGTTTGAGCGTGTTTTTTCAAGATTGGAACGTTCTCCTTGGATGGCGACCTGGACATTGAGGAGTCGCAAAGTCTTGTCGTGCTCAGTTGCAGCAGCCTCAGGCAGTTCTTTTACTGGGAAGTTGAAGTCAAATCGGCGTTCACCTTTACCATCTCCCAAAAAGGACTGTTCCCAGATGGTTTTACCAGCGCTGGTGATTTTGATCAAAGCTGGAGTGCCTACTGGAAGTGAATCACTGATCAACACACGGCCTTGGAGATTTTCTTCAGTGAAAACTGATTCAGCGGTGATCACGTTCAGAACACTGAGATCAGCGGGCGGGACCTCCGTGCCAAAGCCGACTGTGAATACAGGTGTGTTGGATTGCTTCATCACACTGGCAAACTCTTCGGGTGAACCTGGGCTATTGTGCTGGCCGTCGGTGAGCACGACTAGCGCCGTGCCTGGAATGGCCGGACCGAGGGCGTCCTTCAAGGCATTATCTAAGTTGGTGATCGGAGCATCAGCTTGCACTTCAAAGCTTAATGGGATGTCTCCAGAAGTGTCTTTACCGTTTTGTCGATTCCACCAGACGCGCTGAGTTTGCTGTCCGCGGAGTAGCACGAGTTCGACGTCCTGTGTTTCCGTGAGCTTTTTGAGAAGTGACGTCGAACCGGAAAGGAGCATTTTTTCAGCACGTAGCAGGCGCGGCTCCTTATTGTCGTCTTCCAGTTTCATGCTGGCTGAAGTGTCTACGGCCAAAACGACGCGCCCAAGCTGTCTCTGGGTTGTCTCGCGGCGCATCATGGGTCCCGACAATGCCAGAACCAGTAGAAACACCGCCAAAGAACGCAATGCCGCAGGCACCCAACCCCAGCGACTGCCCACAAATTTCAGTTCACGTCGATACAGAAACCACATGGTAGCCGCCAATCCAAACGCCAATAGCCACACGGTGATGACGGGGTAGTCACTGGTGAAGCGGAGGGTTGTTTCGGTTCTTGGATTCATGGGGTGTTGCCAGTGATTCGTGATTGGTTATGAGTGATTCGTTGAAGGTGAAAAATGTGAGGGTTTGATAATGCGAGAATTCGTTACTTTTTATAGCTTGACTAACCACGAGCAATTCTCTGTTGAAGTACGACCTCAAAAAACAACAAAGCTAGCAGGGCTATGAGGAACGGTTGCCAGAGTTCGCTGCCGTGTCGGCGGGTGCGGTCAAGTTTCTGCCAGCCTTCAAAAGAGTCCACAAAAGAGGCTTGATGGCGATCGGCGATGGCTTTGACTTTCTCGGCAGATAGGGCGGCTAAATTGGATTCGGCAGAATCGAGGTTGTAGGCAAGTAGGCGAGTCTCGCCAGCCTGAGATAACGTGTAGACGCCAGGGCTAGAGATGGGTTTGGATTCGAGCAGTGCCTTATCAGCATTGGCTTTGACCTTAAGGACCTGTGTCTGGCCAGTAGGATCAGTCAGGGTGTATTCGATGCCGGCACGGTCTTTTGGGAAGGCCATCCGCAGTGGTGCGCCAACTTGATCCCAAGCGCTGATGGTGCTCTGTGTGGCCAGGTAAGTGACTAGTCGCTGCATGAGAGGAACGTAAAAGGTTTGAAGCGGCAGGTTTGACCATTCTGCATCAGCAGTGGTCGCTGCAAAGATGACACGGCCACGCTCATGAGCTTTTTCAATGAACAAGGGCGTGCCATGATCCAATTGCAGAATGGGTTTAACGTTTGTTTCTTTAGCAAGATCAAATTCAAGCCAACTTTGAAACTCAGCATCTTGAAGGCGTCCGCCACGTGAGTCATTGAAGTAGAGTGTGGCCGGATGGGTGAGTCGCTGCTGATGAATGCGCGCCGGCATGGAGGTGCTTAGAGCTCGTTGCATGCCTTTGATGCTGGCTGGTAGCAGCCCTTCGCTCTTGCGGAAAAAATCGCGATTATACCAATCTAAATCGCAGTGTGGACCGGCAAAGATGATGAGACCACCACCTGACTTGACGAATTTATCGAGCTCGGTGAGACGGTTGCCCTGGATCCGATCGACATCAGCTAAAACCACGACCTCCATGCTTTTGAAATCAGTTTCTCTGAGTCGTTTGGCCTCGACCTTGGTAATACGGATTAGATCTTTTAGGGAGGCACTTGCAGACTGATAAGGCGTCAAAGCCAGTTCAAGAAAGTCTGTGGCACCTTCAAGCGGTTCTGTGCTTGGGCTGCCATCGACGAGAAGAACATTTAATTGGTTACGCACCTGAACAATGGAGTAAAAAGCATTGTCGTCGGAAAAGCTGTCTCCTTCGATGCGGACGGCTAGAGAATGATCACCCACTTTGTCAAAGGCATGAGTGAAGCTGATGATGGCTTCACCGTCAGTGGGTAAGCTAACTCGGGAAGTGCGTAAGCGTGAACCATCTGCCTCAAGATGCACGGCTACATCTTGCCATTGTCGTTTACCATGATTCTGAATACGAACGCGAATGCCGATGGGCTGCTCTTGAGCCACAACCAGAGCTGAGAGGTCGGCGCTAGCGATGCTTAGGTTTTCGGTCAGATCACTAGACTGTCGATAAAAGGTGACCTGAGGTTTTGGTTCCTGTTTCAAAAGGCTATCAAGTGCTGGCAAAGCCGCGCCATCGGCAGCGTTTTGCCAATCACTAGCCTGGAAGTCTGATACGATGGCAAGCTCTCGTGATCCGCTGGTGCTTTCAAATAGTGAGGCTGCAGCTGTCTGGAGCGCGTCATTGATCTTCACTGGTCCCGACTGATTGGTGCTGTCCGAGAGCTTTTTGGGGATGACGTCTAGCGTGCTGGTTGATTGATCTAAGAGCCGTCTGGCATTTCCTCCAGCTAGGACGACCTGGGCATCTGATCCTTTGGGTTGTGCCTCAAGCATGTGTCCGATATCGACCCGCGCTCGTTCTGCAGGTGAGCCGCCAGCCGAAGGTGCGCGCATTGAAAATGAATCATCCAACAACACCACTAAGGAGGATTTTCCAAGTCCGAAGGATCGCAGGGCCGTTAGAACGGGTCGTGCTAAACAAAGGGCTAAAACAATGGGTATCGCAATGCGTACAGCCAGAAGCAGCCACTGTTCGATGTTGAGTTTGCGTTTTCGTTGCTTGATGACTTCCTTGAGCAAATGCATGGCTCCCCAGCGCACAGTTTGAACCTTGCGTTTATTCAGTAGATGAATCAGCAGCGGGATTAAAAAAGCTGCAGCGCCAGCGAGGAGAATGGCATTTAGAAAATTCATCGCATTCTCAAGGCTAGATAGCTTTTCAGGGCCGCAGCGTGTGACTCATCGGTGCAAAGTGGCAGGTAATCGACCTGATGCTTGCGAAATCCGTCCTTAAGCTGCTCCTGGAAGATTTTTAAAACTTTGAGGTAACGTTGACGGATCGTGGCTGGGTCGAGCAGTAGAAAATCTTCGTCTTGTTCTAAGTTCTCAAAACGTGCCCATTGGCCAAAGGGGAACTCCAGTTCATCACGATCCCACAGATGCATAGCGATGACTTCATGACCTTTTTTTCGAAGAACGCCGATAGCTTTTAAGAGGGCTGCTGGATCATCAAAGAAGTCGCTGATCAGGATGACGATCCCCCGGCGCTTTAACCGCTGAGCAAGAGATTCAAGAACTGGGGCGAGATCGGTATCTTGGCCGGGTTCAGTTTTAATCATTGTCTCCAGGATGTGATGAAGATGGGTGATCCGAGTTTGATTGGGTATGAAATCTCGGACCTTGCTATCAAAAGTGATCAGGCCCACGGCATCTTGCTGTGACATGAGCAAGTAGGCCATGGCAGCAGCTAGCTTGCGTGCATAGTCAAATTTGAGCACGCCCTTTTGTCCGCGGTATCCCATGCTGCCACTGGCGTCGAGCACGATCGTAGCTCGTAAGTTAGTTTCCTCATCGAATTCGCGAATATAAAAGCGATCTGCGCGGCCAAAAATCTTCCAGTCGAGTCGGCGGATGTCATCTCCCTGCACATAGGGGCGGTGCTGGCGGAATTCGACGCTGAAACCCTTATGCGGTGAAGTGTGGTTACCCGTCGTAAATCCTTCCACGACAGTGCGCGCAAAGAGCTGTAGGTGATGCAGACTGGTGATGTCTTCAGCTTCGAGAATGGAGGAGAGGGTGGCCACTGGATGAAAAAGAACGAATGAATAGATCCGAATGACTAATCAATGACGGAGATCGAATAACGAAAGGATAACACCAAGCTGAAGCTTAGAAATGGAGCATTGGAGCTTCTTGCGTCATTTTATTTGCCCCGTTTGTCATTCTTTCGGCAGTATTACAGCACCCGACCCTCTGTCTTCTTTATCTTTTTAATAATCTCCGAGACAATCATATCCACATTAATGCCTTCGGCCTCAGCGTGAAAGGTTGGCACTAGGCGGTGGCGCAAAGCTGGTTTGGCAAGGGCTTCA
>CAMBPS010000080.1 GCA_945869675.1 Prosthecobacter debontii | reverse complement strand
AAGTCTTTCGGGTTCTCGGTGTCGTAGTGGTGGCGGATAAAGAAGTCGATTACAGAATCCAGAGTGTAGCGGTCCCCCAGTCGCCGAAATGCAGCCTCAGCTTGTTCCACCTGATCCTTGCTCATTGAGGTGAATGTCTGCTTGATCGTGACCGAGTCGTTTAGATGGCGCACCTGTAATTCAGCAAGCAAGCCTTTGGCCTTTCTCTCATCGTTGAAAAACCGCCGCTGCCATTTGCCATCCTCTTTCCATCCCTGAACCAAGTAGGAGGTCCATTTATAAGGTGTGATCGTCTCGGTGCCATCCTCGCCGACGGTTTTCCGTTTCTCGGTTTTTATGATCTCACGAATCCAGGGGCCTTTTGTGGTTTTCATTTTGGCTCATTTAATTGCACCGGAAGGCCATAAAACAAGCCTTTATTGCAATTATCGTTGCACCGGAACGATAGAACCCTTGATATTGTTGAATCTGTCGCAAGTTCGAACCCTGCACCGCGCACCATTTTAAGTGTCTTTCATGTCGCAAATTTTGGGTGGTAGTTGCCATAGTTCAGATCTTGTTTGAAGATCACCAATGCCTGAATTGATCCCTGCCAAAGAGCAACCCCATCCATTAGCTGACTTGCTTTTGACGGTGATTTTACCGTCGGTGGTCTTGGAGTCACTGAGTAAGCCTGAGCGGCTGGGGCCTGCTTGGGCACTGGGGGTGGCTTTGATTTTGCCCTTGGGTTTTGGCCTTTATTGCTTTGTCAAAAAGCGCGGGCTGAATTTCTTTTCTATCCTTGGACTGGTGGCTGTGATCGTGACGGGCGGACTGGGATTGCTGAATCTGGATCCGATTTG
The DNA here is from genome assembly GCA_945869675.1 of Prosthecobacter debontii. Lineage (GTDB taxonomy): Bacteria > Verrucomicrobiota > Verrucomicrobiia > Verrucomicrobiales > Verrucomicrobiaceae > Prosthecobacter > Prosthecobacter debontii_A. The sequence goes on along the minus strand of CAMBPS010000080.1, from coordinate 16,737 downwards.
GTTTGCCCTGAAGGAGGCAGCTTTTCCGGTGTTTCTAGGTCTGGCTTTTCCGCTGAGTTTTTATTGGAAGAAGCCCCTCGTCAATGAACTGCTATTGAATCCACAGGTGATCAATCAACGCCTGCTTTTTGGAGCATTAAACTCTCCCGAGAAGCAGCAGCGTTTTCAGTCGCTGACGGGTCGTGCTTCATGGATGCTGGCTGGAACCATGCTGATGTCGGCGGTGGCGAATGCCCTGATGGTCTTGTTTTATCTGAAAGGCACCGTGCCAGGCACGGAAGCATACACTCAGGCCATTGGCCGGCAAAACTGGGTCGGATTCATTGTGATCGGTGTGCCGATGTTGGCGGTGACCATGGCTTTGTTGTACTGGTTACTGCGCCAGATTCAACGAATCACAGGTCTCGAGCGGGATGACCTGATGAATCCAGGAACAACGGTTCGGCGGAAGATCGGAGAGTGAGAATGCTTGGCAGAGTTTCTTATTGAGGACCGCGCAAATAGTCAGTAACACGATTGCTGCGGAAGGTGACGCTGCCAGCTTTGTAAGGCACATACATGACGGAGGGGCCCATGTTTCCCCAGTAACCACCGCCGTAGCGAGCGTAGCGCCCGTAGCCGCCATATCCCCATGAGCCTACGCCAAAGCCCATACCCAAGGTGTCGGTGTACACGGGTTGGCTGTCCAAGTAGGTCCATTGTTCGACCGAGCTGCCTTTTTGCCTGCCTGTGGCGACTTCATGCGGGCGTCCCCAAGCCAAGAAGACGCCTTCTTTGGACATGCCTTCACGGATGCGGCCCTGCTGGACGAGAAGTTGATCTTGGGTGCCGAGTGATTGGTAAATCTGCGGGTTGTTGGCAATGCGTCGCTCGATGGGATGGACACAGCAGCTCAGTCCGAGGGTAACTAAGCTAAAGGCAAGGAGACGGAACTTGGTTTTCATGGCTGGCAATGGGGTAAGAGAACTGGCAAAGAAGTGGAACATTAACAGTTGTTTCAAAGTGATCGAACTAGAGTCGGGCGGCAAAATGCACTTGGCGGCCGATCTCTTCAAATCCACAGGAAGGGTAGAGGCTTTGACCAATGACGTTGGAAGCCATGGTTTCAATTTTAGCGACTTTGAGATGGCATTCACGAAAGTAGTCTAAGGCGTGATGAATGAGCCTTCTGCCAAGGCCTAGACCACGGGCTTCCTGAACGACGGCGAGATTGGGAATACGACCGATGGAGTTAAGAGTGTCCACCCGGGTGGTGATGTAGCCAAGAATTTCCCCGTCTCGGATAGCGACGAAACAACCCGCAGGATTGAGGGTGCAATCGTCGTCGATGTTGTCCGCTTTGCGCGCTTTCCAGTCACGTTCATTCCAGATGCCTAGGCGATCTTCCAGCATCTGGTCATAAGCAACGCTGCCAAAGGAATCGACGGTGATCTGCCGCAGTAAGGGAAGATCACTGGGCTGATAATGCCTTATGGTGACGGGTGATTCGTGCGTCATGGCTGAGAGATAAAAAGGACAATCGAAGCCGACGAACGCTCAGTGAGTCATGGGTCAGGTTGGCACACCAATGAGTCCACCCGGAAGGCCATCGATGCTGGGTTCGTCTTCAGCGCGAGTTGGGCGTACTTCCTGAACTTTTGGGACAAGAGGCGGTGTCGGCGCTGGTGGCTTGGTATTGGGTGGATTCAGCATGTTACCATGCTCCATGATTTCCTTGATGTGGCTGCCGTCCAGGGTTTCATACTCCAGCAGGGCGATGGCGATGGCATCAAGCTTCGCTTTATGATGAAGGAGGATGTTTTTGGCGCTGGTGTAGGCTTCATCAATGAGGCGTTTGACCTCTTCATCGATCTTCTGAGCGGTGGCACCGCTGTAGTTGGGGCCGCCGCGCCCCATGTCACGGGCAACAAAGACGGCTTGGTCATTATCTCCATAATCGACCATGCCCATTTTCTCGCTCATGCCCCAGGAGCAGACCATGCTGCGGGCAATGCCGGTGGCTTGGCGGATGTCTCCCATGGCGCCGTTGGTGACGTCACCAAATTGGATCTCTTCGGCAACACGGCCACCCATGGCGACGACGAGGTCATCAAGGAGTTCGCTCTTGCGATGCGTGAATTTATCTTCTTCAGGCAGCCACATGGTGGAGCCAAGGGATGGGCCACGGGGGATGATGGTGACTTTATGGAGAGGGTCGGTGTGTTCTAAAACTTCGATCAGGATGGCGTGACCAGCCTCATGGTAGGCAGTGTTTTCCTTTTCTTTCTCACTTAGAGCCAGGCTACGGCGCTCACGCCCCCAGCGCACTTTATCCCGGGCTTCTTCCAGTTCAGGAGTGCCGATGGATTTGAGATTTCTACGGGCTGCAAGGAGGGCTGCTTCGTTGATGAGATTGGCCAGTTCAGCACCCGAGAATCCTGGGGTGCCTCGGGCGATTTTCGAGAGGTCGGCGCTTTCGCCGAGCTTAACTTTTTTGGAGTGTACATTGAGGATTTCCTCACGGCCTTTGACATCTGGAAGGCTGACGGTGACTTGACGGTCAAAACGACCTGGGCGTAAGAGGGCGGGGTCGAGCACATCAGGGCGATTGGTGGCTGCGATGATGATGATGCCTTCCTGGGTATCAAATCCGTCCATCTCGACGAGCAGCGCATTCAGCGTTTGCTCGCGCTCATCATGGCCACCTCCCATGCCGTGACCACGGTGACGGCCTACCGCATCGATTTCATCAATGAAAATGAGGCAGGGTGCGTTTTTGCGGCCTTGTTCAAACATGTCACGCACGCGACTGGCACCCACGCCGACGAACATTTCGACGAAGTCAGAACCGCTGATGCTGAAGAAGGGGACATCGGCCTCGCCGGCAATGGCTTTGGCCAACAGGGTCTTGCCGGTTCCGGGTGAGCCGACCATGAGAACCCCTTTGGGGATCTTGCCACCTAAGCGTTGGAATTTCTTGGGATCTCTCAGGAAATCGACCAGCTCGGAGACTTCTTCCTTGGCCTCTTCGACGCCAGCGACGTCTTTAAAGGTGATCTTGTTACGGTCTTGGGAGAGCATTTTGGCGCGGCTTTTGCCAAAGCTCATGGCTCCACGACCCGCCGTCTTGATTTGCTGACGAACGAGGAAAAAGAGCAAAAAGAGCAGTAGTACGATTGGCAGCATGGACATGAGCATGGCAGCCCATTGTTCATTTTGATAGACGGGGATAAGCACGAGGCCATGCTTTTGCATCAATGCTTGCAGTTCTTCTTTCTGATATTGAATGCTTACAGGAACACGGAACTTGATGGAGCCTTTTTTGGCTGGAGTGGCTTCGGGTGTGCTGGTCGGCAGGATTGGAGACTCTGGGGTAGCCGTAACAGCTGTTTTCGAAGCAAGGACGTATCCTTCAATGAACTCTGCCGAGGTCGTGTCTTGCTGGACGAGGGTTAAATTGGCTGATTTATCGATCAGGTCGGCTTCGACTTTTTCTTTAAACTCCTTGTAGGTGATTTCTGCTGAACGGGTGGCCTCTTTACTGACCATCAAGCCTGAGCCCATGAGCAGAATGACTAGCGATATCAATAGCAGCCCCTTCCAATTAAATTGTGGCTCTTGATTGCGCCTGTTTGGGCTGTCGTTTCGGGGGGTTGGTTCGTCTGACATGAGAGGGTTGGGGGTAATGCGCTAAATTACGTTCACTGATCATACACACTGCCATTTCTTTTGCAAAATGCGATTCCAGCCTTGGGGTAAAAGTTTAAGAACTTAAAGATGATAAATCGGATTCTGGTTTCGTCTTATTTTTTAACACGCTGGCGGACAGCTTCAAAAAGACAGACGCCTGTAGCGACGGAGACGTTCAGACATGGCACCTTGCCGCCCATGGGAATGCGGACGAGGAAATCGCAATGCTCGCCAGTCAGGCGCCTCATGCCTTCGCCTTCGGCGCCCATGACGATGCCAATGCCGCCTTTGAGGTCCATGTCATAGATAGATTTTTCGGATTCATCGGCGGTGCCGACGAGCCAGATGCCGAGCTCTTTGAGCTTTTCCATGGCCCGAGCAAGATTGGTGACGCGAACGAGAGGCACACTATGAGCACCGCCGCAGGAAACACGGATGACCGTATCCGTGATTGGCGCTGATTTATCCTTTGGCATGATGACACAGGCACAACCCGCGGCGTCAGCGGTGCGCAGGCATGCTCCCAGATTGTGGGGATCCTGGATGCAATCAAGAATCAGGACCAAAGGTGAATCGATTTCATCCAGCAGCATGGGCAGGTCACCTTCTTCATACATATCAGGCATTCCCGAAGCATTGGAACTGTGACGATTCTGACGGGCAATAAGGGGCTGTTTTGGCATGAGTCGTAGAAAAGGGAGGACGCGAACGTGAAATCATCTACTTGATCGTGGTTTTGTCACGAAGTTCGAATTGTTTCTTATCGAGGTAGTAGTTCACGTTGTTGATCAAGAAGCGGCTAAAATGTTTCGAAGCGTGGTTTTGTCTAAAGGGACGGGATTGCCTTTCATGCTGCTAGATGCGGCAGCTTTGCTGACAATGTCGTCCAAGTGACACTCTTGGATTCCCCAGTGCTGCAGGGACGGAATCGATAACTTGCGAGTGAGTTCGGTTAAATAACTCACGCCCGTTAGCGCTGATGCTGTCGGTTCTCCAGTCATCAATCTGGCGACTGTCTTGAAGCGGTTCATCGCATCTGAGTTACCCCTTTTGCGGATAGCCTCTAGATTGGCAGCCCAAACTGGGGCAATGAGAGCTGCGCAGATGGCCCCATGCGGTGCGTGGAAAGCTCCACCAATGGGTGCTGCAAAACCATGGACAGCACCAAGCCCTGCATTGGCTAGGGCCATGCCACTGAGCATGGCGGCGTAGGCAATGTCAGCGCGTGCTTTCAGGTCACTACCATCAAAAACCACTTTTTCGAGTGAGCGGACGCTGTGCTCAATTCCTGATAAGCAGAGAGCATCGGTTAACGGGTTTGCCCGACAGGAGACATAAGCTTCTAAGCACTGAACAAAAGCATCCATGCCGCTAGCCGCTGTGATGTCTGGCGGGCAGTGTAAGGTAAGTTCTGGATCAATGATGGCTAGCCTCGGCAGCATGCTGGCATGGCGCAGGCTGGCTTTGACACCATGCTCTGGGCTGGAAAGCACCGCATTGCGGGTAACTTCGGCGCCAGTTCCTGCTGTGGTAGGGATCGCGATGTAGGGCAGGGGAGTGGCCGTCAGTGGGTGACCTTTGCCGACGATTTCGATGTAGTGCCAGAGGTCCTCTGGCTGCCTGCTCATGGCAGAGATCGCCTTGCCGGCATCGATAACACTGCCACCGCCAAGTCCAATGACGATTTGGATAGCCGATTTTTTTGCCAGATCCGTTCCTTGAATGATGTCGTCAATGGTGGGCTCTCCGGCGATGGAGAAAGTGCCGACTGTAAGTCCTGACTGACGAAGCGATTGGAGCACAGAATCATGGCGACTTGGGTTCTTCCCCAAGACCACAAGCACTTGATTGCCAAATGGCAGGGTGTTTTTAGCTAGTTGTGACATTTGACCACAGCCGAAGAGGATGCGCGTGGTCGTGGCGAATTCAAAGGTCATGCATTCTTCATAAGCAGGTGAAGGCAAACGGCAAGAAACGCTGCATCGGGTGACAAGGCCGATGAAAGAAACTTTCACCTTTATGAGCTGTCAGAATTGACATCGATGAATAAAATCTTCTAACTTGATAATTCCTCCACAAAATTAGCGTCCCCCCGCCAAGATCGCATGTATTCCAACGAAGAGTTCCTCCTCGAACTGCTCACTGAAGCAGGTTATGTCACGTCCCAAAACCTCCAACAAGTCAAAGCCTCCCGCAAAGGCCAAGAGACCACTCTGGAGACGCTGCTAAAAACAGGAGTCGTTAGTGACGAGCAACTGGCCCAGTTGGTATCTTCCAACAGCGGCATGGAGTTTGTGGATTTGCATGGTTTTCAGGGGAATGCGATGCTGAAGACTTTGATTCCGGCCGAGACCGCGCTGCGCTACAAAATCGCACCACTTGGAATGAGTGGCGGCACCTTGCAGATCGTGGTGGCGGACCCGTATGACTTTGAAACTCTGGATGCACTGCCGCATGCTCTTCAGCCTGATTTGGAGTTTTTCTGTTCTACCCCAACGCTCATCCGCGAGTTGCAGGCAAATGTGTATGGGAATGAGGCCGTCATGGGATCAGCCATGGGCAAGAGCTCCGATGGCGTAACCACGGAAGGCGATGCGCCGATCATTAAGTTGGTCTCCAACATGTTGATGGAGGCCTTTAAAAATAAGGCCTCTGATATTCACATTGAGCCGTTGGAAAAAGACATTCGCGTGCGTTTCCGCATGGACGGTGTTTTACATGATGTCGAGCACCACCCGAAACGTCTTCACTCGGCCATCATTAGTCGCATCAAGATTCAAAGCGGAACGATGAGCATTGATGAAAAACGCATCCCTCAGGATGGGCGTATTCAGATGAAGTTCAATGAGAAGGAGCTGGATATGCGTGTCTCCATCATCCCTACCCAAAATGGGGAAAGCGTGGTTATGCGTGTGCTCGATAAAAGCAGTCTGCGTTTAGGCCTCTCAGACATGGGTTTCTTCAGTGATGACCATGAATGTTTTGAAAAACTGATTTCTCTCCCTGACGGCATTGTGCTGGTGACTGGACCCACAGGCTCCGGGAAAACGACCACCCTCTATGCTTGCTTGAATTTCATCAACAGGCCTGACCGAAAGATCATCACGGTTGAAGATCCGGTCGAGTATGAGCTTCCTGGCATTAATCAGGTCATGGTGCGTGAAGATGTCGGCATGACCTTTGCGGCAGCTCTGCGCGCCATGCTTCGCCAAGCGCCGAACATCATCATGCTTGGGGAAATTCGAGATTTGGAAACAGCCTCGATCGCCATCAATGCTTCCCTGACGGGACACATGGTGTTCAGCACCCTGCATACCAATGATGCGCCAAGTGCCGTCGCCCGACTTTCGGACATTGGTGTGAAGCCTTTCCTGATTGCCTCGGCCGTGCGCGGTATTCTAGCCCAGCGACTGGTGAGAAAGCTCTGCCCTGATTGCAAAGCGCCTTACACCATGAATGCCAAAGAATTGCGCCAATTGGGCCTGGATGTGGGGCAGTTGCAGGGTGCTTCAGTTATGGGACCAAAGGGCTGTAACCGCTGCCGTAGTTCTGGCTACAAGGGCCGAATGGTGATTGCCGAAATTTTCAAAATCGACGACGAAGTGCGCACGATGATCAATCAGCAACTTACCACGCCGCAGCTACGTAAGCGTGCCCGCGAGCTTGGCATGAGAACATTGCGTGAGGACGGTGTCCGCAAGGTCCTCGCCGGTATCACAACGGCTGAAGAAATCATTGAGTCAACCATGTCGGACAGCGAATGATGCTCTTGTCTGTTAATTCTAATTTCACTTTAATTCCCGTCCCCCTCTTCTTCGTATGACCCCCCAGAACGTTGTAGATATGCTTGAATCCCGCGGAGTCATCGATTCCGGACAAGCCTATGATCTTACCCAGGATGCTGTTCACAATGGCAAAGACATCCTGCAAGTCCTCCTAGACTATGGGATATTCAGTGTCGAAAATGAGTTCTGGGCGGTGGTCGCTGAGGAGCTTGGAGCGGATCATTTTGACCTGACGGAATATGAGCCGCCACCGTCGGTGATCAACATTTTGCCTTCGGGGATGGCCCGCCTCTATGGGGCTTTTCCGATTACTCTTGATGGCCGAGGGCTTCATGTGGCCTTCACGGACCCTCTGAATCCTCAGTTGGTCGAAGACCTAAGTTTTGGTGTGGGTAAGCCTGTCGTGCCGGTCGTTGCTCAGCGAAATCAAGTGCAAGCCTTGATTGATAAGCATTACGGCACTGCTGCGCCGAGCATTGATGACATTTTTGGTGGTTTAAGTGACATGGCCAAGGGCTCTCTCGAGATCGAGGCTAATTCAGCACCCATCGTCAAATTTGTCGATTTAGTGATGGCTCAAGCGATCAAAGAAAAAGCTTCAGACATTCACTTTGAGCCCTTTGAACACGAATTCAAAATCCGCTACCGCGTGGACGGAGCCCTCTATGAGATGGCGCCACCGCCTGTGCATTTGGCCAATTCAGTGATCTCCCGTATCAAGGTCATGTCGAACATGAACATCGCTGAGCGCCGAATTCCTCAGGATGGTCGTATCATGACCGTCGTAGGCGGCAAGCCGGTGGACATGCGTGTGAACTCTCTGCCCACACAGCATGGAGAATCCGTCGTGCTTCGTGTTCTAGATCGAGGCTCTGTCAATCTAGAATTGGAGCACCTTGGCATGTCTCCCTATCTCTTTGATTACATCACCGACACGATCAATAAGCCTAATGGCATTTTCATCGTCACGGGCCCGACCGGAGCTGGGAAAACCACGACTCTTTACGCCTGTCTGCGCCGCATTAACACCATCGACACTAAGGTGATTACGGCTGAAGATCCCGTGGAGTATGAGCTGGATGGCATCATGCAGGTGCCGATCAATGAAGCTGTTGGTCTGACCTTTGGGAAGGCTCTCCGTGCCTTTCTCCGTCAAGATCCTGACCGCATCATGGTCGGAGAAATGCGTGACGTTGAAACGGCTCAAATTGCGATTCAGGCCTCATTGACAGGGCATTTGGTCTTGAGCACTCTTCATACCAATGATGCTGCTGGTGCGGTCACTCGTCTGGTGGACATGGGTGTCGAGCCTTTCCTTGTAGCGGCGACCCTCGAAGGTGTTCTTGCTCAGCGGTTGCTTCGGACGATTTGTAAAAATTGCCGAGCTCCTTATCAGCCCAACCAATCTATATTAAACCAACTCAATCTTACTCTCGGTGATTTGGGCGGGAAAAGCTTCTTCACTGGCTCTGGATGTGACAAATGTGGCGGCAGTGGCTACAAAGGCCGAAAAGGTATCTATGAACTTCTTGCCATGAATGACCCAATCCGTGATTTGATCATTTCCAGAGCTCCTTCGTTGGTTCTCAAGCAAAAAGCCATCGAGCTAGGGATGCAGACTCTTCGTGAAGATGGACTGCGCAGTATTTATGACGGCGATACCACCATTGAGGAAGTGCTCAAATACACCTAATTCATTGGATTGTTAGCTCATTTTTGTCCAATAAGCCCGAATGAATTTGATGGACAAAAACCGTCACAGCCAAGTATTCTTAATTTCAGATCTAATTTTACCCGTCGCAGCCATTTATGCCGAAGTTTCACTACATTGCCCTAGACCAGAACGGCCAAGAAGTTGCCGGAGAGTTGGACGCTTCTAACGAAAGCGAAGCCATCAATTCACTCCGCCAAAGTCAGCTTTACCCGACTCAGGTCGTTCAGGAAGGTAAAGGCGACGCAGCTGTCAAAAAACGTGCGAATGCCACGGTTTCAAAAAGTAAAGGTAAGGTCATCAAGGCGGGTGCTAATGCTAAGGTAAAGAGCAAGACGCTCATGATTTTCACCCGCCAGTTAGCTACGCTCATTGATGCAGGTTTGCCCCTGCTCCGTGGCCTGACTGTTCTTTCTCGTCAGGAGCCAACGCCGATCATGAAGTCCACCATTGCGACTCTGGCGGAGAATGTTCAGACCGGCAGCACCTTCTCGGAAACGCTGAGTCAATATCCCAAAATCTTCAATAAACTCTACGTGAACATGGTGAAAGCCGGTGAGCTCGGTGGGGTTCTTGAAATCGTTTTGAATCGTCTTGCCGAATACCAAGAGAAAGCGCAAAAGCTGAAGAACAAGGTCATGGCTGCCATGATTTATCCAATGATCGTCATGATCATTGCTTCTTTGATCATGGTGTTCCTGATGTTGGTCATTGTTCCTCGTTTCGAGAAGATCTTCGAAGACATGTTGGGGAGTGCCGATAAGCTGCCGTATCTCACCAAACTCGTCATGGGTTTCAGCCGCTGGATGAGCGGTAACATTCTTTACATCGTTGCTGGTATCACGATCTTCGTCATTGCTTGGCGCATGTTTGCCTCCACTCCTGGTGGACGTCGTTCCATCGATGGCTGGAAGCTGAAGGTGCCGCTATTTGGTGATGTTCAGAGGAAAACCGCTATTTCCCGTTTCACTCGCACGCTCGGAACATTGGTGACCTCAGGCGTGCCTATCTTGCAGGCTCTTAACATCACTCGTGAGACTGCCGGTAATGCCATCATCTCAGACGCCATCATCAAAGTTCATGATGCTGTTAAAGAAGGCGAGTCCATGGTCGCTCCGCTTGAATCAAGTAATGTCTTCCCGCCAATGGTGATTTCCATGGTCGACGTCGGCGAAGAAACCGGTCAGCTTCCTGAGATGCTTTTGAAGATTGCGGACGTGTATGAAGATGAAGTAGACAACTCAGTCTCAGCCCTTACCTCCATGTTGGAGCCTATCATGATCGTCATTCTGGCGCTTGTGGTTGGTACCATCGTTATGGCTCTCTTCATGCCCCTGATTGAAGTGATCAAAGGCCTTAGCTCCGGTGCGTCATAGTCCAGTGCTTCACACTTCTTTAATCCCCCCCAACCCTATGAAAGTATCGATCCGTAAAACTTCACGATCTGGATTCACTTTGATCGAGTTAATCACAGTCGTGAGCATTATTGCTCTATTATTTTCCTTGGTCGTAGGCGGCTTTTCTTATGCTGATCGCTACTCTAAGCGTCAAAAGACTGAGGTAACTATCAAGGCGGTTAGATCTGCTTTGGAAAATTATAGTCAGGAGTTTGGTGGTTATCCAGATGCTAAGAATCCAAGCGCAACGATTCAGATCACCAATAAGAGCTATGTTGTTGGCGGAGCTTCCTGCCTATATCAGGCAATGAGTGGAGATGGAACCGATGCTATCAATGGTGTAAAGTCTGCGGGGATTCCTAATTCAGATGGTGAATTAGACCTGAATGAATCGAAGAATGTGATGCTGAAAGACATGCCCAAAGAGCTTTGGACTAAAAGTGGTCAAATCTATTTCATGATTGATGGTTTCGGTCACCCCATTCGCTATGTCAAAGCAGCTCCTGTGGCCGTGCAAGGGGCCGCAGCTGGCTCAGCACAACCGAGAACCATCAATTTGAGCACCTATGACATCTGGGCGCTGAATGAGGATACTGAAAATGCGGCTCGGGATTCCGTCGAGACCTCACAATCTGCCGTTCTCAATACGGCTAGTCAGGTCTGGACCAAAAATTGGTAGTTCTCAGCTAGCTGACTTTGCCGAGTTACTTCTGATAAATCGGCAAGAAGTGATGATACACGCTTAAGCTAAGAAGAGCCAAGGAAGTTGCATAAACTGGGCCAGCGCTCTTTTCATTGCCATTTCTTGGATACCAAGCGCCCTCGGTGCTCTGAGCTCCCACAAGCATTTGTTCTGTCTTTTGTCTCGCTGTCGCGGCGTGGTCACCACCACGCTGGTACATGCCCTGAGCGTAATAGTAGCAGCCGTAAAAGAACCAAGGTTCATTGACTTCCGGTGGAAATTTTAAAAGCCAGTTTGAGGAGCCAATCACTTCAGCTGTATTGTATTGACCCGCAACTTGGAGGGAGAGAAGTCCAGCCGAGGTGGTCGAAAAAGTCTGACGGCCACCATAAGGTTCATAGCTGAAAGCCGCCTCTTGTTGTTTGAATAGACCGTTGCTGTCGCGTTCAGCGCGGTAGCTACGTTTGATATAGGCGATACCATTGTCGATAGCTTCCTTGGGCACATCGATACCGCTGTTTTTTGCCGATCTTAAAGACATGAGTTGCCACACGCTCACACTAATATCGCTATCGCTGCTGCTGGGCTCATAGCGCCAACCGCCCCGATTGGCTTCACTTTTAGGGACCTGCTGAGCTCGGATGATGAGTTTGATAGCTTTTTCAGTCATGGCGCGTACCTTTTTATCGGTTGCTTCATCGGCTGACATACCAAGCATCTCGGTAAGCATGAGAGTCATGATGCCGTGGCCATACATTCGACTTCGATCACTGCGTCCTAAATAGCCGTTTTCATCAGGTTCCACATGATCGACGATGAATTTCAATGCCCGTTCGGCGGCTTTGCCTTCGGGCGTTGCATTGCCCGGCAGATGTCCCACGGAGGCTAAACCCATCAGCGAGAGCGCTGTCATCGCGGCCGTATGGCTAGGAATATCGCCTCGACGTGGCGCTTGATTGGTTTTTTGATCAGAAAAATGACCTGCTGGCTGTTGTTGCTTCATCAACCAGGCGACCGCCTTTTCCACTGAGGTTTTAACCTGTGGTGAGATGATCTCAGGCGCTGGACTGGCCGCCCTTGCATGCAGGCAAAGGCAGATAAAGATGAATAAAAAGCGTCTCATGAGTCACTGTAAACGCAATCAACACAGACTCTTGATCAGAACCTTTGAGTTCCTGCCACTGCGGTCATATTTTTCACGACGCGCCAGGGGCAAGGCTGAGGGGTTGGTTACCAGGAAGCCCATTTTCTCTTCAAAGAATCGGAAAGCTTGAGTGCTCAGTGCCACAAGCACTTCGCAGCCGCGCTGCTTGGCAGTATCTTCTGCAAAGGCGACGAGTTTTTGTCCATGACCGCGGTTTTTGTGACTGCGCCGAACAAACAGGCAGGCGAGTTCAGCTACCTTTCGACCTTCTTCTTCGTAGCTATGCACGGCTACGCAGCCGATCGGATTACTATCGGTTTCCAAAACAAAGAAGTCTTTGATACGGGATTGGATCTGCTCGCGAGTCCGCGGGACCAAAGCGGCGTCGTCCATGGATTGCTGCATCATGGAAAGCAGGGCAGGGACGTCTGATGCCTGAGCTTTTCTGATTTGCTGATAGTCGTCCGCATGAATCATGGTGCCGACCCCTTCATTGCTGAAAAGTTCGGCCAGCAAGGCCTCGTCCTGAGTGCCATCGACAATGTGAACCCTCGCTACACCTTCTTGGCAGGCAAGTGCGCCGTAGCGAAGTTTTGAAAGGAGGTTCACGTCATGACGTGTCTCTTTGCGCTTATAAATTTCTCGTGCATCTGCGATGGAGAGCTGAGCTAAACGACTTCCGTCAGGATTGCTTAAACCGGCTTCGGAAATGAAAATGACTTTGGCTGCATTCAGCGCCAGGGCGATTTCGATGGCCACAGCGTCTGAATTCAGGCGTAACGTCGCGCCTTTGCCATCGTAACCGATGGGAGAGAGGATAGGAATGATGTCTGCTTTTAGAATGACTTCCAAAGACTCAGAATCCACGCGCTCGATCCGACCGGTGAATTCCAGGTCGGTTCCATCGATCACACCCGCAGGATGCACCACAAGGGCATTGGAAATGACCACTGGCAGTTCGAGAGCCGTCAGATCAGCCATAAGTTCACTGGCTTGTCTGGTGATCGCTTCAATAGCAATGTCTAGGCTGGCCTCATCTGTCTTACCCATGCCATCGTCACTGCTCAGAGCGACCCCGCGCTTTTCGGCTAAGGCGCGAATCTGTGCGCGCGCACCAAACACGAGCACCACTTCAATATTCAGTGATTGCAAGACAGCGACATCCTGGAGCAGGCTCGGGAAACCTGGCTGATGTAATAGTGCACCATCGATAGCGATCACGAAGACGCGCTGCCGGAATTGCGGCACGTAGCGGAGGATGCCGCGTAAGTCTTCGAAGCGCGCGGCAGGTTTGATGAGGTCGTTTTCTAGCACTGCTTAGTTTCGCGCATCACTCAGCATGTGCAAGAGCATTGGATGGCTGAAACTACACATCACAAACCATGGCGGCGTGACGCAGGGCTAAGATGGTGTCTTCCCAGGTTGGTATAAACTCATGAGCCACAAAGTCATGATAACTGATCTCTAGCGCCGCTTGCATGACAGCGGGGTAATTGATCTCCTGATGCTCGTCTAATTCGCAGCGTCCGGGATTGCCTGCCGTATGCAGGTGGCCGATGTAATCCTTGTGTTGGCGCATCCGGCGGATCACGTCACCATTCATGATACTAACATGGTAGATATCAAAGAGTAGTTTGAAGTTGGGTGAGCCGACTTGCTTGATTAGATCCACACAAAAATCCACGTCATCACCAAAGTAGCCTGGATGACCTTTCATAGGGTGCGAGCTATCTCGTGAGTTGAGATGCTCCAAGACCAAGGTGATTCCCTTTTTTTCAGCATGAGGTAGAACTGTCTTCCAGGTGTCGAGGCAGTTTTTGATGGCTTGATCGCGATCCATGCCTTCGAATTTCATGCCTGTGAAGGTAATCACCTTTTTGCAGCCAACTTCGGCTGCCATATCAATACTCTCTGTCAGCTTGCTAATGACTTCGTCATGAAACTTAGGATTGCAGGGGCCATTTGAAAAGCCATGGCTACCGACCAGGGAGATATCGAGGCCGATCTTCTTCACATCAGCGTAGTATTTACGATCAATGCCTTCAATGCCAACGAGTCCGATGTCCTTTGCGTGTTGTGCTAAAACCAGTGTATCCATTGGCTTCCAGCACCAACCCATAAGAGTATGTTTGATGCCATTATTTTTGATCTTATAGCTAGGATCAGCGGCCTCTTTGGCAATGCTGATCGCGGCGGCTCGGCTAGCGCTTGGTGTAATTGTCGCTGCCGCAGCGGCGATAGCAGTTGTTTGGAAAAAGGAGCGGCGTTTCATAAGGCGGGCTAGTTATAGAGAGCTAAACGCAGAGTTAGGAGTGGTCTTACTTACCTTGGTAAACGTCTGCTTCTTCGCGAAAGCCATCTGCAATGATGGTCTGGCGCATGTTTTCTTGGGTGACGCTGACAATATCTAAGAGCACACTAGGAACAGCTATTTTACCGTTATGGGTTTCAGCTTTGGTTGCGATTGGCTCTCTATTACCCAACTTAACGGCAAGTTCGGCTGCTCGCTTGGCTAACTCTGTCAGCGGCTTGTAAATGGTCATCGTCTGTAACCCAGACGCGATTCTCTGGCAGGCCGCGAGGTCAGCATCTTGGCCTGTGACGAGGACTTTTCCAGATAGACCTTCTTCAATCAATGCTTGGATAGCACCACCTGCTGTTCCATCATTACTGGCTAAAATGGCATCAATGGTTTGCCCAGCTTTCGTGATGGCAGCATTGGTGATCTTTTTAGCGTTTTCAGGCTTCCAATCTTCGGCCCAGTCTTCAAATACGACTTCGATTTTCCCAGCCTCAATCAAAGGTTTCAGGATGTTGTCTTGCCCTTGTTTGAAGAGCTTGGCATTGTTGTCTGTCTTCGCGCCGTAAATGCGAACGAGCCGCATGGGGCGTCCTGAAGGAAGTCGCTCAGCTAAAAACTTGGCCTGAAGTTCGCCGACCTTCAGATTGTCAAAGGTGATGTAGAGATCTGTCTCTGCACCTGTGATTAATCGATCATAAGAGAGCACTGGAATACCCTCTGCATGGGCCATATCCACCGCTTTTGCCATGGCGGCTCCATCATGGGGAATGATCACCAGTGCATCGACTCCGGTGGTGATTAAACTTTCCACATCTCTGAGCTGGCGTGTGTCATCACTGTTCGCGGATCGGACTTCTACCTTTGCGCCGAGTGCCTTTGCCTGAGCCATAAATAAGTCACGATCTGAGATCCAGCGTTCTTCTTTAAGCGTGTCCATGCTTAGCCCAATAGTGAGTTGCCTGCTTTGGCGGGCGCTGCCACTGCGGGAAATGACCCAGCCGGTAGCGATGCTCAGGATAAAGGAAAGGATAACGAAAGTGATACGACCATTCATGTTTCTAACGGTCTAGCGACACCCAAGCATCTTGGGAAGTAAAAAATCTGTCCAAAGTGCCTGTTGACCGGCCTCTAAACATTGCTGCCTATCCGTTATGATAGATCGAACGACTTCCTTTTTAGAACTGCTGACCACCCATGACCGGGCGTTGTCAATGTATGTTCATAGTCTTGTGCCTCGTGATTCGTCAGCTGAGGATATTCTGCAACAGACGAAGCTTTTGCTGTGGAAGCACTTCGCGGATTTTGAGTTGGGAACTAACTTTTTGGCTTGGGCGCGGAAGATGGCGTTTCATCAGATTCTTTCCCATCGGCGTCAGAAAAAGCGTGAACATTTGCCGCTAGATGAGGTCACTTTGGAGGCTCTGGGGGCGGCCGTCAGTGAGCTGGCTTCGGAACTGCCTCAGCGGCATGAAGCGCTGCAACATTGCCTGGCACGGCTGCCTACAGAGCACCGACAACTCATGCATTTACGCTATTACGATGATTTGGAAATCGAGCAGGTGGCTGAACGAGTCAACCGCACCGAAGCTGCTGTTTATCGGGCTCTCAGTCGTGTCCGTATGACGCTCATGGAGTGTGTTCAAAAACAAATGGCCGCTGAATTGGCATAAAATCTTCCTTCCTTATGACAGCTCAAGAACAGTGGAATTTAAGTGAACTTTGGGAAAAAGCTCGTGACGGAAGGGCGACTGAGGCCGAGTCTCTGAGACTCAATTCTCTGATGAAAGAGCATGCTGAGGCTCTGCCATTCATCGCGCGGATGGCTCTGATGGATGCTCAACTGCGTGATATGGATGAGGCAGCGTTCCAATCTGAGCCAATTTTGGAGACGGTTCATGTTCAGGCTCGTTCATGGCCTTGGCACGTTTTGACTGCAGCGGCAGCAGCGCTGGTCGCAGCAGGAGCGGTTTGGCTTCTCAAGGCAGAACCTGCGCCTGTAGCCACGCTGGTGAAGGCCCAGTTCTGCAAATGGGGGAATAGTGCCCTG
>CAMBPS010000079.1 GCA_945869675.1 Prosthecobacter debontii | reverse complement strand
GAGTCCGTTTTTGCCAATGACATGGCGGACATCTTCAGGTGCTAACTGCACCCTATAAACGACGGCACCAGCAGCACTGTGGTTAATCGCGATGCTGGCCTGCTGCGGGTGATCGATCAAATTGGCGACCACGTAGGCGAGGAATTCTCGAAGAGCTTCTGGAGCATCCATAATGAGAGAAATCTATCACTAACCCCGCGCCGCTGTTTTACGGCGGCTTTTTCTCAGGAACTAAGTCTTACTTAGCTGCGGTTGCGGCGGCTTGAACCTTTTTGATCAGGCTCTTCACGGTGTCCGTTGGTTTGGCACCTTTGGAGATCCATTCAGCAACTTTTTCGAGGTTCACAGTGGCATTGCCTTTTTCCTTAGCAGGATCGTAGGTGCCTAAAATGTCAAGGAAACGGCCATCACGCTTGAAGCGCTGATCAGCAGCAACAATACGATAGACGGGGCGCCCTTTGGCACCTTCTTGACGGAGACGGATAACAACAGCCATGATTTTTGTAGTTCGGACTAAATTTGGGGAGGAGGACAGTGGGGGTTAAGGGTCGGAAAGCAAGGCTTTTTTTGGCTTTTCTCCTGAGCTTTTGGGCAAAACGAACCCTAATTCAGGCGAAAATGTCTTCCAACGAGGTGATTCACAGAGTGACCGAGAACCGCCCGATGTCCTGAAATGGTTACTCAGCAGCAACTTCTTCAATCGGCGCGGCAACCGGCTTTGCTTTCTTCACGGCCGGCTTTTTAGCAGCGGCCTTTTTAGCGGCTTTCGGCTCACTTTTGGAGGCAACTTTGCGGGCTGCGCCTGATTTGACGAGTGCCTTCTTGCGGTCTTTGTAAGCTTTAAGACGGCGGCGTTTGATGACTTTGTTGAGTTGCTTTCCCATGAGGAGTTTTGTTTGTGGTTGCTAGAAATTGGGTAGTGAGAGTGGCACCTTCCTTCATGGAATCAAGAAGCTATTCACAATTCACCCAGTTCTGAGGAAAATAGCTTCATTTAGTGTGATTTCTAGTTTGGCGTTGAGGCGCGACCGCGCTTGAATGGCTTTTTATGCGCTATCAACCCCTTCCTTCAGAGCTTTATGTGACCAATCGCCAGCGTCTAAACGCTCTGTTACCCCCTAGATCCCTGGTGATCCTGCATGCCAATGATGTGTTGCCGACAAATGCGGACGGGTCTTTGGGCTTTGTTCAAAACAGTGATTTGTTTTACCTGAGCGGGATTGATCAGGAGGAGACAATCCTAGTGCTTTTCCCTGATGCTGCTGATCCTAAGCAAAGAGAGATGCTTTTTGTTCGAGAGACGAATGAAACCATCGCTGTCTGGGAAGGCGAGAAGCTTTCAAAGGAACGGGCGTCTTCTTATTCAGGCATTACACGTGTTCACTGGCTGCAAGATTTCGAAACTCAATTCCGGGCGGTGATGTGTCAGGCGGATCAGGTCTTTTTAAACTCGAACGAGCACATGCGTGCGACGATTCCGACAGAGACGCGTGAGCATCGTTTTACCCTGCGCTGTCAAGGTGAGTATCCGCTACATGAGTATCGCCGTTTGGCACCACTGATGCATGACCTGCGTTGTATCAAGCAAGCTGCGGAGTTGGCTTCTTTGAATGAGGCTATCCGAATCACCTCAGATGGATTCAACCGGCTATTAAAATTTGTGAAACCTGGAGTTCACGAGTTTGAGATCGAGGCCGAACTGGCGCATGAGTTCACTCGCCAGCGGGCGCGTGGCTTTGCCTACACACCTATTATTGGCTCCGGCGCCAATGCTTGCGTGCTTCATTACATTACCAATCATTGCCAGTGCCAGGATGGGGAGTTGCTGCTGCTTGATATCGCGGCCAATTATGGGAATTACAATGCGGATCTCACCCGCACCATTCCGGTGAATGGGAAGTTTACGCCGCGTCAACGCCAAGTCTATGAGGCCGTCCTGCGTGTCTTTAAAAAGTGCTGCGAAATGCTGCGGCCGGGAGTGATCATTCGCGAATATCAGGAACAAGTTGGTCTGCTCATGACGGAAGAGCTGATTGGTCTAGGACTGCTCAAGCTTGAGGACGTAGAGAAGCAGGATCCTGAGAAGCCTTTGTATAAAAAGTATTTCCCTCATGGCACCAGTCATCATCTGGGGATCGACGTTCATGACGTGGGACACACCTGGAAACCTATCCGTCCTGGCATGGTCTTTACCGTGGAGCCTGGCATCTACATACGTGAAGAGGGCGTGGGTATTCGTCTGGAAAATGACATCCTCATAGGTGAGCACGGAAATACGGATCTTATGGCCCATATACCCATCGAGGTGGACGAGATCGAAGCTTTGATGTGTCGTTAACTTTGATTGAATGCAGCATTGTTTTGGGTTTCCTTTTGAGAAAACTTTAGCCAAGCCTAGCCTTGCACCTTCCACCATCCCCGCCTTGATTAGGATAACTTATTTCTGATGCACATTTCCGACATCCTCAGTCAACAGCGTCCGACGCTGTCATTTGAATTCTTTCCGCCAAAGTCCGCAGAGGCGTTTGAATCCCTGTATGAAACCATTGGTGAACTGGAAAGTTATAAGCCTTCCTTTGTCAGTGTGACTTATGGCGCAGGCGGCTCGACCCGCGAGCTGACTCATGATCTGGTGGTTCGTATTAAAAAGACCACCACCTTGGACCCTGTGCCCCATCTGACCTGTGTCTGCCATAGTGAGGCCGATATTGCCAGCATCTTGCAGCGTTATGCAGAGGCAGGTGTGAGCAACATTTTAGCGCTCGGCGGAGATCCTCCTCGTAATCTTGAAGGTTATGACCGCACGAAGGACGCCTTTCAACATGCGGCCGATCTGGTGCGCTTTATCAAAAAATTTAACGATAGCGGTGTTCATCCAGACAAGCGCGGTTTTGGCATCGCAGTGGCAGGTTTTCCAGAAGGACATCCGAGCACGCCGAATCGTGTTTTAGAAATGGATTATCTGAAAGCTAAATGTGATGCCGGGGCGGACTACATCTGCACGCAGTTATTTTTCGATAACCACGACTTTCTAGACTTTCGAGATCGCTGCCGACTTTCTGGGATCACCATCCCGATTATTGCTGGAATCATGCCCATCACAAGCGCCAGCGGCATGAAGCGCATGGCTGAGCTAGCTGCAGGAGCGCGTTATCCTGCCAAGCTTCTCAGGGCCATTCAGCGCTGTGGCAATGATGAAGAGGCCGTGCAGAGGGTCGGGGTACACTATGCCACTGAGCAATGTCGGGATCTCCTGGAAAACGCCGTGGATGGCATTCACTTTTACACGCTGAATAAATCCCACGCCACCCGTGAAATTTACGCCAGTCTTGGAATTCGTGATTCAGCCGCAGTCCGCCACCCATGAGTGATCAACCACTTATTGCAGCCATAGAGATGGGTGGGACAAAGATCGTCTGTGGTATCGGCACAGGCCATCATGACTTGCGTGCCGTGCATCGGATCCAGACGACCACACCTAAAGACACTCTGGAGGCAGCCAGTAACTGGCTTTCCAAAATGAAGATCGAGCATGGGCATTTTTCCGCCCTTGGTATCGGTACTTTTGGCCCGGTGGATTTGGATCCCAAAAGCGAGGCTTATGGATTCATCACAACTACGCCAAAGCCAGGCTGGCAGCAGACAGACATCGTGACTTTTTTTAAAGATCGATTTCGGGTGCCGATTGGTTTTGATACCGACGTTAATGCAGCCGTTTTAGCCGAGTATCTTTGGGGTGCAGGGCGGGGGATGGACCCTGTGATTTACATTACTGTTGGGACAGGTGTCGGTGGTGGCGTTTTAGTCAATGGTCAGCTCTTGCACGGCGCGATGCACCCTGAGCTTGGTCATCTTTCCGTTCCTCCTCCAAAGAACAGTGATGCGTTGCAGCCTGAGTGTCAGTGCCCGTTTCACCGCAGCTGCGTCGAAGGTTACGTGAGCGGCACTTCCATCGCTAAACGCTGGGGTGTTCGGGCTGATAGGTTGCCTTTTGAGCATCCGGCTTGGGAAGAACTTGCCGATATTATGGGTCACGCTTTAATGAACCTCTGCCTCACTCTGTCTCCGAAGCGCATCATCCTCGGAGGAGGCGTCATGGAGCAACCTCATATCATCCCTTTGATCCGTGCTAAGCTCATGCATCATCTCAATGGTTACCTGCTTATTCCGCAGGTTGAACGTGAGATTGATCAGTTCATCGTTTCTCCTGGGCTGGGAACGCGTTCCGGTCTCTTGGGTTCATTGGCCTTGGGCCGTAGTGCATTAGATCAGAAGCTGAATCTTCAATCATGAGCATCTCTGCTGCTACACTCAGTGCTAAAGATGTCCACCGCATCTACAAGATCGGTGATCACGAATTATCAGTTTTACGCGGACTAAATGTCGAGGTGGCTCCGGGTGAAAAAGTCTTCCTCTGCGGTCAGTCAGGCGCTGGGAAAACTACGCTTCTTTATGTCCTTGGTGGATTGGAGAAGCCCACTAGTGGAGATGTCCTTGTTCATGGGAAATCGCTTTATCTTGGCAGTGCCAAAGAGCGTGCTCTAGCCCGTAATCGCACGATGGGCTTTGTTTTTCAGCACTATTTTCTTTTGCCCGAGCTTACAGCTTTAGAGAATGTCATACTCCCTGCATTGATCGGTGGTCGGCAGGCAGAGGAACGTGCACGTGAGCTCCTGGATCGTGTCGGTCTGACGCCGCGCCTAGAGCACTTGCCAACCGAGCTTAGCGGTGGTGAACAGCAGCGGGTGGCTATCGCCCGTGCTCTGATTAATGATCCCGGTATTCTCTATGCTGATGAGCCCACAGGTAATCTCGACGCCACTACGGGTTCTGATGTGATGGACATGCTCATGAGCGTCGTTGCGGAATCCAAAAAAACGCTTGTTGTGGTGACCCATGATCAGACTCTTGCCAAACTCGGCGATCGCCGGTTGATTTTGAAAGAAGGAAAACTCGAAGAGGGTTAATCTCCTTCACCATGTCTGCAGCCATTCTCAAAGTTCATCCCGCTGACGATCTCATCGTTGCCCTACGTGATCTCAAAGCTGGAATGGACGTGGAAGCCTGGACACTGCGGGAAAATGTCGACGCCAAGCATAAATTTGCTGCGCGAGACTTCGCTGCTGGTGATCTTGTAACGATGTATGGTGTGACTGTCGGTCGTGCCTTGCACGACATACCTGCAGGTAGTCTCGTGCACACTCATAACATCAAGCATGAAACGGCCACCTTTTCTGGCAAGAAAAGCAGCTATGTCTGGATGCCGCCTGATGTTAGCCTTTGGCAGCCGCGTAGTTTCATGGGATACAAACGCGCAGATAGCGTCTCAGGCACAGCTAATTACTGGCTTGTCATCCCACTTGTGTTTTGTGAGAATCGGAATCTGGCTTTCATGCGTGAAGCGCTGACTCGAGCCCTCGGTTATGCCCGAACCTCACCTTATGAGCGTTTTGCTCAAACTCTCGTCGAGCGTCATCAGCAAGGCATTTCATTGGAAGGAGAGGCTGAGGAACTGCTGCTCCTTGAGCCCAGCCCGCTGTTTCCCAATGTCACAGGTATCAAATTTCTGGAGCATGGACTTGGCTGTGGTGGCACTCGACAGGATGCCCTAGCTCTCGTGCAATTGCTGGCAGGCTACATTGCCCATCCAAATGTCTGTGGGGCTACCGTCCTAAGTCTTGGCTGCCAGCATGCTCAGGTTAGTCTTTTGGAGTCCGCTCTTAGCCGACTTTATCCACGGTTTAATAAGCCACTTCATATCTTTGAGCAGCAAAAGTGCGCCTCTGAGCGCGACATGATGGCCGCCGCGATTCGTACGACCTTTTCGGGTGTCGCTAAAGCCAATGCGCAAATGCGGGAAACCTGCCCGCTGAGTGATCTCATTGTTGGAGTCGAGTGTGGTGGCTCTGATGGATTCTCGGGCATCTCGGCCAATCCTGTGATCGGTCACACTGCGGATCTGCTTTCAGCTCTCGGTGCAGCCCCCGTGCTCTCGGAGTTCCCAGAGCTAGCAGGTGTGGAGCAGAGTCTTTGTGATCGCTGTGAGACCACTGAGCTAGCCGATCGCTTTGTCCAACTCATGCGAGCTTATGAAGGCGCGGCTCAGGCCTGTGGTTCAGGTTTTGATGCCAACCCCTCTCCAGGAAACATTCGCGACGGCTTAATCACCGATGCCATCAAGTCCGCTGGTGCTGCCAAAAAAGGTGGCACAGCTCCGATCATCGATGTCCTTGATTATAGCGAGCCCATCACCAAGCACGGCGGGCTGACTCTTTATTGCACGCCCGGAAATGACGTCGAGTCCACTACAGCGATTGCGGCAGGTGGCTGTAATTTGATTCTTTTTTCCACCGGACTAGGTACACCTACAGGCAATCCCATCTGTCCCACGCTGAAGATTGCTACCAACACCACGCTGATGCAGCGCATGGGGGACATCCTCGACTTTGACACAGGTCCCGTCATCACCGGGGCAAAGTCTGTTCCTGAAATGGGTGCTGGACTCCTAGATTTGTGCATCGCCACTGCAAGTGGTCAATACATGCCCAAAGCAGTCGCACTCGGCCAAGACGACTTTCTTCCTTGGAAGCGCGGTGTGTCTTTGTGACAATCGTCTATCTTAGCTTATTGCACTTTCATCCACCGGGATCTGAAGGAGCGATTCTCTTCCATCAACTGAGCTGCGACAGCGGCTGATAGGCTTGGGAGTCCGGCGACTCGGGCGAATGCGGCGATGCGCTCTTGGCGCTCGTAAAATTCCGTGCTGTCTGTGGTTTTGTCGGCGTAAAATTGAGCTGCATTTAATAGGGTTTGAGGAGTGAGTTCATTCACGGGTAGAGTGATATTGCCGCGATCTAAGCTGATGATGACTGTTTCCGAATTAGCAGCAATGATTCGTCCATCCATGCTGCTGCCTAATTGGCGCGTGATCTTGCCCTGATAGCCTTCCAGTTTAATATCGGCAAAAAGACCTGTTAGAAATGCCTGAGCTTTACCATGCAGATAGATCTGCCCTTCGAGAGCGGATTGAATTTCAGGCGAATCAAAACGCATGCCCTGAAGCATATCGTGTACCCGCGAGTAATCATACCCGTCAATCAGGTTTGGCAGGGTGGCCATGATTTCAGTCCATTGTCCCAATTCGCGCTGACGCAGAGCATGTTCGGAGCTCATTTCCGATTCTCGCTGTTTCTGAAAGAGTTGTGACAACTCTTGCTTCAGCCGACCTTCCCATTGTTTCAGCATGGCGGTGAGGCCTGCTGAGGATTCAAGAAGGGTCTTGGCCTGCCGGATGTCTTCTAGTTTTTTTTTCCCCTCTGCAAGATTGTGTGGGGTTGTGGGCTGGCGTAGGTTCAGGGCTAGGGTGATCGGTTTATCTAGGACATCGACCAGCGGCAGGTAGCTGGAGACCCAGTCGAGAGACGTTGCGATCGAGGTGCTTTTCACATCTCGCAGATGTTGTTTGAAGAAGCTTAGTTCGTGCGCGCCTAAAAGTGCATCTCCATGGTGCCATTCGGCGAGCCCATGAGCTAGGTAGCCGAGAATTGATTCATTCTGAGTGGCATAGCCAAGTTTATCCTCTGCCAGACCAAGGCCAAGATTGTTGCCCATACGTGTGCCTAGCGTTCCGAAAAAGCTGGCCAGTTCCGACGTCACGAGACTGCTGCCGCTTCCTGTCTCTTTGCCCATGGCTTGAAGATGCTTGCTGGCAGCGTCTTTTTTACCCAGGATGATGGCACAGACGGCGGCGTTGTAGCGCGCCCAGTTCAGCGTAGGCTGACGAACCTCTTCTGAGCGGATGAGTTTATCAAATTGTGCTTCAGCTTCGTTGAGTTCACGTTGCTTGAGCATCTTATCGCGGGCAGAGATGAAAAGTTCAGCCACGGTCTTCTTGCCACTGGCTTGCACTGTGACACCATCCCCGGTTAGGTCGCTGCGACTGGTTTCGACATGCTCAGTGATTGCTGAGGCCTTCTTTCCACCGGTAAACTGGATCAGCCAGCCAATGGAAAATGCGACCAATAGAGCAGCTGCCACGCTGAGCCCCCAGCGCACACGTCGATTGGCTATTTTAGATTTGAAGCCTTGGCTCAGTAAACCTTCGGCCAGACGCAATTCGTCCACGGTTTCGTCATAGTTGGCGCAGCGCTCTTGAGGGCGGAAGGCTACCATGCGATTGACGGCATGAATCGTGCGCGGTGCAAATCTCATGCCGCTGTCTTCGAGTGCGACACGTCGGCATTTGATCATGCGCAGTTGCTCAATGCTATTGGTGTCTGCCTTATGCGGCGGCTGGCCGGTTAAAGCATGATAAAGTGTGGCACCTAGGCTGAAAATATCGCTGCGATAATCTTCACGATTATCCAGCACCTTTTCAGGGGCCACGTAATAGGGAGTAGCCCAGATTTCTCCCGAAGAATCAGCTCCTCGCTCCACGAACAGAGCCAGACCAAAGTCCACGACCTTGGCTGTGCCTGTCTCTGTGAATAGAATGTTAGCCGGCTTCACGTCACGGTGAATCAGTCCTAATTGCTGGGCGGCGCGCAGTCCTTCAGCGACTTCACGTCCGATGCTGAGGACTTCAGCTTCTTTGATTTTGCCATCACGGCGGATTCTTTGCTCGAGATTGCCGCCAGCGACTAGCTCCATGGCAATATAGAAATACCCCTGGTCATAGCCCACGGAGTAGAGTTTGATCACATTCGGATGATTAACGTTGGCCGTGATGAGGGCTTCTTGGCGGAACTGCTCCACACGGGTCTCGTCACGGCTGTAGTGGCGATTCAGGATTTTTAGGGCGACTCGACGGCCTAGAGTCTCATCCTCGGCCTCGAAGACGCGGCTCATGCCGCCTTCGCCGATTTGGCGGACGAGAACAAAGTGATCGAATTTTCGCCGCACGCGCACCATTTGGCCGCAAAAAGGACATTTTAATTTGGTGAACGGTTCCAGGGACGTGACATCAATCTGGCTTTGGCAGACAGGGCAAGTGCTTAAATAGGACTGTTCGGGAGTTCGGATCACTGGAAATTATAATTATGGGCGTCGCCAAGACAATGCATCCCCACTATATGTTCATCGCTCGCCTATTGCTAGAAATTACAGATTGCTTAATTAATTTGAATATCGAGTATCTATGGACTCATTTAGCACTGCAAAATTCACTTTTCTCCTTCTGGTGCCTTTTTCCCGTGACCTGGACCCTTTCAGCCGATGATCTTGGCCAACGCCTTGATAAACTTGTAGCCACTCGCCTGCCGGAACTTTCGCGGTCGCGAGTTCAGGATTTGCTGAGAGATGGGCACATCACTCTGAATGGAAGGGCGGTGAAGGCGAGTGTGACCTTTAAGATTGGGGATACGGTCGCCGTGGTTATTCCTGAGGTGAAGGCGCTGGAAGTTGTGGCACAGGATATTCCGTTTGAGGTGCTTTTTGAGGATAAAGACATTCTCGTGCTTAATAAACCGCCAGGGCTGGTGGTCCATCCAGCAGCGGGGAATCCAGATGGCACTCTGGTGAATGCGTTGCTTCATCATTGTGAGGATCTCAGTGGTATCGGTGGCGAAATGCGTCCGGGCATTGTCCATCGTCTGGATAAAGACACCTCAGGCTGCATGGTCGTGGCAAAGAATGACATCGCACACCGTCGACTCACGGAGGCTTTTGCCGAACGTCGGTTGAGTAAAATCTACCTAGCTGCCATCAACGGGTTGCCCAAAGAAACCAGCGGTCGCATTCAAAACTTCATTGGCAGGCATCCCGTGGACCGGAAGCGCATGGCCATCCTCTACGATGGTGCAGGTAAGGAGGCCGTCACGGAGTGGGAACAGATCAGTAAATGCCAAGGCAGTGCTTTGATCCGCTGCAAGTTGCTTACCGGTCGCACGCATCAGATCCGAGTTCATATGCGCGAATCTCTGGGGCATCCGATTCTGGGAGACCCTATTTATGGCAATCCCAAACGCCAGATCGTCTTCACGCCGCGCCTGATGCTGCATGCCTGGAAACTCAGTTTTTTACATCCTATTCATGATCAGCCTATGAATTTTCAGGCTGCAATTCCTGAAGAATACGCGCCTTGGATCGAGGCTGCTGGTGGGGTAATCTAAAGAGTGCAGAGTTTCCGCCAGGGGAGCTTTTCCAGAATGTCACCAAAGCCAAGTCCTCCGCCGTTGGTATCATGGCTGAGCCAGCCTCCTTGGGCAGAAATACGCTCAAAAAAACCATCTGGCTCAAACAGATGCTGGGTGCTGAGTCCACAAAGATCCACCCGATCACCGATCTCAGACTTGGCCCTAGCTGCCTCATAGGCGGCGAACATTTGGCCAAGGCCATGATCCATGGCTGAAGTGAGGACGAGTGGTTTGTCAGGGTGTCGAAGAGCCACCGTGCGCCAGTCACGGCGTGCCGGTTTCACGACCACGGCCGAAAAGCCTGCTACTCCATCACGCCAGCCTTTGTCTAGCGCTAGGCGAACTCTCCAGCGCTGCTGAGCTTGTTGCCAAAGCTCGGAATCATAGGGAAATGGGTCTTCAATGAGATCTAGATGCTGGTAAGTCCGGAGCGGCATGAACTCGATGAATTGCGAAAAGCCGCGTGCATCTAGGCAGCCATTAAAGTCCACCCTAAGCTTGAGTTCGATGGCTTCTCCAACCTTGGCGCATTGCTCCAAGAACCCACGCGTTTCACCATAATTGGCAAAGCCCTTGGCCTTGAGCGCAGGCCAGCCCTCGCTCACGATCCGCTCGATCTGCGGGCCTGTAGGTTGGGCAAAGCTCCAGGAATAATGGCTGCGAGGGATCTCTAGCCCCTCAAACAGGCTAATTCCGGCCTCACGCGCAGCACCGTCGATCTCGGCGCAGCGTAGCGCCATCTCAGTCACTGGAGTGATTGTTCCCTCGGTCAGTAGGCGCAGTTGTTCGGCGATCGGCGCATCGCCAAATTCAGTCCAAGGGTGGATGCAGCCGTAACCTGAGCCGACGCGAATCAGTGCTCCTGGGAAAAGCCGCCGATGCGAGGCTGCATTCAGCGCCACACCACTGCGCAGAAGGTATTCGTGGACATAGATCGGTCGGGTTAACATGCGTCTAGTTTACGTCTCCCGTTTCAACTTAAGGCATGGCAGCCATGCAAAAAAGCCCAGCAAAGAGCAGCAAATGTATGCCGCTGAGAGCCAGCAGACGATTGTAGCTAGGCCCCGGCGGCGTGCACCAGATGCGGATTAGAACAAAGAGACCCAGAGGCAAAACCGCAAGAGGGAGTGTACAAAGCAGCGTATCGTCTTTATCCAACCAATAAAGGCCGATCCCATAAGTCACAGCCAACAGGGCAGTGATCTCCACCCTTGCAAAGGTGACACCGAACCTCGCTGCTAAGGTGCGTTTTCCTGTGCTGCGGTCTTCCTCCAGATCACGCAGATTATTCACTGCGATCAGAATGGTTGAAAGGCATCCTATTTGCAGTCCCGCGACCACGGCCCCAACCAACCATTCACCACACTGGACAAAAGCAGAACCCATCACTGCCACGAACCCGAAAAAGAGGATGACAAATAGCTCTCCCAATCCGCGATAGGCCAGTGGAAACGGTCCGCCTGTGTAACCATAGCAGAAATAAAGGGACGGAATACCAATGATGACAATTGGCAGTCCCCGCGCCGCAATCAGTGGAACAGAAAGTGCTGTAGCAAGTCCCAGCATGAGATAGCCCGCTAGCATCACTGATTCAGGGCTCACCAGCCCAGCAGCTGTGATCCGCCGGGGCCCAACTCTTGCCGCAGTGTCTTTTCCCTGACGAAAGTCCAGCGCATCATTGAACCAGTTCGTCGCGATTTGCAGAGCCATCGTGCTGGCTAAGGTAAAAGCGAGGAGTCGCCACTCGATCTGCTGCCCGCTCAGCCTAGCAGCCAGGATGAAACCTACAAACACGGGCGAAATGGCCGCTCCCAGTGTTTTGGGGCGAGCGGCTTGGATCCAATTAAGCAGTCGTGGCATGAAAGTGGAAGAGGTTAATAGGCCTGAGATTAGAGCATCGAGCTACTCGTTTGTCTCTTTCAGAAATGATAAGTCATGATTCGTTTACTTCACGAGGCAAACCTTGGCAGCGCCAGTTTCT
Source organism: Prosthecobacter debontii (assembly GCA_945869675.1). Lineage (GTDB taxonomy): Bacteria > Verrucomicrobiota > Verrucomicrobiia > Verrucomicrobiales > Verrucomicrobiaceae > Prosthecobacter > Prosthecobacter debontii_A. The sequence goes on along the minus strand of CAMBPS010000079.1, from coordinate 5,654 downwards.
TTTTCGGCTCGTCTCAGATCTTCCTGAGCATTCAGTTCAGATATGCTTTACAGGAGGCTATCTTTGTCCAAATCATCACGCCCTTTTCTGACAACATTGCAATGACAACCAAGCTCGATCCAAAATTCACCCATCTCCTGACCGATACTGCCCAGAAACTGCTAACCCTAGAGGTTCTGCCAAGGGTTTTGACGGATGCTGTATCCGACTTATCAGAGGTCAGTCTTGACCTCAGTGAGCGTTTGAGGGCATTCAGCGCCCAGTTAAACGCAGCCATGGAAGCGAAAGTTACTTTTGATCTTGCCGAAAAAGCAGCGCTTCTTGCTGCCAAGGAACAAGCCGCAGCAGAAAAAGCTGCGGCTATTGCACAGGCTGCCGCTGAAAGGGAAGCCGCGCGAATTGCAGCTCTAGAATGGAAAGCGAAACAACTCGCCGAAAAAGAAGCGGCTCGACTAGTTAAGGAGCAGGCTGACGCCGAGAAAGCAGCCGCTAAAGCGCAGGCACTGGCTGAGAAAGAGGCCGCCAAAACTGCAGCAGCAGAGGCTAAAGCCCAAGCGCTGGCTGAAAAGGAAGCCGCTCGAATCGCTAAGGAGCAGGCCGATGCTGAGAAGGCTGCTGCTAAAGCTCAAGCTCAGGCTGAGAAAGAGGCCGCGAAAGCTGCCGCAGAGGAGGCTAAAGCCCAAGCTTTAGCCGCGAAAGAAGCTGCCAAAGCTCAAGCACTGGCTGAAAAGGAAGCTTTCTTAGCCGCTGCTGCTGAATTGAAAGCCAAGCAATTAGCCGAAAAAGCCGCCATCATGGCTGCCAAGGAGCAGGCCGCTGCTGAAAAGGCTGCCGCCATAGCTCAGGCAATCGCCGAAAAAGAAGCTGCTAAACTGATGGCAGCTGAGGCGAAGGCCCAAGCTCTTGCTGAGAAAGAAGCTGCGCGTCTCGCTAAAGAACAAGCTGACGCGGAGAAAGCCGCTGCGAAGGCTCAAGCTCTTCTTGAAAAAGAAGCCGCCAAGAAAGTCGCAGAGGAAGCCAAAGCATTAGCTCTTGCTGAAAAAGAAGCCGCCCGCATCGCTAAAGAACAAGCTGATGCCGAAAAAGCTGCTGCAAAAGCCCAGGCCCTCGCCGAACAGTTAGCTGCTAAAGAAGCCGCCGCCGCTGTCAAAGCGCAAGCCTTGGCGGAGAAAGAAGCCATCAAAGCGGCCGCTGCCGAACTGAAGGCCAAGCAATTGGCTGAAAAAGAAGCGATACGGCTCGAAAAAGAAAAGCAGGCGGCTGAACTTGCTGCCGAGAAAGCTGCCCAGGCCGCTGAGCGTCAAAAAGCAGCCCAGGCTGCGGAAGAAGCTAAAGCGAAACGTGCGGAAGCCTATGCTAAAGTGGTCGCTGAGCACGAGGCTAAAATGCGCGCTCGGCAAGCTGCTGCATCTGCCCAGCTTGCCGCCGAAAAGGCAGCCCTTCTCGAAGAAGAGAAAAAGCGCGCGGCCAAAACGAAGTGACTTCCTAGTTTAGCCGAATCACTCTGATGGAGATGTTTTTGACAGCGGCAACTTTGAAGCATTGCCTTCAACGGGTGAGAGAGTCTGAGAATAAAGACAGGCATATTCAAAATTCTGCGCCATTATGGAGCCATGAGCATCGGAACCAAAAATCGACTGAATCAGACTGGCACTACCTGCAAAACCCATCTGCGTGAGAGGCATGTTCAGCATTTGGCACTTGTTGAGGAATTCATTGCGGAACTTGAAGGTTCGGGGAAAAGTCATGATCCCACACGCTGGACGAAGTTTACCGATGCTAAGCATAGCACCTCCGAAATGTTACAACGTGTGGATGCGGCTTTTGATGCTTGGATGAACCCCTGATTAGTCCCGCTCTACCATGAAGCGGCGTCACTTCATCTTGAGTAGCTCTGTAGCGACCTTCGTCGGCTGCGACTTGCTTCCCGCAGTGACTGATTTACACAAGTTTTCGATGTCAGAGGCGTTGCATCAATTGCAGAAAGGAAAGCTGAGCTCAGCCCAGTTGATGCAACATTATCTTCAGCGTCTAGAGGCGCTGGACCGTGCAGGACCAGAACTGAGGTCTGTCATCGAGCTGCATCCGGAAGCCTTACAGATGGCTGCGCGCGCTGATGTTAAAAAGACAAACGGTTCACTGCATGGGCTGCCGATTCTGATCAAGGATAACATTGAAACCGCTGACGGGCTGCTCACTACGGCGGGATCTTTGGCTTTAGTGGAAGCTCCGCGACCCCAGCAAGACGCTGAAATCACACGGCGTCTGCGCGTAGCTGGTGCGCTGATTTTTGGCAAAACGAATCTCAGTGAATGGGCGAATATACGTAGTCGAGATTCATCGAGTGGCTGGAGCGCGCGCGGTGGCTTAACGAGAAACCCTCACCGTCTTAGCCATAGTGCGAGTGGTTCTAGTAGCGGCTCTGCGGTGGCTGTAGCTGCGGGTTTTTGTGCAGCGGCCATCGGCACCGAGACAAATGGATCAATCATTAGCCCTGCCAGTGCCTGTGGCATTGTCGGACTAAAGCCGACCTTGGGAAAAGTCAGTCGCAGGGGCATTATCCCGATCTCCCATTGGCAGGATACAGCTGGTCCGATGACACGAACCGTGAAAGATGCAGCCTTGTTGATGAACGTGCTTTCAGGACATGATGCTCGTGATCCACAGTCGGTAGTAGTCCCCATTTCAGAGCAGGTTGGTCACATGGCTTTTATGGGGGGAGAGGCGTTGCGCGGCGTTCGTCTTGGGGTCGTGCGTGATCTATGCGGGGACCATTCTGCCGTGCAGGCTTTGTTTGATCAGGCTCTAAATCAGCTGCGTGAAGCAGGCGCGGTGATTGTGGACTCGGTCACTCTGCCGAATCATCGAAAAGCCAGTGGCTTGGCGTGGGGGTGCTTGCTCACAGAGTTCCGTTCAGACATCAATGCTTATTTAAGCAAGCGTGGTGGTGCCTTGCATTCACTGGCTGAGGTGATCGCTTTCAATGAAGAGAATCGAGAGATAGAGATGCCCTTCTTCGGTCAGGATTTGTTTGAGGAAGCCGAGAGTCGTTGCACTGCGGAGGCTCTGGCTGAGGCTGTTGAATCAAGAGCACTAGCTCGCAGGTTTGCAGGTCCAGAAGGCATCGATCAGACTCTCCGTGAACACCGTTTGGATGCCCTGATTTGCCCAACCAATGATCCGATTCAGCGAATCACTTTGGACCGTGGGGATGATCCTGTGCGTGTCGCCAGTAGCCCTGCTGCCGTGGCAGGTTATCCTCATTTAACCGTTCCGATGGGGCAGGTGGAAGGCTTGCCGATTGGGCTGAGTTTCTTTGGTGCTGCTTGGTCAGAGCCTCAGCTCTTGGCTTATGGCGATGCTTTTGAGCGCACGATGCCTTCTTGGAAAATGCAGCTACCACTCATGAGGCCGTGAGCAGGCGCTGAATGTCTTCCTGGGTGAGTTGCAGCTTATCACTGCGACCCGACAACAGACCTTCGATCAGAGCGGCCTTTGTTTTTTGCAGGTCGAGGATTCGCTCTTCAATGGTGGACTGGCAGATAAGCTTGTGAATGAAAACGGGCTTGGTCTGACCAATACGATGTGCGCGGTCGCTGGCCTGTGCTTCAGCGGCGGGATTCCACCATGGATCGTAGTGAATGACGGTGTCAGCGGCGGTAAGTGTCAGGCCTGAGCCGCCTGCTTTCAGGCTAATGAGGAAGACGGGCACTTCGCCGTTTTGAAATTGTCTCATGGGTGTCTCACGATCCTGAGTCTGACCGGTTAGTTTGACATAGCGGATATGAGCTTTGTTAAGCTCATCTTCGATGATTCCCAACATCTCCGTAAACTGGCTGAAAATTAGAACTCGGTGGCCTTCGTCAATCAACTCTGGCAGGAGATCCTCCATGAGAAAGGCGGTCTTGGCTGAAGTCTCGATCTTCTTGGCGGCGTCTATTTTTAACAATTGTGGGTGACAACAGACTTGGCGGAGTTTGAGCAAAGCATCGAGTACAATGATCTGGCTGCGTTCCAATCCCTGATTGCTGATGGCCTCACGCACCCGCTGATCCATCGCGGCTCGAATGGTCTCATAGAGGTCGGCTTGCTCCTTATCCAGCTCGATCCGGTGGATGATCTCCGTCTTTGGAGGTAGATCTTTGGCGACGGCACTTTTGGTTCGGCGCAAGAGAAGCGGCTGAAGGCGCGCGCTGAGCTGACTTTGCCGCTCGGTGTCTGCATCCCTCTCGATGGGAGTGCGGTAGTAGTCGCGGAAGCTTTCAGCATCTCCCAGAAGTCCAGGCATGAGAAAGTGGAAAAGGCTCCATAACTCACCCAAATGATTCTCTATCGGTGTGCCAGTGATGCATAGACGCTGGCGTGCTTTGAGGCTGCTACAGACTTGGGCGGCTTTACTCTTGGGGTTCTTGATGTTTTGGGCCTCATCCAAAGCCACGACATGCCATTCAATACTCTGCAATATCTCCGCATCCCGCACGATCAGCGGGTAGGAGGTGACGACGAGGTCATATTTAGGGATGCGTCTAAAATCTGACTGGCGATCATCTCCATGAAGAAGCAGGACATTGAGTTCTGGGGTGAATTTAGCTGATTCCCGCGCCCAGTTGCGAATGACCGATGTAGGAGCCAGAATCAGACTTGGGCGATCCGTGCGGCCTGCGTTTTTTTCCATCAGTAGATGCGCCAAAGTTTGCATGGTTTTGCCCAGGCCCATGTCATCTGCTAGGATGCCGTGCAGGCCAAACTCACGCAGGAATTGCAACCAAGAGAGCCCTTCACGCTGATAAGATCGTAGATTTGCTTTTAATCCAGCTGGTGGATCGACGAGAAGCATTTCTTTGAATCCAGCCAGTCGCTTTTGCAGCACGGCTAGCTCGGACGGCGCTCGGATGGGTAGGCCCTCTAAACTGTTGCTAAGCTGGGCGGCGCGCAGTTTATCCACCTGCAATTTGCCATCCTTCCGTGTGGGACGGGTGGTCAGCAGCTCATCCAGGAAACGCAGTAAGACTAGCAGTCGGCGCGCCGGCACTGAAAGCACAGGATTGCCTGCACCCGGCAGAGAGAGTAGGAATTGTTGATCCAGATTCTGCTCCAGCACCGCCGGCGTAAGTCCCTGATCAATGCAATCGACTAGCAACGGCACGAGAGAGATGCGCTGGCCCTCCAGTTCAATACCGAGATCGAGAGAAAAATGATCACGACCTGCAGCATCACTTTCTAGATCGGTGAACCAAGCGTCTTCCGTGGCCTCATGAATGATAAAGCCAAAATTCTCACTGATTTCTACCTGCCAGCCATCTTCACGCAGCATAGGCACGCGATCTCGTAAAAAGGCAGACCAAAAGACGGCTTGTTTTGTTTCTGGCACGGACATCAGCACATGCAAGGACTCTGCAGCCTGCGCGTCTGGAATGGCCTGAGTTAGTGGCAGTAGACCCGTCTGGGACAGATCAGCAATGAACAGCCGCTCCATACGCAAATTTCGAGTTAAAGTCATGACTTGGCCGCTTTCATCCTTCCAGCGGGCGCCTGTGCCACGGCCCTGCATTTGAAAGGTCTCAGCGCAGCCTTCATAGCTCACACAGGGTTCAGCGATGCCGATACTCATCTTACTCTTGAGTAGCGAACTTCGCCCTGCTTTCAAATGTGGG
>CAMBPS010000078.1 GCA_945869675.1 Prosthecobacter debontii | reverse complement strand
ACCCAGTAGGGCACTTCACGATAGCTGCCGTTCCAGTAGTCTTTCACCAGAGCTAGGATGCTCAGGCCTTGGTCCATCCAGTCTTTCAGCTTGGGTAACTTAGCCTCGATGTCCTTTGCGCGCTGAGCGACTTTGGCGATGTCGAGGTCGTGCTGATGATCAGATGAAGGAGGCATGGCGTTAAGTCTTACTTTCAGAAGCTTACTTCATTAAAAGCAAAAAGCCCACTCATTGCTGAGTGGGCCCTTTTCACTTCTGGCGGAACGGACGGGACTTGAACCCGCAACCTCCAACGTGACAGGCTGGCGCTCTAACCAATTGAGCTACCGCTCCAGTATCCAGAAACGTGGGACGAGATTGTAACAGAGGTTGAAGTGGAGGCAACTTAAAACTGCTCTTTTTGCCAAAAAAAGTTACGCCGCAGGTGCCAGTTCCACTTTCACTTCAATGTCATCAAAATACACAGGTGTCTCCGAGTAGGGCGTGGCCCAGACTCCGGCTTTTCCTTGTCCTTTGAGGCCTTTGTCATCAGCCTTGACCGTTGCCTCAGCAGGTTCGGTGGCATCGGCAGGCCAGACTTTGCCCGTGATGATCCATGCATCGCCTTCGCCATGCTTCACTTCCAGTTTCATCTGCACCCAGACTTCACTCGTCCAGGTGTAGGGCACACTGGCGACCACAACATCGGCCTTCACGAGTTCGAGCTGTTTTTTTGCTGCATTGATCAGCAGGCGATAGCCGCTCATGCCATGCACGCTAAGACCGAACTTTGGCATGGAGCGCGCGCGCTTGCTGGCAAAGACTCGTGCTTGAATGCTGGACTCACCGGCTGCGGAGACCGCTAGCTGGGCGCAGGCATCGACGATGGGAGTGCCATCGATCATGATGGCCTTATTGCCGTCTTTCGCAGCGATCTTGACGCTGCCTTCGACGACGAAGACTTCCTTAGGTACCTCTCCCTCGGCCCAGTCATCGGCTTTCAGAGAAAAAGTCTTCGTCTCACCAGCGTTGGCGAGAGACGAAAAAAGTAACAGGCTGACAAAGGCAGAGGCTTTCATAAGTGGGGGAAAACCGTAACAGAACTAGCGCAGAGGTTCTTTCAGCAAGGCCAAGGCTTCCAGCGCTGAGGCCTCTTCATGCACGATGGCTGCGAGACTGCGCGCGATGGCGGCTGGATTGCGGTGCTGCCAGACATTGCGACCGATGGCGATGCCGGCTGCACCTGCATCCATGGCGTCTTCGACCATTTTTAACAGACTGGCATCATCGTTGATGTTGGCACCCCCTAGAATGATCACAGGAACAAAGCAGGACTCGGTGACACGGCGGAAGTCGCCTGGTTTGCAATCAATCGGATACGGTGTCTTCACCACATCTGCCCCCAGCTCAGCAGCTAGGCGTGTGGCGAACTGGATGTTGTGTAAAGTGTATTTGTCCGTCTGACCCAAGCCATAAGGCAATGCTTCGATGATGGTTGGAATGTCCAGATCCAGACTCGTTCGGATCAAATCAGCCACTTCCTGGAAATTCACCCGCTCACTGATGGAGTTCGGGTAAAGCATGTTCATCACCGCATTCGCGCCGACCATTTCGGCCTCCTCGACGCCGTAAACATTGATGCTGCCGGCGCCATCGCCTTCCATCCGGGTATTATAGACATCCGTGCGTAGACAGATCCCCTTACCAGCCATGGAGTCAGCGGCACGCATGGCCAATCCGAGATTCATGACATAACCATCCACATAGGGACTGACCCGCTCGATCAATTCAAAGGGATTGGCCAATCCAGGGACGGGGATAGCACAGCCGTGATCCACAGGCAGGATGACGGTCTTTCCGTCACGAAAAAAGGATTCCAGATTTTCTTGGCGATTCATAGGTAAGACTCAATGAATGGCGGCAGATCCGCAGAGTGTAAAGGGCGGAACTTCATTCAGCCTCTCATCACAATCAATCATCTTGCCATTCACGGTCCGTTGGCGATAATTGCGACCCCCGCCACCCCCCATTTTATGGCACAACCCTTTCTCACTCAGGATTTTCACATCCGCTGGTCTAGCCTCGATAGCGCCTGCATCGAAGCCGACATCAACGCCGCTCTCGATCAGGCAGAGGCCAATTTGAACCGTCTCATTGACCAGGATCGGGGTAAGATGAACTTCGAAAGCGTGGTCATCGGGCTAGATGAAACCACTCGTAGCCTGAACGAATCCTGGGGTCTCGTCCAGCACCTCGACTCCCTGTGTAATTCCCCTGCCCTGCGTCAGGCTTACAATGCCATGCTGAGTAATGTCAGCGCCTTCTTTGCCAAAATCCCCCTTAATGATCACCTCTGGGACCTACTAGAAACCTACAGCAAAACCGACGAGGCTCGTAACCTGCCGCCCATCCCCAAACGCGCCCTGGAGGAGACGCTAGAAAACTTCCGCCAGGCAGGAGCTGATCTGCCACCGGCCAAAAAGGCACGTCTAGAAGAGATCGAGTCCGCCCTTTCTAAGGCCACGCAGAAGTACTCTGAAAACGTGCTCGACTCGACGAACCAATGGGAGCTTATCATCACGGATCCTGAGCGACTGAAAGGCCTGCCTCAATCAGCCATCGAGGCTGCCCGAGCAGATGCTGGAGCCAAGGGCCTAGGCAGCGAAGAAGCACCGCAATACCGATTTTCTCTCAAAGCTCCGTCCATGATCCCTGTCATGGAATACGCCGAAGACGTCGAGCTTCGCCGCGCCGTCTGGGAAGGCTCTACCAGCATCGGTCGCGGGGGTGATCATGACAACACGGACCTCATCTGGCAAATCCTCCGCCTGCGTCATGAAAAAGCCCAACTCATGGGGAAAGCTAACTTTGCCGACCAGGTGCTCCAGCAGCGCATGGCTAAAAATGGTCAAACCGCCCTGCAATTCACGGAGAACCTGCAAGCGAAAATCCAGATTCCCTTTCAGAGAGAGACCATCCAGCTTCAGGAATACCGCGCCGACAGCCTCGGCCAAGTGGCCGATCTCCTACAGCCCTGGGAAGTGGCCTTTTGGGCAGAGCGCCAGAGGAAGTCCGAATACGACTTTGATGAAGAGGAACTCCGCCCTTACTTCCCCCTAGACCGCGTGCTCAGCGGCATGTTCCAGCTCGCCGAAAAAGTCTTTGATCTCAAGATCACTCCGCGCAGCACCGTCTTTTACGCTGCGGGCGAGACCGGCCCAGCCAGCACCCAGCCGAACCAGGAAGGCCCTGTCGAAGTCTGGCATCCCGAAGTCAAATTCTATGAGGTTCATAATGAAAAAGACTTCCACATCGGCTCCTTCTATGCCGACTGGCATCCGCGCGACTCGAAGCGTGGTGGAGCCTGGATGAACTACCTCAAAATGGGCACCCCACCCAGTGGCGACCGCGATCGCCGCCTGCATCTCGGCCTCATTTGTGGGAACATGACTCCACCAGTGGACGGACGGCCTGCCCTGCTCACCCATGATGAAGTCACCACCGTCTTCCATGAGTTTGGCCACCTTCTTCATCAACTCTGCGGCAATGTCGAAATCCCCGCACTGAATGGTGTCAACGTCTATTGGGACTTCGTCGAACTGCCCTCTCAGATCATGGAAAACTTCTGCTGGGAGCGCGAAAGCCTGGACCTCTTCGCCCTGCATCACGAGACCGGAAAGCCGATCCCTGCCAAAATCTTCAAGAAAGTCATCGCCGCCAAAAACTACCGCAGCGCCAGCGACATCATGCGTCAGGTTGCTTTTGGGAAATTGGACCTGCATCTCCACATGCACCACGCCACCGATGAGGGCACAGATCTCGACGAACTTTCACGCCAGATTCTCACGGACTGCCTGATGCCATTAAAAACCGAGAACCCCACCATGGCACGGCGGTTCAGTCATCTGTTCAGCAGTCCCGTTGGCTATGCCGCAGGTTACTACAGCTACAAATGGGCAGAAGTGCTGGATGCCGATGCCTTCACACGATTCCAAAAGGAAGGCATCCTCAACCCCAAAGTCGGCCGCGAATTCCGAGATAAAGTCATCAGCAAAGGCAACTCTGAAGACCCCGCCAAACTCTTCCGCGACTTCATGGGCCGCGACCCCGACCCCACCGCCCTGCTCACCCGCGCCGGATTAGCTTAAAGGAGGAGACAAGCATCCATCGATAAAGCGTGACGCAAACCGCAAGCTGCACTTGACTCTAGGCGGCCTCTTGAGCGATGAAGCAGGATGCCCCAGTCCCTCCCGCCCCCATACCGCAGCGCCATCATTTTGGGAGCTGGCAGCTGGGGCACGGCACTAGCTGCCCTGCTCAATGAACGAGGTCTTGACGTGCAATTCTGGGGCCGTGACGAGGCACTGATGGGCGAAATTTCAGAGACGCGAAGAAACTCGCGTTACCTCTCTAGCCTGCTTTTACCCGAAACGATTCAGGTGACGAGTGATCTTAGTGCGCTGAAGCCAGCTGACATGCTGATCTTCGTCGTGCCATCGAAAGGCATCCGTGAAACTGCGCAACTCGTCGCCAGCTCCGGACCTCACAAAGAAGCCAAGGTCATTGTCTCATGCGCCAAAGGGATTGAGCGGCATTCGGGAAAACGCATGTCTGAAATCCTCACTGAAACCTTTCCAGGCACTGCTTGCGCCGTTTTAACAGGACCGAACCATGCAGAGGAGGTCTCCCAACGACTGGCAACAGCTGCGGTCGTGGCCTGCATGGATGAGAGGATCGCCAAAGACGTGCAGAGCTGCTTCACCCTGCCCTGGTTTCGCACTTACACCAGCGATGATCCCTGCGGAGTCGAATGGGCGGGTGCCATGAAAAATCCATATGCCATCGCAGCAGGCATCGCGCTCGGTCTCAAGCTGGGTGACAACGCGATCGCTGCACTTGTGACAAGAGCCTTGGCAGAGATGGTGCGCATGGTTACCCATAGGGGAGGCAAAGCTGAATCCTGCTTTGGACTAGGTGGCGTGGGAGACCTGATGGGGACTTGTTACTCCGAACACAGCCGCAATCATCGCGTGGGCAAGCTACTTGGCGAAGGCCTGTCACTCGCAGACATCATGGCCAGCAGTCGTATGGTGGCCGAAGGCGTGCCCAACACCCTCAACCTTTACGAGGCCGCTCAGACACATCAGATCCGCACCCCACTCCTCGCTGAAATTTACGCTGTTCTGCATGAGGGCAAACCAGCCCGTGAGGCCATGAAGGCTCTGCTTACTCGAGATCCTCGGCCTGAGACTGACGTTTCCATTTAGGCTACCCTGAAGACCGCAGAAACTTCAACTCTCAGTCATCCAATCCAGAGTTGGCTTCGGTCTCAGAGCTCACAGGAGTGTCACTAAAATCGAGTAGGCCAGGCGGTAACGTTTTCTTTTCTGAGCTACTGCCAGAACTTAACCAAGTGTCTCGGACTGAGCCACTGCCGATGCTGCCCGTTCTACGAGAGTCAGCAAGAGTAGGCAGTTCATACATTGGGTCATTTTTACCATCACGATCCCAATCCTGCCAAAGGTAAGAGTCCAATGGATCTGAGTCGATCCTATCCCCATAACCATCTCCGTCTGTATCTACATAACTCGGATGACTCGGGGCATCCCCAAAGCCATATCCAAAGCCACCTCCCATGGCTGCATACTGGTCAGCGACACTGTTGCTTTTTGACTGAGTTACCACCTTGGTTCTAGCTGAGCGGCCCATACCGCTGAGACCTTGCGTGAAAAAGGCATTCTCCATCTCATTTGCGGAACCTAAAACTGCTGCTGGAACAGATGTCACCCGCTTCCTGCTTGGAGTAAATGTATCTGCTTCAGACTTTGCGATATTCCACGATCGTGATGTCGCGGCTACCTTCGAAACCTTAGCCTGGTGCTGATGGCTGACGGGCACCGTGGGTTTTAGTTCTGAGGAAATGTAAGCTGTCTTTTCAGCCAGCGACTTTATAGCAGGTTTCGTAGCAGTTGGATGGGATGAAGGGGTTCTATCCAGCAGCCCACTAATACTCCAAGCTCCCGCAGCGATCATGCTGAAACTAGCGAACCCCAAAAGAGATCCGCTGGGAACAAGGCGCGCAAGATTTATCGGATACTTCAATGGAATCAACAACGTAAGAGTTTACCCCTTGCATCAAGCATGCGCAGGAGGCCACTTTTGCGATGCTAGGTTTCCTTGTCAGATGATGCAAATTATTTATAGCCACCTTCAAGTTTGATGGAGACTTGTATGGACGAATTTTCTCAGAATGAGAGGTCGATTAAATGACTACCTCGAACCCATTTCACCTGCAAGATTAAGCCTGCTAGCAAGTATTCTTTTCCAAGTTTATGCGTTTTTACATTCTCCTTCTTTTTAGCTTTTGTCTGCCAGGCCTCGCGGCACAAGCAGGCAAGTTACGCTACAATCGAGATATCAGACCCATCCTAAGTGACAACTGCTTTGCCTGCCATGGACCCGATAAAAATCACCGCGAGGCTGATCTTAGATTGGATGTGCGAGAGGCCGCCATCGAGATGAAGGCCATCCTGCCCGGCAATCCCGAAGGCAGTGAAGTTATCAGCCGCCTCTTCACACACGATGCAGAAGACTTGATGCCGCCTCCTGAGTTCAAAAAAGTCCTCACCTCTGAGCAAAAAAAACTGATCACTCAATGGATCAAAGAAGGCGCCGAGTATGAGCCGCATTGGGCCTACACACCTCTAGTCAGGCCTGCCACCTCAAAAGCCGGCAATCCGATCGACCACTTCATCCGCGCGGAACTTGCCAACAAGAAAATCTCTTCGTCACCTCAGGCAGATCCACACACGATCATCCGCCGTATCAGCTTAGATCTCACAGGACTGCCACCAAGACCTACGGAAGTGACCGAGTTCGTGACAGAGTATAACAGCCATCGTACCTCATCCGTCGCGATTCAAAATCTTATCACACGTTTACTAAAATCGCCCCGCTTTGGCGAGCGCTGGGCCGTGTGGTGGCTGGATGTGGCACGCTTTTCAGACACGGTCGGTTTCCATGGCGATCAGAATCAGCGTATTTTCCCTTATCGCGATTACGTCATCAATGCCTTCAACGCTAACAAACGCTTTGATCAATTCACCCTAGAACAACTTGCGGGTGATCTCTTGCCCAATGCCACCGTCGAGCAACAAATCGCTTCAGGCTTTAACCGCCTGAACATGATGACGCGGGAAGGCGGTGCCCAAGCTCAGGAATACCTCACGAAATACCAAGCCGATCGAGTCCGCACTGTCGGCGGCGCTTGGCTCGGAGCGACGCTGGGCTGTTGTGAGTGTCACGATCACAAATTTGATCCTTATAAAGCCAGTGACTTCTATTCCATGTCCGCCTTCTTTGCTGATGTGAAGCAGTTTGGCGTCTATTCACAGTATCGAAAAAGTGAGTCAGATGAGCTGAAAGGTTTCACCAATGAATTCCCCTTCCCGCCCGAAATCCTTGTGGACAGTCCTTATCTGAAAAAGCGCCTGCAAAAGATCGAAGCGGAAATGCAATCCACGGCCGCAGCAGCAGCCAAAGCACAGCAAGTCGCCTTTAGTGACTGGCAAAAAGCGACGCAAGCCTTCCTCAAATCACACCCCACTGGCTGGATCACCACGAAACCAAAAATCACCACCGCACTTGCCCCACCGACACCGCCCAAAGGAGCCAAGTCAAAAGCCAAACCCGCAGACCCGAAAAAGCCTCTGCCTATCGATGAATCCAAGGCGGAATACGCCAGCGACGGCAGCATCCTCTTCAGCGCCAAAGCCGCGCAATCAACAACGCTCACCTTCACCCCAGGTGCGATGACAGTGGCCGCCATCCAGATCGAACTACTACAAACAGCGCAGCATAAAAACAGCCTAGAACTCAATGGCAGCAGCCTAGGCATGTCCCTCACACCTGAGTTCTCCATCCAGTCGCCGACAGAACCGAAGAACATCAAACTTAAGGTTGCCCATGCCGCTGCCGACCACTACGAGCCACGTTATAACAGTGGTGCAGAGGTCATCGGCATCCAGCCAACTTGGAAAACACGCGGTATTGAAGCAACGCTGAGCCACCGATCCATCTGGCAGTTAGAGACACCCGCAGTTCTGACTTCGCAAAGCAACCTCACGATCAAACTTCCCAACCACACCGCTGGCAGTTTGCGCATCTCCTTTTCACCCATCGCCACTTTAGAACCGCTAGCTCAAACCCCTCCAGCCACAGATGCCAAACACTGGCTAACTTCCGCAGCAAACATCGATAAAGCCACGCGTGAGAGCTTCAACAAACTTCAGGTCGAATCCCGAAAATGCCTGGAAGGCAAAGCTTGGACACAAATCACCGTTGCGGTTAAAGAACCCATGGTCATTCGCCGCCTACCACGTGGGAACTGGATGGATGAAACCGGTGAAATTTGCCCACCGGCACCCCCAGAATTTCTCACGGGCCCAAAAGTTCCAACAGCACCGAGACAAACCCGAATCGACCTCGCGAAATGGCTAACCTCAGCTGAAAATCCACTCACAGCGCGTGCGTTTATGAACCGACTTTGGAAGCAATTCTTTGGCAACGGCCTCTCTGCTGCTACCGACGATCTCGGCGCTCAAGGAGAGACCCCAAGCCATCCTGAACTGCTGGATTGGCTGGCCTGCGAGTTCCGTGACAGCGGCTGGGACATCCAGCACATGATGACATTAATCCTGAGCAGTCAGACCTATTTGCAGGATAGCAAAAGCCGTCCTGAACTCAAAGACGTGGATCCCAATAACCGCCTGATTGCCTTTCAAAATCCACGCCGTCTGGACGCGGAATTCGTCCGTGACAATGCACTCTTTGCCGCTGGCATTCTGAACCTTGAAGACATCGGTGGCCCCAGTGCCAAGCCCTACCAACCAGCCAATTATTACGAAAACCTCCAGTTTCCGAATCGTGACTACATCTTTGATCTCGACGACCAACAGTGGAGGCGTGGTGTTTACATGCATTGGCAGCGCACTTTCCTGCATCCCATGTTGGCTAACTTTGACGCTCCAGCCCGTGACGAATCCGCCTGCACTCGAAGCATCTCTAACACCCCGCAGCAGGCTCTCACTTTGTTAAATGACCCCACTTTTGTGGAGGCCGCTCGCAGCTTTGCCGAAAGCCTAACTGGCAGTGATGAGGAAAAAATCAGCGCGATCTTTCAACGCACACTTTCCCGCCAACCAAAGCCGAGCGAGAAGCAAAGCCTGCTAAGCTTCCTAAGCGCTCAGCGCAGAGTTTTTGAGGCCACCCCAGAGGATGCCAAAAAAGCCATAACTGCAGGCATACGCCCAGTCTCCAAAACTGACCCCATCGAGCTTGCAGCTTGGACCAGCCTCTGCCGCGTGGCCCTGAATTTACATGAGTCCATCACGCGCTATTGAGTCGGAGCCGTGATGTATCCGTCTACCTTTGCTGCCAAAAATGGAAGCTGGGCAGCAGTTGCCTTACAGGATCCATCATCCGAAAGGCAGCAAAGGACAATCCGTCGAAATTTTCATTCGTAACTTGCAGACTCCCCGCCATCATCGGCCAGCCTCATGGAAGCTGCTATTGTCATCGGCCTGCTAATCATTGCCGTCATTCTCTTCGCCACGGAAAAGATCTCTGTGGACTTGGTGACGCTTGCCCTTTTGTGTGTGCTGGTTTGCACGGGTATTTTAACGGTTAATGAAGCCTTTGCTGGATTTGGCAACGAGGTCATCATCATGCTGGGTGCCATCTTTGTGATCGGGGCCGCTTTACGGGAAACTGGGGTGCTTGATCAACTGGGCCAAGGTCTGGCCAGGACCACCGGCGGGCACCCAGGGCGCGTTGTCGCCGGCATGATGACCATGGTCGGTGCTATCTCGGCCTTCATGAACAACACGACAGTGACAGCCATGTTTCTAGGACCAGTCATCGCGTTGGCTCGTCGACTGAACATTTCCCCCTCACGTTTACTGATGCCGCTAGCCTTTTCATCCCTGCTGGGAGGCACCTGCACACTCATCGGCACCAGCACAAATGTGGCGGTCAGTGGTGCCTTGGTCAAAATGGGCTATCCGGCAGTGGGTATGTTTGAAATCACACCCATAGGCCTCATCCTTCTCGTTATCGGGCTCCTTTACATGATCCTCATCGGAATGCGCTGGGTGCCGGAGCGCGATCGGGCTGACGGTGCAGCAGATAATACACCGATTCGGGAATACTTAGCTGAAGTTATCATCCAACCGGGATCACCGCTCATCGGTCAGGAAGCCTATGCCTCAGACTTTTCAGTGCTTGAGTTTCAAGTCGTGAAATTGCGCCGTGGTTCCCAAGACGTCGATGTCTCACCTCACGTTCGTTTTGAAGAGGCCGATGTGGTGCTCGTGGCCGGTAAAGTGCAGAACCTGATCAAGGTAAAAAAGATCGAAGGCATCGACATCCTAGAAGATGTGGACCTACTGCACTCCGGCGTGGACATGAAGGACGCCAGCATCGCCGAGGTCGTACTGACGCCACGCTCAAGCCTTGTGGGCCAAAGTCTGCGCAGCAGTAATTTCCGCCGCCGCTCAGGCCTCTCTGTTCTGGCGCTGCTGCGCGGTAACCGCACGCTAAGTGAGCACATGGCTGACGTGCCCTTGCAGGCAGGTGACATGATGCTGCTTCAGGGATCCTATGATCGCATCCGTTTCTTTGAGGCTGATTCAGAGATGGTGGTGATTAGCGAGCACACCCTCAGTCCGAGTGCTCAAAAGCGTGGTATTTTTGTCCTAGCCGCCTTTGCGGTCGCCGTGATCCTCAGCAGCGTTGGCTGGCTGCCTGCATCCATCGCCTTCCTGATTGTTGCCCTATTAGCCCTAGCCACGCGCTGCATCACCTTAGACACGGCTTATTTAAATGTGGATTGGCGTCTGCTTATCCTCATCAGTGGCATGACAGCCTTTGGCGCGGCCATGGCTAAATCGGGTGCTGACCTGATGCTGGCGCAGGCAATCACTGGCTGGTTACAGCCGTTTGGCACAGTGGCCGTCATGGCAGGTTTTGCCATTTTGACCGTCATTCTCACCCAGCCCATGTCCAATGCAGCAGCAGCTCTCGTTGTGCTACCCATTGCTCTCAAAGCGGCTGAAAGCATGCACTGCAATCCAAGAGCCTTTGCCATGGCGGTCATGCTGAGCGCCAGCATTTCTGTTTTAACGCCTTTTGAACCTAGTTGCATTCTCGTCTATGGCCCCGGCAAGTATCGCTTTAGCGACTTCATCAAAGTAGGCGGGGGACTAACCTTGCTCTCCGTGATTCTAATCCTGCTGCTGGTTCCCTTTTTCTGGCCGTTGTGAAAATCACTCATTAAAACCTAGCTAAATGCTGCATTCAACTTTAGCCTCCCAAACTACCCATGAAATCCCCTGCCGCTAAAAAACTCTTCGTCATGATGGTTCTCGAGTTCTTCATCTGGGGCGCTTGGCTACCTCTGATCTGGGGTTACATGGGCAAAGACGGGCTAAATTTCAGTGACATGCAGATTACCTGGGTGGGCAGCGCTTTCGCGATTGCCTCAGTGGTCGGCATTTTCTTCAGCAACCAGTTCGCTGACCGGAACTTCGCCGCAGAAAAGTTCATGGCTGTGAGCCATTTGATTGGTGGTCTATCCATCCTTGGCATGTATTGGGCCAAAGACTTCCCCACGTTTTTTGGGCTTATGCTCGTTCACTCCTTGCTGTATGTGCCGACCATTTCCGTTTCCAATTCAATCGCTTTCACCCACCTCAAGAATGCTCAGAAAGAATACGGCCTAGTGCGCATGGGCGGCACGATTGGCTGGATCATGGCTGCTTGGCCTCTGTATTTCATCTTGCAGGGAAAGGTCGGCGTAGAGGCCGTCACAGCCAGCCGGAATATCTTTCTCATCTCAGGAATCGCTTCTGTTTTTCTCGCTATTTTTAGCCTGAGTCTACCCCATACACCGGCCAAACCTGCCGCCGCAGGCGAAGGCGGTTTCGCTTGGCTCAAGGCAGCGCGGCATTTGAGCAAGCCCTACCTGCTCGTGCTCTTCATTGTAACGTTCATTGATGCCACCATTCACAATGGGTATTTCCTTATGGCAGGCAGCTTCCTCGGCAGCAATGTCGTCGGCATCAAGCCAGAATGGATCATGCCAGTCATGAGTATTGGCCAGATTGCCGAGATTTTAACGATGGCCATGCTTGGCTGGTTCTTGGCCAAAATGGGCTGGAAGACGACCATGATTCTCGGCATTCTGGGACACGCTGCCCGCTTTGCCGTGTTTGCCTTTATGCCAGAGAATCAGACGATGATCATCCTCGTCCAAGTGCTCCATGGCGTCTGCTACGCCTTCTTCTTTGCCACACTTTACATCTTCATTGATGCCGCCTTTCCAAAGGATGTGCGCTCCAGCGCCCAAGGCCTCTTCAATCTACTCGTCCTGGGTCTTGGAGATCTCGCTGCCAAATGGTTCTTTATTCCCCTCCAAGGTAAGCTCACCAGCGCTGATGGGATGGTGAACTACAAAGAGCTCTTCCTCTGGCCCACAGGCCTTTCCTTGGCCGCCTCCGTGATCCTTCTCATCGCCTTTTGGCCACCGAAGGAACTGGATACGCCGACAGACATTTCGCATTAATCTCTGCCAGATCTCAGGCAGCTAACTCAATTCACGCACGAGGACATTGAAGCAATCGTGGCAACCAAGACGCCATACTTACTCAAACACTTGGATCACAAGGCAAAAGTATCAGTCACAGCTCTACGGTGGCCCACGTAACCGGTGCCATTGGCTACGCGGGTCAGATGAACGGATGGGTCGAAAGTTGTGATGAGCACCTCATTGCGCTCCAAGTAGTATGTGTGGAAACGCCTTCTCACCATCAGCGCAGAGGATTGCTGGGGAACCCGCAGGCAGTGGCTTACTACCCTTACGGCCTTCTGAAGAGGGGCCGCCAGCCTTGGCCAAATGACTGCGGACTTGGACGCCTGAATTCAGCTGGTCATCTACCTTCACTTCAAACTGTAACTCAAAGTCTTTGAAGAGGCCTTTCATCAGGAAGGTATTCGGACTGCTATCAACCGTGGTCCCGATCAGGGTACCGTTTTCCACTTTGTAGATGGCTGTTCCACTGACGACTTGAGCATCGCCCAGTCCATCCCTGAACCATTCTTGCCAGCCGTTCTTAGCTTGTGCATTGAGTGAGAGCGCAGCGATGCAGGAAAGGAGAAGACGAGTTTTCATGCGAACGCAACAATGCCGCTCACACCGAGATTCCACCCGCCGTGTTCAAAAAGCTCACATGATTAAGATGTCTTAATGAAAGTGCTGCTTTTTATGGGGTAAATACCCCAAAATAATGCAATTCAAACTTGATCACTCAAGAGAATTCGGTTTTAATGGCATTTAATCAGGGTTTTAATCCATGGCACGCCCCACTAACAACTTCGATTCGGTCACCATGACCATCGCAGTCACTCCCCAGATCAAGATGTATCTGGAGGATCTGACAGCCGATGGCATGTACGGGTGCAGCCCGTCCGAAGCTGCACGTCTGCTCATTGCGCAGGCGTTGGAGCAGAAGTTGAAAGAGGGTGCGCTGACTCGGAGAAAATTCATTGTTCAAAATGGTGATGTGCTGTCCACCGCAGCATCCGCCCTACCCTCATAGCTCCCAATGCCAACGCAACTCGAACTTCAAAGTGATACCATGGTCTTCGCCACCATGATGACGATGGAACTTCATGACCGCGATCGCAGTCTGAAAGGTGGCTGGAAATCTGATACTCGCCTGGAAATGCTAGCTCACGAGATCGTTCGCTACATGCCCGACTTAGCTAACATGCTGGTCTCGAATGGCACTCAGAAGTTAGCGGCCTAACGCGAGAAGCTTAGCCGCCAGCACTTTTGGGGAGAGGTGATCCCTTCCGAGTGATGCGCTCTGACTTCATGGGGATGCCGCGCGAACGAGGCATATTACCCTCAGAAGATACCACACGTGGCACGATTCGATTAGTCGTTAAGTATGAATTGGCTAAATCAGGAACCGATTCGATGGTCTTGGTACCTACAACCTCTGCCGAGAGAGACTCGTCTCCACGGTCGTCTTCAAGCGGTTGTTTCTTTACGGCAAGTCTTCGGCAATCCTCTTCGAGTTGGCGGTAGCGTTCTTTTGCGGTCTCGACAAGCCGAGTCTGCTCCGCTAAATCGGCCTTAGCTGAGGCCTTCTGCTTTTGAAGATCTTCGACTGATTCCTTGAGCTCTTCGTATTCCTCCTGCAAGACAGCAAGACAGGCTCTAAACGTGCCATTTTTTTCCTCTGCTTCACGATTTTCACCCAGCACTTGGGTAAGCTTTACTTCAGCTGCCCGAAGATCCTGTTTTAATTCGATAGCTAGCTTCTCCCGTTTTAGAATCTCTGCACTGACTGCGTCAGCTTGACTTTGTTGCATGGCGCCAAGAGTCTCCAACTCTTGGCGACTCTGATTCAGCGTTTCTATCTGCTGCTTCAGTTCGATGATGGTTTGCTCGGTCCTTTTCGATTCATCCTTGAGCAACTTGAGACGATCCGAATCGTTCTTTTCCTGAGCAGTCATTGCAGCTGCAACTTGTTGACGAAGATCTGCAAAGCGCTGCTCCTCTTGCGCTTGTTCTTCTCGTTGATGCTTGAGAGATAAAGCTTCCTTTTCCTGCTGAGCAGTTAGCTCCTTAATGACCTGAATCACGGCCTCTTGAGTCGAGTCCAGCTGCCTCATCGTTGCCGTTTTCTCTTCCTGTGCAGTTGGCGACAAAGCTGATTCTTCGGTATCCAAAAGGGCAATGAGAGGACCGAATGCAAGACGATCACCATGCCGCAAGGGATAACTCTGCACACGCAGGTCATTCACGTAAGTGCCTGCTCCAGCATCGACCTCACGCACCTGAATCCTAGCATCAGAGGAGATCAGAACTTCAGCATGGCATGGAGAGATGCGGTCATCATCCACGACCACACTATTGCCCGAACTACGGCCAATGGTGATGGTTTCCAGGAGAGGAACCTCCACTACTTGCCCATCTTCGAGAATGAATGTCAATTTTGCCATGATGTCACTGGAATGCCGCTAGACACGTGCCAGCAATGACTACGTCGCACAAAGAATCAACGAAGCATTTGTGAACAAGAAGCTATTTTACCGACATTGCATGGTTTCACCTGATTGAAAGGCTGAAAATCTGAAGCGGAAATCTACATCTACGAAGTAGCACCAACCTTGCGGCATCAAGTTAAAGCCGCAAACTTAACCCATATGAGCAGAATAAGCAGCCGCATCCATCAGAGATGAACCCTCAGCCTGATCCGCAGCTTTGATTTTAAAAATCCAGCCATCGGTGTAAGGCGCGGTATTGATCAACGCCGGATTGGCAGTCAGAGCTTCATTGACCTCAACGATCTCCCCGCTAATCGGGCTATAAATATCACTGGCAGCCTTGACTGACTCAATCACGCAGACCTGTTGGCCAGCTTTCACCGCCCCAAGCTTCGGTAGATCGACAAAGACCACGTCCGTGAGCTCAGCCTGAGCATGGTCAGTGATTCCCACCGGGGAAATCGACTGAGTCAGATCCACCCATTCATGAGACTCGCGGAAACGAAGTTGATTGGGGACATGACTCATAGGATGCAGACCGATTAAGCGTTGGCAAAGCCCAAGGAAGTCATGCGCTCATGAATAGCGTCTTTAGCTTCAAGCAGCTCAGCGATTGGGTCCCATTTGCCACTCGTTAAAGCATCGTGGGAGGTGTTTGGAATATTGACGCTAAAACTATCGCCACCAAAAACGACCTTGCGATTGGCCACATCGACCGTGACTGAAAGCGCAGGATTCGCCTCGACTGCAGCCGCCAGCTTGGCGATGTCTTCCGCAGAAGCCAGGACACAAGGAATGCCGAGCGTGGTGCAGTTCCCGAAGAAAATCTCTGCAAAGCTCTGGGCGATGACGGCGCGGAAGCCGAAACGATAGAGCGCCTGGGGAGCATGCTCACGGGAGCTACCGCAGCCGAAGTTGGTGCCTGAAAGTAAAACGGAGGCACCTTTAAAACGAGGATCGTCGAGCGGATGGCCTGTGGGCTTACCATCTTTATCAAAGCGAACGTCATAAAAAGCAAACTCTCCGAGGCCGTCAAAAGTGACGCACTTCATGAAGCGTGCAGGAATGATGCGGTCAGTGTCGATGTCTGAACCTGTAACGTGGACGGCAGTGCCGGTGACTTGAGTGATCTTTGCGAGAGCCATGGTGAGATTGCACTCATAAACAGAACATCGACAGGCTCAAGCTTCAATCCGCGATTGATGAAACACCCAGCCAATCCCTGCCCCGAAACCAAGACCATAAAAAAGCCCCCAGGCCAGCTTACCGAGAATCATCCACTGCTGCCAATCCGACGAGTTTTTAGCAAAAGTCAGTGCTTGGGGTTTACAATACTGATACATGGCCCAGTCACCGGCAAAGTAGCCCACTGAATGGAGCAAAAAAACGACAGCAAAGACAGGAAGCATACTCTTTTCTGAACGAAATTTTTTCATCACCACATGAGTGAAGACGAGGCATCCCAGGAATGAGCCCAACCACTCACCCACCTTGCCCTGAAAGGCGAACCAAGCCACACACCAAAGAGCTGAGTAGTCGAGAAAGGCTGGGAAAAAAGCTTTGTAAAAACATCCTATTCCACCCGCCATCGGCCACATCACCAATCCAGACAATCCCAAAAAAACGACGGCGATGGCTACGTAAAGGCCAGTTTCGCCGCCCAAATTTCGGAAAAAATCTGCGGCAAAAGCCCACACCGAAAAAGCAGCCGTGCTTACCAAAGCAAAGCCAATGCTGCCATGGATGGTATCTTGGATCAGTGAGCGCTGCATGGCAAAAATTACATCTCCCAGCCTGGGCGATATTGACGCTTCACCAAAGCGTTGGCAGCTTCATTATTTGAGATTTTCAAGTTAGGAGCATCCCACTGGAGAGTTTCCCCAGGAAAGGGGCTGGCCAAGCAGCCAAGCAGCACCGCTTCAGTCAATGGACCCGCATAATCAAAGTTAGCGCTGGGTTTTTTATCGCCTTTGAGGCAGCAGTCGATGAAATCGAACCAGTGATTGCGCGGCTCGAGTTTCGGATATTTGAAGCCTTTAAATTTCTCTTTGGGGAAAAGCTGCGGCGTGCTGCCATGGGGATGCAGGAGTACACCGTCTGTGCCAATGTAGATGCTTCCCTGCACAGGGAACTTAGCCGGATCAGCTAGAGCCATGACTTCCGCAGGCGGACGGGCATCACCATCATACCAAGTCACTTTCACTGTCTCCCCATCCGTGTATTGGGTACCTTGGAACGTGTATTCAACCATCGCATTGATGGACCAATTCGTCGCATTCAAAGGAGCAGGCCCAGTGGATTTCACCGCAATCGGCGCGGCGAGTCCCAAGGAACGGAACCAACCGCTGAACATGTGACAGCCCATGTCTCCCAGAGTACCGGTGCCAAAGTCACGGCGTTTACGCCAATTCCCAGGATGATAGTAGCCTGAGATAAAGGGGCGGTCGGTGGCCGTGCCCAGCCATTTGGTCCAATCCAGTTCAGCAGGAATCGGATCGGTCTTCTCTGGCACGGGCTCCATGTCACCCCATTTTTTATTCGAGAAAGTATGCACCTCTTTGATCTTCCCAATGGTGCCGAGGTGGACTAACTCGACCGCAAAACGCTCAGTAAAATCCGATGAAATCTGGATACCCATCTGAGTCATCACACCTTTCTCCCGAGCTTTAAGCATGAGCTGACGGCATTCGTACAAATTT
>CAMBPS010000077.1 GCA_945869675.1 Prosthecobacter debontii | reverse complement strand
GCAGGCTTAGATCTCAATGACGGCATTCTTCGCGAGGGCATCACACAGCTCAAGAATCACGAAGCCCAAGAGCTCAGCCGTTTGAAGTTGCCTGCAAACGTCACGAACCACAAAAGCAACCCCGATAACCTTGATGCCCTCATCCACTGCGTGCTCGTCGAGTTCACGGAAGACGACAAAGCCATGCGCGACCTGCTTTATGAAAAACGAAGCAACCTCTCGCACTACAATCTCTGCCAGCTCGGCCTCGCCTGCCACACCGTTGGCGAAAAAGACCGGCGTGACATGTGCCTGCGCAATGTTCGGCAGTTCTTGAAGCAGGATGAAGAAAACCAAACTGCTTGGCTGGAGCTCCCTCAAAGCGGCTGGTGGTATTGGTGGGATGACGCTATCGAGACGCAGGCAACCTTCCTGCGCTTGCTCGTGACCGCTGAGGCCAAGGGCGAGACCGCCGCACGCATCGCCAAATACCTCATCAACAACCGCCGCAACGGCACTTACTGGAACAGCACCAAGGACACCGCCGCCGTCATCGAAGCACTGGCAGAATTCATGAAAGCCAGCGGCGAATCTTCGCCCAAACAAACCGTGGAATTGCTCGTCAATGGCCAATCCCAAACGAAGGTGGAAATCACGAATGAGAACCTCTTCACCTTCAACGGCAGCTTCATCCTCGAAGGCAAATCCTTAACCACCGGCGAGCACAGCATCGAGCTACGCAAGCTGGGTGAATCCCCGCTCTATGCCAGCGCTTACCTCACCGTCTTTTCCCAGGAAGACCAGATCCCCGCTGCCGGTCTCGAAGTGAAAGCTCGACGGAAATTCTACAAGCTCATCGAAGAGAAACCCGACCAGCAAGTGGCAGGCTCACGCGGCCAAGTCGTGACTCAACGCGGCCTCAAATACCGCCGAGAAGAAATCGCCAGCGACGCCCCCATCAAGAGCGGCGACCTCATCGAAGTGGAGCTCACCATCGACAGCAAGAACGACTACGAATACGTGCTCATCGAGGACATGAAACCTGCCGGATTTGAGCCCATCGAAGTTCAGAGCGGTTGGAGCGATGAAGGCCTAGCCAGCTACCAAGAATTCCGCGATGAAAAAGTCGCCTTCTTTGCCGAACGCCTGCCACGCGGCACTCACAACCTCAGCTACCGCGTCAAAGCCGAAATCCCCGGCCGCTTCAGCGCCCTACCGACCAAGATCGAGGCCATGTATGCCCCCGACCTGAAAGGCAACTCCGACGAATGGAAAGCCCGGATCGTCGAATAGAGAACCTACACTGACAAAGCCCCTTAAAAACTACTGGCTACCGTCACGGTCCCGCCTACGCTGGGGCTTCTAAACATGCCCAGTGAATTTGATATCCAATACGCCGTGGAAAACACGCAGGTGATCCACGAGCCGGACCGCCGCATCGATACCTTTGGCAGCACCCAGTTTGAGTTTCAGCTTGTGACAGAACCCATGGATCATGTGAACACCACACGCATCCGTATTGGCCAAATCACCGCCGAAAAACCCCTCATTCTGCGTCCTAACCCAGATGCCATGGCCGACTTTGACTTCGAGGGTTTTGGTCCCCAAGGAGAAGCCTTCGGTGATTTTCTGCGTGAGAATCTGCCTAAGCTGGCCATTCTCAAATATGGCTTCCGATTCAAAGTCGGCGACATGCAAGAGGAAGTTCTCCATGAACCCATGGATCAAGTTTGCGACAAACTGCTGGAAGCCATTCGCATCTCAGGCAACCCCATGCGCGCCATCATCAAAGGCGTCGACGACACCTGGGAAATCAGCCTCCTCAAGTTCACCGTCGAGATGATCGAAAAATCTCAAAAGATCAACATGTTCGACTTTAAACGCCGTGGCCTGCTGGGCTAGAGCCGAAATGACGAATGACTAAATCCGAATGACAAATGCAACCCAGTCTCGCTGCGCTCTAGCTCGTCACGTCATGTCATCCCTTTTTCATTTACCCTTCGTCATTTGTTTTTTTTGAAATGGCCAAGACTCAGTTAAAGCTTCTTCTCTTTCTCATCGTCCTCGGGATCACCCTCGGATGCATGGCTACCGTTTTTTACATCTATGATAAGATCCTGCGACCTGAAAGGCTCATTCAGGCAGAGATGAAAAACATGAAGAAAGGCGAACTGCCAAAGATTGATCCAGGAGCCAAACGATTCGAAGTCGCTGCCGCTCAGATTCGTGCAGGCAAATACACTGAGGGCCGCGAGTTGCTTTACAGGATGCTGCAGCAGTTCCCGGACTCTGCCACCTGTCCAGAAGCCAAGCGCATCATTGGCGAAATGAATTTTGACGAGCTTTTCTCTCCAGAAAACAAGATCAACAAAAAAGACTACATCGTTCAGCCAGGCGACTCCTTGGCGCTTATCGCCAGCAAGCAAGGCAGCAGCATGGACATGATCGTTCGCCTCAACGGACTCATGGGCACCACTCTGCAACCTGGCGACCATCTGACCATCATCCCGCTCGAATTTTCCATCGTCGTGGATCTCTCATCAAAGTCCCTCACCCTGCGCCGGAAAACTGGGGAAAAAGAATACTTTTTCAAAGAATATCACGCTTCTGACATACGACTCCCCAACAGCGTCAAGATCCCTGCTGAAATGGAAATCAAAGGCAAATCGGCCATCTCCGAGGGTAAAGTCGTTCTATCTACCGACCCAAAATATGTCGCTGCTGAAAAATGGTTACCCACCAGCCGCAATGGTGTCGTCCTACGCACACCACCGCTGGCTAAAACGCTCCCAGCTGCCCAGCCGGCCTCTGCAGTGCCATCAAGCCTTCCGTCTGCTGAATCCGGCGTCTTTTTAGACCGCTCAGATTTAGAAGAATTGTTTGCGCTTGTCCGCAATGGCTCAAAACTCTACTTCGTCCGTTAGCCTCCAAAGCTCACCCCAATTTCCATCATGAAACAAGCCCTCGAATTCGAAAAACCTGTTCTTAAACTCCGCGAAGAAATCGAAGAAGCCAAAAAGAAGCTCGCTGCCAAACCCAATGACAAACTGGCAGCGCAGATTGCCGAGCTAGAAAAAAAAGCAGATGCGCTGATGACTGACATTCATTTGAATCTGAATCCTTGGCAACGTGTGCAGATCTCACGGCACACCAATCGCCCCTTCATGCTGGATTACGTGAAGCACTGCTGTGAAGATTTCATCGAGCTGCACGGCGACCGCCATATTGGAGACGACCACGCCATGCCTGCCGGCTTCGCCACATGGGGTGGCAAAAAGATCGTCGTTATTGGCCATCAAAAAGGTCGTGATACCAAAGAAAACCTGCTGCGCAACTTCGGCAGCGCCCATCCAGAAGGCTACCGCAAGGCGCTGCGCCTGATGCGCCTCGCAGAGAAATTCAGCCTACCAATCGTCACCCTCATTGATACTCCCGGAGCCTTCCCAGGCATCGGCGCCGAAGAGCGTAACATCGCTGAAGCCATCGCCTTTAACCTGCGTGAAATGATGACCCTGCGCACCCCTGTTGTGGCCGTCGTCATTGGCGAAGGCGGATCCGGAGGTGCTCTCGGCATTGGCATTGCCGACCGTGTGCTTATGATGGAAAACGCTTACTACAGCGTCATCAGCCCTGAAGGCTGTGCAGCCATCCTTTGGAAGCACCGCGAGCACGCCCCTGAAGCTGCCGCCGCCCTGAAACTCAGTGCCCAGGATTTATCCAAGCTCGGCATCATCGACGGCATCGTCCCCGAGCCTCTCGGCGGTGCTCATAACGACCACGAGACAGCCGCAGCCTCACTCAAAGACGCCGTTGTCGCGGCCATCACCGAGCTTGAAAAACTCCCCACCGCAGAACTCCTCGAGAAGCGCTACCAGAAATTCCGCGCCCTCGGTAAGTTCACGGAAAACTAAAAAAGGCTTGGCGAAGCAAACAGGCAGGTTGGCGATTCATTGAGAACCCGCCCGCAGTCTCTGCTATCAGCCTCACCACGCATTCCCTGCCGTCCCGAGGTTGACACCCCCGCTGACAGGTCCATTCTCGCATCCGCCACGGCTGCTGCCTCGTTCCATCTCTCTCATCCCCCTCATGCATTCCTCCATTGAACTCAAACGCGAAGTCGAAGCCGTCCAAATTCCAAGTGGCGACGCCATCAAGCTGCCCCTTGGTCTGAAAGTCATCATCACCCAATCCCTCGGCGGCACCTACACCGTGGCAACCGACTTTGGCCTGGCACGCATCAGCACCAAGGATGTGGACGCTCTAGGCATCGCCCCTGAAGCCCACAAAAAAGAGCAGGAATCCGAATCTTCCAACATCCCCGAAGACGCCAGCGACTTGGAAGCCCAAGTTTGGAACCAGCTCAAGAACGTCTATGACCCTGAGATCCCCGTCAACATCGTCGATCTCGGCCTTGTCTATGATTGCCAGGTCGTGCAGACCGATGAGGGCAAAAGCCGCGCTGTCGTGAAGATGACCCTCACCGCCCCAGGTTGCGGCATGGGCCCCACCATCGCTGCCGATGCCCAGAGCCGCATCATGACCATCGAAGACATGGACGACGCTGCCGTCGAACTCGTCTGGGAACCCTCCTGGAATCAGGGCATGATCTCCGTCGAAGGGAAAATGAAGCTTGGTATGATTTAAATCTCGCCGCCATGTCCGCCTTCAAGCCGCCCGGTCAATGCCCTGCTTGTGGCGAGTGGGTGCCGCGCGGTGCTGTGGCTTGTGACGATTGCGGAGCCTGTCACCAATCCGGCTGGAAGTCCGATGCGCATGCCTATGATGGCCTCGACCTGCCCGACGAAGACTTTGATTACGACGACTTCATCCAGCGTGAGTTTGGCCAAAGCGAAGGTAACAGCCCTAAAATCGGCCTGACCAAAGAACAATTCTGGCGTCTTGTCGCCGCCATCCTGCTAGCCGTCATGATCCTCGGCTACTTCATTTCAGCGCGGTAAGCATTCAACTGTAACGACGTTGCACCAGATCTATCAGGTGTCATCGATACAGACGCACCTGATAGCGAATTTTGACTCAAGCGACTCGACTCACTTCAAAGTCTGAAGGTAAGCCACGAGATCGGCCAAGCCCTGAGGTCCAATCGCTGCGGCGAGGCCGGGAGGCATGAGGGAATCTTTGAGTTCCTCTTTCTTGACGATGCTGGCCTTTTTGATCGGCATGGAGGCTCCGCCATTGATGCGCAGGGTCAGTTCGTCCGTGGTTTCGCTGATCACATAGCCCATGGCGGTCTGGCCTTCTTTCGTGGTGACACTGAGGCCGCCAAAGCTGTGCTCGACGGCAGCGCTGGGATACAGCACGGCGGTGAAGAGGCCGTCCTGGCTGAGTTTGTTGCCGATTTGGCTGAGGTCGGGGCCGAAGTTGATGAACTGGCCTTTAACCTGATGGCAGGCCACGCAACCGGCCTGCATGAACATCCCCTGCCCCTTGGCGGCATCGCCTTTGAGCTTCATGAGGTCGGCGAGCGGCGGGAATTTCTCGGCACCGAGCGCGGCGGGCAGCGGGAGTTCGGTGGCGGCTTGATTGCGCAGGCCGGCATCGGTGCTGCGGCTGAGGGCGAGCGCGGCGGTGGTCTTGACGCTGTCGGGCAGTTTTTTCTCGCTCTGCCATTTTAGGAGGGCGCGTCCGCCTTCGCTGCTGAGGGCAAGCGCCTCAATAATGCTGCGGCGCACGTCATCGCGTTTCTCTGGCCAGAAGGCCTGGTTCAACACGGCCACACTGGACCGGTCGCTGACCTTGCCAAGCGCGGCGACGAGTTTCTTCGCCGAAGCGGCGTCCGCCTTCGTGAGGAAGGCCACGGTCTTGCCGACGTTCGCGGCGAGAATGCGTGCGGCGCTGATGGATTCGCCCGCATCAGGATGCGCGGTGATGTAATCGACGAGTTCCTGCTCGAACCCGGTCAAATTCAGCCGCTGCACGAGGTCGATGAACTCCGGTTTGCCGATCACGGGCTTCAGCAGCGCCTCCAGCCGCGCCTTGGCCTCGGGATTCGAGGCGATGGTGTTGCGGTCGAGCAATGCGGTGGATGCGAGGGCTGTTTCGGCATCGGCTTTGAGGAAGATGGTCAGCGCGGCTGCGGAGACTTCGGCGGGGTGTTTGTGGGAGAGGAGTTGGAGAGAACGGAGTGGATTGGTGAATCCAAATTTCTGCTTCTCGTATGACATGCCTTCCAGCAAGTTACAGGCTCCGGGAATCCGAATGTGGCTGGCTAGATTCAAGACCTCAATCGGTGCAAAACCTTTAAAGTCGACTTGGTGAGTCAGAGTATCCACTCGAGCGGGCCAGAAGAAGTTCGCTCCAATGGCAGCGGCTTCGACTCCCCAGCGCGTGAGCGGCTTTTGGTTCGCCACTGAGTTTGCCCAAAGTTCGTTGGCTTGCTGGGAGCCATCAAACCTCAAGGCGATCGCAGCCTCACGGAGCACGGCAGCCGATTGGTCGGCAACGACCTTCGCGATCACCACACGCAGCATCTCAGGATGCGCTTGCTGGAGGAGACGGCGAGCGACGCGGATGGCGGTGATGCGAATGTCGGGATCGGTGTCGGTGAGGGCTTTTGTGAGACACTCGGGCAGAGTCAAGTCGTGCGGGTTGGGTTTGTCGGCACCGGGGTTGATGCGCTCCCATTCATGAGCGGCAAGCAGCCACAAGGCGCGGGCGCGATGCTGCGGGACGGATTGGGTGTCGTGGAAGAGTTTGTGAAGCTCGGGCTCGGCTTCGGAGCCGATTTCTTCGAGCTTCTTCCACGCGAGATAGCGCGCTGCTTCATTCGGAGATTTCAAAGCGGCCACTGCGCCCTCAACGGTGTCCAACTTGAAACTAGGAACCTGAAACTTCTCCGCCGCCTTTGTCGTCATGCGGAACAATCTGCCACGCGTCACATCACCCATCCCATGCCCGCCGACGCCGGGGTCATACCAGTCGGCGACGATGAGGGAGCCATCGGGGGCGACAGCGACGTCGCTGGGGCGGAACCAGCGGTTCTTGCTGCCTTCGAGAAGATTAACGATCTCGGCTTTGTAGCCTGCGCCGTCGGGTTGGGTGATGTAGCCGCGGACGACGTTCGGGCCGGCGTCGCAGTGGAGGGGCTGACCGTGGAAGATGCTGGGCAGCAGGTCACCTTCATACACCTGCATGCCGGTGGGGCTGCCTGCGCCGGTCATGAGCATGTTCGGCACGACGCCGGGGTCGTTTTGATGCCAGTGACGCTGCGGGATCTCGCTTTCCAAGCCGATGCGCGGTGTCTGCCAGCCTGCTCCGGTCATTTCGTCGGAGTAGCCGTAGTTGCCGAACTCCATGACGTAGTTGATGCGCACGCCCTTGTTGCCGTCGTCGTCGTTGTCACTCTGCCACATCGTGCCGAAGCTATCGACGGCGACTTCCCAGTTGTTGCGGAAGTTCCAGGCGAGCACTTCGACGTTGCTGCCATCCAGCTCGCAGCGGAAGACCATGCCTTGCTGATACGGGCGGTTGTTTTGATTCGTGCACTTCACGCCGTGGATGTCGGTGATGAGGTTGCCATTTTTGTCGCAGAGCTGCTTGCCGGCGTTGCCGAAATTAAAGTAGAGGCGGCCATCGGGGCCGAAGTGGAAGGCGTGGATGCCGTGGTCGTGCTGCGCGCCGCCGATCTTCGTGAACAGGAGTTCCTTACGGTCGGCTTTGTCATCGCCGTTGTCGTCGATGAGCCAGAAAACGTCGTCGCCGCAGGAGATGAGGGCTTTGTTGCCGAGCACGCAGATGCCGTGCGCGCTGTCCACATCGCGGCCCTGATGGAAGACGGTGGATTTATCCGCCTTCGCGTCGCCATCGCTGTCTTCGAGGATGAGGATGCGGTCGCCCTCGGCGCGTTCGCCGTTGTGCTTGCGGTAGTTCACGACCTCGCAGACCCAAACGCGGCCGCGTGCATCGATGTCGATGCTGGAGGGCGAAGCCATCATCGGCTCGCTGGCAAAGAGCTGCACGGTGAGTTCGGGATGCACATCGAGCTGCTCGGTAGCGGCTTCCGGTTCGTGCGCAGCCGTGTTGTTGTCGCTGGCGGTGATGGGGCCTGGATTCTCGGTATAAACGGCGAAGGTGACGCTAGTGCTGCCCTGCCTCGTGCCGCCTTCATCGAGGGCGCCGCGTGCTTTGAAGCGTTTCGTGCCCGCAGGCAGATTGAAGGCGATGACGCTGTTCGCGTGCGTGCCGAGGCCGTATTCGATGGTCTTCCCGGCGCTGCGCAGTTCCTGGCCGCTGCAGTTGGCATTGACGCGCACACCGCCAAAACCGCTCAGCGCGGATTTCCATTCGACCTCGGTGAGTTTTTTCTCACTGCCATCGGCAAGGATGAGACGCGGCTCCGCCCAGTCCGCCCAATCGGCGGTGAAACCGTTACCGCCATCGGTAACGACGAGGAAGAGCTCCTTCGCACCTTCGAGCGAGACATCGATGTCCACGCTGTGGTTCGGCGTTTTGATGTCGATGACCGGCGAGCGGAAAAGCGGCTTCGGCGCAGCGAGGAGAAACGTCGGGAGGAGGAGGAGCAGGATAAATTTCATGCAGAGTACAAACATACGAACAGGTAGCGTCAAAGTGATCAAGCCTGATTTAGTCTTCATTCATGTCTTGATCGTTAAGGCGGTGCCCTCTACCATCGCGGTCACTTATGCCAAAAGTATTCCAAATTCTCCTCTGGATCGCCATCTCAGCCATCGGCGCGGGTTCGGTCGCCTTCTCCGCCTTTCACAAGGGGGAAACCATCAACGCCCTGTGGCTCGTGGTGGCTGGATTATGCTCCTTTGCCGTGGCGTATCGGTTTTACAGCAAATGGCTGATGACCAAGGTGCTGGTGCTGGATGCTCAGCGCGCCACGCCTGCTCATACGAAAGAGGATGGCAAAGACTTCGTGCCCACCAACAAGTGGGTTGTCTTCGGCCATCACTTTGCCGCGATTGCCGGACCTGGACCGCTCGTTGGACCCGTGCTTGCCGCTCAGTTTGGTTATTTGCCAGGAATGCTTTGGATTCTGATCGGTGCCACCCTCGGTGGCGGTGTGCATGATGCGATCGTGATGTTTGCCAGCATCCGCCGTGGTGGAAAATCCGTCGGCCAGATGCTCAAGGAAGAAGTAAATCCCTTTGTTGGCTTTGTGGCCATGATCTCGGTGCTGGCGATTATGACGATCCTGCTCGCCGTGCTCGGTTTAGTCGTGGTGAAAGCTCTGGCAGAAAGCCCCTGGGGACTCTTCACCATCGCGATGACGATCCCTCTGGCTTTGATCATGGGCTTTGGTCATACGATCTTCAAAGTCAGTGTGCGTGACATCACGATCTTTGGCGTTGTCGGTCTGCTGTTGAGCGTGTGGGCTGGCAGTCATCTCAAAGCCTGGGGCCTGGAACCCTTCTTCGATTACAAGGGTGAGACCATCGCTTGGTCGATCATGATCTATGGCTTTGCCGCCTCCGTGCTTCCGGTCTGGATGCTGCTGGCTCCTCGGGATTATTTGAGCACCTTCATGAAAATCGGCACCGTGGCAGTTCTCGCCATCGTGGTAATCTGGGTAGCGCCGGATCTGCAAATGCCGAAGCTCACGAAGTTCATTGATGGCACCGGCCTCGTCTTCCTCGGTTCCGTGTTTCCTTTCGTATTTATTACCATCGCCTGCGGGGCCATCTCAGGTTTCCATGCTGTGATTTCATCTGGCACGACGCCGAAGTTGCTCGACCGTGAAGACAGCATCCGCAGCATCGCTTATGGGGCCATGGTCACGGAGATGCTTGTGGCGCTGATGGCGCTCGTCGCCGCCTGCGCCCTGCATCCAGGCGAGTATTTTGCCATCAATGCCGGAGCTGCTAAAATCGTTCAGACAGATCCATCTCAAGCCACAGCTGTGACTGAGATGATTAGCAGCGCAGGATTCTCTGTGACCGTGGCCGGCATGGACAAACTGGCCGCTGACATTGGCGAAAAAACCATGTTTGGCCGTGTCGGCGGCGCCCCGACTTTTGCCGTTGGCATGGCGCAGATGTTTGCGCGGGCCTTCGGTCCAGGCTGGATGGCTTTCTGGTATCATTTTGCCATCATGTTTGAGGCACTCTTCATCCTGACAACCATTGATGCTGGCACCCGCGTGGGTCGCTTCATTCTCCAAGACTTCCTCGGTGGCATTTGGAAGCCACTGGGTAATACGAGCAGCCTACCAGCGAATGTCTTTGCCAGTGCCCTGCTGGTCGCGGCTTGGGGCTTCTTCTTGTATCAAGGCGTGGTCGATCCCCTGGGCGGCATCAACACACTTTGGCCGCTGTTTGGCATCGCCAATCAATTGCTGGCGGTCATCGCTTTCTGCCTCGGGACGACCATCCTCATCAAAATGGGTAAAAAACGCTACCTAGCGGTGACATTAGCCCCGCTCGCCCTGCTAATGACAGCAACCTTTAGCGCGGGTTACATCAAGCTCTTCGATGCCAATCCCAAGATGGGATTCATCTCCGGAGCCAAGTTTTATGCGGATAAAATCGCCGCAGGTGGCAACGCTAAAGAGTTGCAGGAATGGGCGGCTCAAGAATTCAATTTCACGGTGGACACTGCCGTCACCGCTTTCTTCCTACTGGCCGTCGCCGTTATCTTTCTCGGCTGTCTGCGGGAGTGGATCAAGCTGCTGAATGGTTCTAAAAAAGCGATTCTCAACGAAGATCCTTACGTGGCTCTGGGGCATGAGGCAGCCCTTTAAAGGCAGGCCGTGCTTCAGCAAACCTTCTCCTAGCGCGCCATGCACTGCCCGTCCTGCCGCCAGTCTCTCAAAGAGACCGATACTTCCTGCGCGCAGTGCCAGTTTTCATTGGCAGCTCTCAGCGCTCTATTGGGCATCCCGCCCCAGTTGTCAGCGCCGATTGAGGATGTGGCCGAGCTGCTGACACGCAAAGAAAGGCAGAGGCTGGCCCAGGAGATCCGCCAATTGGAACAGCGCTTTCCTGACATCGTCGGCATCGCGATCTTTACCTCTATCCCAGAGATTGTGACGCCTGAACTTTACACCTTTTGGCTGTTTAACCGGGCCAGTCTTTTCAGCCCCGTAGAGCAGGGCGGGAACAATCATGGCGTGCTTTTAATGATAGATACTGACAGACCTCATGCCACGGCCATGATCGGCTATGGATTGGAACCCTTCATCCCAGAGCAGATACTGGAACTCTGCCTGGTCGAAGCTTCGCATCACCTAAAAACAGGCCATCGAGCCAAGGCTGCTGCTGCTTTTTTCCATGAATTCGGCCAACAACTTTTGCAGCTCTCTTCGGCTTGGCCTCAAGCCTTTGGTTACAGCGAAACGGCGCCTTGGCATGACTCCACCACTGGCGAACTGGTGCAAACGCAACCTCTGCATCATGGCGACCTCTATTAAGTGGAACCGATGATGCTATCCCGACGTCGATTCATGATGGCTGTTTCTTGCAGCCCGTTTCCTGTTTGGGCGGGTGAGCATTTACCCCAAAGCCTGACGTTCGTCGGCAAAAAGACATTTGATCACATCACGGCAAGAGCCATCGCTGAAAGATGGTCACGACTTACCCTGGCAGACCGGATTACCCGTTCTGCGCTGGCCATGCAAGGCACACCGTATGTCGGATTAACCTTGGAGATCGACGACCACATCGAATCAGCTTCCGTGAATTTCAAGGGTCTGGACTGCTGGACATTCTTTGAAACAGCTCTAGGCCTAGCCCGCATGTTCGGTCAGGCAAAGACACGCTATGAGCCGAGCGACCTTCTCCGAGAGATCGAATGGACACGCTATCGCGGCGGCCAATGCCATGGCAACTACCTGGATCGCATTCATTACCTAGACGAATGGTTTCGCGATAACGACCGCCGAGGCAACGTCAAAGACATCACTCAAACCTTAGCCCCGACGGTGCTGCTGGAGGGCCGCAAGATTGATGAAATGACCGTGCTGTGGAAAAGCTATCGCTACCTCAAGAACAACCCCAGCTTGCGCCCAGACATGGCCAAACGGGAGGCGGAGCTTCAGACCCATCCTTTTCACTACATCCCCAAAGCAGCCGTCGCAGGGATCGAAACGCGGATCCAAAGTGGCGATATCATCGGCATCGTCACTCACAAGCCCCATGTGTATTGCAGCCACGTCGGATTAGCCCTGCGCGGCCAGGATGGCATCTGCCATTTGATGCACGCCTCAGCCACACAAAAGCAGGTCATCGTCGATGCCTCCATCTCTGACTATCTAAACTCCATCCAAAGCCACGCAGGAATCGTGGTGGCGCGGCCGCTGTAATCGTGCACACTTCTGACCATGGTTCTCGCTGAAATCGACCCCATCCAAATCGCCATCATCGTCATCGCGATGCTGGGCGGTTTTGTTCAATGGATCTGGAGCCTAATCAAACAGAGCCAAGACGAGGCAGAGCGGGCTAAAATTCAACCCAGCGAAGAAGAACGAAAACTGCGAGAAGCCGCTTGGAAGAAGCAAGTTCAGATGCCCAATGCGCCTCCCCCACCACCGCAGAAGGCACCCAAGGCACCGACCTCCAGCCCCGATCCCTGGTCGGCCACGCGGGAAATCTTTGAGCAAATCAAACGGGAAGCCGCAGGTCAGACGGCCCTTCCTAGCCCAAGTCCAGCAAAGCAGAGGCCAGCAAGCACCAAAAAGGTCCCAGCCTATGTGCAACCACCTCAGCCAGTTCCAGAGATTGTGCTGCCAACGCCGACTCTGGTGGTCGAAGTTTCCCACGCCACGCCTGCGGCCAAACTCGCCTCCAGTCGCCAAGATGGCCTGGAACTTTTAAGGGGCTTATTAGCTTCCCCGACCTCGATTAGACAGGCTGTTTTGATGCGAGAAATTTTAGGTCCACCAAAAGCCTTGCAAACTTCCGCAGATTCGCCATTCTAATACCTCCTCGCAAAACAGCACACGCCGGTGTGGTGAAATGGTAGACGCGCTAGATTCAAAATCTTGTATCAGTAATGATGTGTCGGTTCGAGTCCGACCACCGGTACTCGTTGGAAAACAACGAGTTAAATAACAGAGGCACCCCCTCTGTTGACACCCCTCCCGGTGTCGTGTATGACAAAATGATGACAAAATCGGGGGTTACCCCCCGAAAAAAGGGCAAACCTTTCATGCGGATCAAGTACGGCAGCGCCGTCGTGCCCATCTACAAGGCGCGCACCCGCAAGTATGATTACTACACCGTGGCTTTTCACCTAAATGGCCGACGAGTCAGGCGAAATTTCGGCACCCTGGAAAAAGCAAAAATTGAGGCGCAAATGGTCGCCAAACGAATTCAAGAGGGGTTGTCAGCTACCAACGATCTGACTGCGGTTCAGCGGGAGTGCTACTTGGCGGCGGAGAAAATGGTCGCGCCCTTCAACATGCCACCAGTTTCGGCCTTGGACGAATATGCGCGGTGTCGGCAGATGCTCGGTGAAGTGCCGCTCATGGCTGCCGTGCAGGAGTTCCTGCGGCGGACCAAGGGAGTCACTCTCGGTGCCAAAGTTCCGGACCTGATCGGGGAGTTCCTCGCTTCAAAAGCCCAGGACAATCTGAGCAAGAGCTATCTTGACCAGCTTGCGATAACCGTGCGGCGCTTTGCTAAAGCCTTCCCTAGTGAAATCATGGCCATCAAGTCTGGCGAGGTTGACCGATGGCTGCGCAGTCTTGCTGGCTCGCCTGTTACCCGAAACTCGGTTCACCGCTGCGTGAAGGTGTTCTTCACCTTTGCCAAGGCGCGCGGTTATATCCCAGCCTCTGAAGCAACCGCAGCAGAAATGCTATCCCTGGCCAAAGAGATGGACACCAAGACTGAAATTTTTCAACCCGCCCAGATGCGACAACTACTCGAAGCCGCTCCTCCAGATATTTTGCCTCTTCTGGTGATTGGCGGGTTTGCGGGCCTTCGTGTTGCCGAAATCGGACGTTTGGAATGGTCCGCAGTGGATCTGGAACGCCGCATCATCATGCTACGCGCTGATCAAGCCAAAACGGCATCCCGTCGCATTGTACCTATCTCGGACAACATGGCAGCATGGCTGTTACCCCTTCCCCGAACTGGTAAAGTCATCACAGATCGCAGGATTCCAATCCTGATGACGACCTTGTCGAAAAAACTTGAAATTGCAAGGCCACACAACGGTCTGAGGCACTCTTACTTCAGCTATCGTTTGGCCGTCGTCAAAGATGCCAATGGGGCATCGAACTCGAAATTCGTCTCCCTTATACCAGCCAACTGCCTGTGGGCATTTATCACGCTGGTCATCCAGTGGCCCTAATCCCTACTCAGAGTTGTTTTGAAGTCGGATTTTTGAAGAAGAGAACAAAGACCGCCAAAACCACGACGGCTCCCCAGGCCGGGAGTTTCCAGATAGCCTCCCAATCGTGAGAGAGGCCGTTGACGGGCGTGGCTAGAGCATGGGCCGCCAGGGCTTTACCGGCAAGCAGGGTGCCAACAAAAGCGCCAACGCCCCAGAGAATGAAGGCAATGAACCCCTGGGCAGCCCCACGAATGCGCTCGTTGGATTCGTCATCGACATACAGTTGGCCTGCGATGAACAGGAAGTCATAGCAGACTCCATGCAGCAAGACGGCGGTGAAGATCAACAGGGTGGCGGTGGAGGAGGTATTGACACTTCCAGCGAGCGCAAAATAACGGGCCGCCCAGGCGAGGATGCCGATGAAGAGAGTCGTTTTGTAGCCCAGTTTTTTGAGGAAGACAGGCAGGAGGAAAAGGAAAATCACATCC
Source organism: Prosthecobacter debontii (assembly GCA_945869675.1). GTDB lineage: Bacteria > Verrucomicrobiota > Verrucomicrobiia > Verrucomicrobiales > Verrucomicrobiaceae > Prosthecobacter > Prosthecobacter debontii_A. Next base: position 3,384 of record CAMBPS010000077.1, on the reverse strand, counting down.
GAGACCTGCGCGAGGGACATTTTGGCGGCGAGCGCTTCCCACTTCAATTCGGTCAAGTAGATGCCCATCATCACGAAATAAAAGTAGAGTGGGATGCAGATGAGGAACATGCAGACAATGAAGATGGCAAAGGCCGGTTTTTTCAGCATGGCGAGAGCATCCAGACCGAGGATCTCGCTGAGACTGACGTGTGCACCCGTCTTCTTTGGTGGAGTGTGCGGGAGGCTGAGCGAGAAAATGCCAAAAAGGATGGAGACCCCACCGGCTAGGTAGAACTGAACGGCGCTTTGCTCACCTTTCAGGAGGCTGAGGGTGACGCCACCGGCAATCCAACCTACAGCGGACAGCGTTTTGACTCGGGGGAAGTCGGTTTTGGGATCGGCAAGGTGATGGAGGGAAAGCGAGTTGCCCAGGGCAAGGGTGGGGACATAAAGCGCGCAGTAAGCGATGAGGGCTGGGTAAAAACTGCTAAACGTGACGAATTGAGGTAGCAGGCACAGTAGGATGCCGCCACCTATGCCAAGCACGGCCAGGATTTTCTCGGAGGCGAAGAATCGGTCGGCAATGAGACCGACGAGGAAAGGGGAAATCATCGCGCCGATGGCAAAGGCACCGTAGGCAAGGCCGATCTGGGCGCCTTCAAACTTGAGGGTGTTGGCCAAGTAGGTGCCCAAGCTAACATACCAAGCACCCCAAATGAAGTATTGGAGGAACATGAATCCGGCGAGTTTGAGCTTAAGTGATGACTGTGATGACTGCATGGGAGGTCGCTGGTGCGAGGGGTGAATGGCTTATCTGCTAGGGAATTGCTTTTGAAGGGGCCGAGTCGAGTTGACCGTGGAAGGGAGACCGGGGGTGAGGGCAGACTTGGGCGGAGGAAGGACGAATGAAAGCCCAGAATATCGGTTTCAAACCAGCGTCAGATGGCGGAGGCGAGATTCATGACGCATTTTTAACAATTGAGACCCTAGCTTTCCTTTACGCTGTGCCAAGATTTATTTTGGCAGCGGGTTTTTGGAGCTGAAGACGCACAGTTGCGGCTAAGGCGAAGCGCATTTGATCGATCGGCATCGAGGACGAGAATGCGGCCATCCCCAGCGCGACTTCTTTGGGCTTCCAAGAGGAATCGTTGCTGTGGTGAGAGTCTTACCAGTGAAAGCTGGCCTCGTTGCCATCGATGGGAATCCACTATTTGGAGGCCTGACAGGGCGGCTCGATGGGCTAGAGAATTGCGCCCCTGCCCTGCTTCGTCGCATTCAGCACCACATCAAGTTCCGCAATCCAGACGCCTCCAAGCGCCGGGAGCTCTTCGCCCTTCATCTCCCCAATCCTGATCGGGTGAAGGCTGATTATGCAGTTCTCTCGGAGCTAAGCAAAGGCCTCAGTGGCGGGGACATTCTGAACATTTGCGTGAATGCGATTCATGCTGGCAGCACGGACCCGAATCCGGAGCGGTGGATGGTGACGCAGGGGATGTTGGAGCGAGAGATTGCGAAGACGAAGAAGGCGAAGGCTGAGCACGCGGGGGAGAGAGCCGGGCAGAAGCGGAGGAAGATTGGGTTTTGTGTTGGGTGATCGGAGGAGAAAAAGTCCTCAAATTGATCGAAGGAACGAACCTGAGCGAGGGACGAAGAATGACGTCCGAGTAGTTAGACTGATTCGGAGTTCTGCACGATCAACTCTTCAACAGGACAATCGGCGATATGATCATAAATACTGAATTGTCCGTCGGAAAAATACCATCTAACCGAAAATCGTTTTCCTTCATACCATCCCCATGCGGAGGTTTCGAATTCAGCACCTTCTTGGATCCGTTTCCACCGAAGAGTGCTTATTTTGATATTACTCTCGGCGTCGTCATTCCCCCAGAGAGCCGTGAGTTCAACCTGAATTCTGGGCTTCTTCGCGTTGTGTTTCATATGCCGAGTGCGCTCTAATTCTCCGCCCACCAGTATCGACATGGTTGTGGATTCGTAAAGTAATGCATAGCAGGATTTGCTTTTGAGGAGCTGGGTCGAGTTGACCCTGGATGTGGAGCGGGGACGGGGTGTGGCGAGTTCTAGTCCCGCCAGTCGGCTTGGGTGTTGCTTGGCATCCTCAACGGGTTCGGCCAAATAGAGAAGCTTGTCGCCTGCTTTTCGGCGAAGGTCGTAGAGTTGTACAAGTCGATCAATATAGTCAGTCGGATGCTGTACATCACGGTTTCGGAGCGTGATTATTGGCAGGCGCGTACTCCAGCACGCAACGAAATCCGTGTAGCGAATGGCGTTCTTTGGGTTCTGCCAGGGAGAGGTAGCGCATGCCATACAGTTTGCGTTGGGCGTTTGTGCCCCAGGCTGCGCCGCGCAGCGGAACAAGGATACTATCGCCGCCTGGGAAGGGCAGGCACCATTCCTTGACGTTGCCTTCCAGATCGAAGAAACCCAAGGCGGAAGGTGCAAACTGGCCGACGGGAGCGGTGCGGGGATAGCCGTCCTCGTATTCGAGGGTATTCCAGCTCGGCCACGGAGGTTGGGTCACTTCGTGCCCAGTGAGGTTTCCCGCGCCGCGAGGGGGCGGCCAGGTATCGCCCCAGATAAACTCGGTAGTGGAGCTGTCGCTAGGCGTTGTCGAAGGGCGTGCCGCTGCGTCCTGCCATTCATCCGAGGTCGGGAGTCGGTAGGTGTGTTCAGAAGTGATACGCCCTGCGGCCCGCTCACGGGTGGTCAACCAAGCGCAGAAAGCGGTGGCTTCGACAAAGGACACACCACACGCCGGATGATCTGGCGTCATTGGCCAGCCTGGTTGCTTCCATGTGGCGCCAGGACCTTCCTGCCATCCTGATCGGCCAGGGACACGTATTCCGCTCGATGGCTTTTCAGTGGCTTCGGTTATGCCTGTTTCGTAGGCAAAGGTCTCAAAGTCGTGGATGCGAGTCTCCCACAAACTGAACAGTACGGGGTGGCTTGGCAGGGGAGCGAACTTCATGCCCAAATCATTCACATAAGGGCTCGCTCGCGAGGCGGCGTACTCCGGTCGCGCCCGCTGAAGGTCTTGCTGATGCTGTTGCCACGCCCAAGCAAAACCGCCCGCTGCAAGAATCACGATGACGGCGAGGGCGCGAAGCCAGATGCGCGGCGGGGGCGGGGTAGCGAGGCGTTGCACTGCATCGCGGAACTCCTTCACCGTTCCGAAGCGGTGCGCCGGGTCTTCGGCCAGGGCTTTGCGGATGACGTCGTCGAATCGCGGGTCGAGACCGGTCTTCTTCGAAATCGGCGCAAAATGGCCCATGGGCAGGGAACCCGTGAGCAGCTCATAAAGCATCACACCCAGTGAATAAATATCTGAACGCCCAGTGGCTTTGGAAAGGTTGTTGATCGACTCCGGTGCCATGTAGTACGGGGT
>CAMBPS010000076.1 GCA_945869675.1 Prosthecobacter debontii | reverse complement strand
GGAGCCGCTCGGACCGACGAGGGCGATACGCTGGCCCGCTTTGGCCTTGAGTGAAAACTCACGCAGAACAGATGCCTCGGGTCGACTTGGATAGGAGAACCCAATGTTTTCCATCTCGATCTCACCCTTGAATCGATGCATCTCAATCTGAGAAGATTCAGGCTCAATGGGCTCACAGAGGATCTCACGAACGCGATCGGTAGCTCCAAGAGTCTTTTGCAGCTGTGTGATCAACTCCGAGAATTGGGCAAACGAGGCCGCCATTAGCCCGCCCATACCGGCGAAGCTCAGAAGCGATGCCGCCTTTATCTCTCCAGCCTCCAACATCCGCAAAGCTGACCAAAGCACCACAATCAGGGCCACGCTGAATGAAAAGATAATGAAAGCGATGAAGGCTGCACGCGGCGCTGCAGCCCGAATCGCCATTTTTAGAAACTCTGTAAGTGTGCCGTTGTAACGCGCAATCTCGTATCCCTCATTTGCAAAAGCCTTCACGCTGATGATGCTTTGAAGACTCTCTTCCACAATCACTTGAGATGCAGCCAAATGATCCTGTGTCTTCCGCACAAGCTTCCGGATTCTAGCTCCAAAAATGGCAATCAAAACAATGGCAACCGGAATGGTCGCGACCATGATAAGAGCCAATTTGACGGAGATCTGCAGAATCAGAATCAGAGAACCGATCAACATGACACTGTGACGTATCAGCATGGGGATCGTCATTACCAATGTCTCTCTCATCGACTCAACATCATTAGCCAAGCGTGAACCAAGCTCACCGACACGGTGCTTGTTTAAAGTGCTCATGGGCAATCGAATCAAACAACTGTAAATCTCCATCCTCAGCATGGCCAGAGCCCTTTCAGCGGCTTTGGCAAAGAGCATGATGCGGAAAAAAGCGATGATTGCCTGACCAGTGACAATGGCCACTAAAATCCAAAGCTTGGAGTGAACTTCCATCATCCAGCCAGCCCCCTTGACACCACTGAGACCTTTTCCTGCCAAGTCAGATAGGACGTAAACAAAGCAGATCGATAACAGTGCCGTGAAAGCAAGAGCAATCAAGGCGGGTATAAAAACGTTATTATGGGGTTTCAGGTAGCGAAGAAAAAAGGCCGCGTCTTTCCAAGCGGCTCGATCCCATAATTTTTTGGTGCTAGGAGCTTCAGACATTCAGAAAAGGAGTAATTTTTGACACAGGCACCTCATAGGCAGTCGCTGATGAGGAGCAAGCTTTTAACTCAGACTGCAAGGATCAATCAAATCAGAGGTCCAGAACCAACAGCCTGCCAAAGGTCAATGGGCCTCCATTAGGGAGAAGGTGACCAACTTCAGTGAGGAGAACATTGCTAGCCACCGGACTTTGTGGTGCTATACGAGAGGATTGCCTGTATTGCGATCTGCATCTGGCGCCATTCGATCACGACAGCGACAAAAGGAGAACTCAGGCCACAATGCTGAAGCCTGCACGAAAGAGAATCAGCTTTCTTGCTTTTCCTGCTGGAAAAAAGACGGAGAACTTGCTCTAAGTGCGGGATTATCTTTTATCATGTCTCAAGAAAAAACCGTCCCGCTCAAACATCTGAAAATTATTGGTCAAGAGCATTTACCAGAGGGCGGCGGTTTTCTCATTTTGGCTAGTCAACTGAGCTACCCTGATGTGCTCCGACTGGAGACCATCCTTGGAGAGCGCCAAATTGTCTATCTTGTGGAGCAAGGGGCAACGTTAGGGCCATTCCTACGGTCACATTTGGAAAAAGAGTCGGTGCAGGCCATCGAGTTTGCGTCTGTCACGATGGATCCGACTTCCTACAAGAACACGGTTTCAGAAGAACTCCAAAAGAACAAAGTTCTGATCTATCTGCCTGCTCTAGCTGCCGTGATCAATGCACCGATGAGCACCATTCCTGGCGCCAAGCTGGAGTTTCTACTCAAACCAGGCATGCCAGTGCTGCCAATCTACATCCAGCGCAGCTCAGAGATCGCACTCGACATCGAGTCCCGCTATGGGGAAGACGATGCCATCTATGCCTTTGGCAGTCTCTTACGCGGAACAGCGGAAGTGAATTTAGCGACTTATCAAGAGTCACTCTTGACCTTGGCTGAGCAATGTTTCTCAGCCCATCCCGCGCTGAACATGCACTTGGCATATGCCCTTTTGTTGGGACTTAAAAAGCACGGTGGAAAAAACAAGATCATCGATGGCAAGGACGACAAAACGCTCGGTTACGACAAGGTTCTTGCCATCGCCATTGCTCTATCCAAAATCATTCAATCCGAGACAAAAAAGAAGCGTGTCGGCATCGTCCTGCCTCCAGGAATCGGCGGCCTGATCGCCAATGTGGCCGTTCTGCTAGCGGGCAAGGTGCCTGTGAATTTGAATTTCACTGCTGGCCGCTCTTCGATTGAGCATGGGATCAAGGCTGGGGACATGGACCGCTTTATCACGGCCGATATTTTTGTGCGCAAGCTGCAGAGCTTCCCATGGCCACCTAGCAAACAGCTCATCCTTATTGAGCGAGTTCTGCCTAAAATGAAGATTCAAATTGGCCTCTGGCTGGTTTTAAGCAAGATTCTGCCGGCCTTCTTTTTGGCGATAATCCTTGGAATCCAAAAAAAAGGTGGCCATGAAGAAGCCCTACTGCTTTTCACCAGTGGCAGCTCCGGTTTGCCAAAAGGTGTGGTGCTAAGCCACCGCAACATGATCGCTAACGTCATCCAGTTCGGGAGTCGCCTCGGAATGAAGGAGAGTGACAGTATTCTGGGAAGTTTACCGCTTTTCCACAGCTTCGGATGCACCGTGACTCTATGGTACCCAATCATCGGCGGAGTGAATCTAGTCACCTATCCAAGCCCATTGGAGACCAAGAAGCTGGCTGAGTTGATTGAAAAATACCGAGTAAGCCTCATGATCGCCACGCCGACGTTCCTGCGCGGTTATCTCCGTGGGGTCAACAAGGAAGCGCTGACCTCCATCAAGCTCTGCGTCACCGGCGCTGAAAAATTACCGACAACCGTATCAGACGCCTTTGAGACCAAATTCGGCAAGCGTGTCTATGAAGGTTACGGCCTCACGGAAACCTCCCCAGTTTCCAATGTCAATCTCCCCAATCCTAAACCCCTCGGGGAAGAATCTGCAGGTTTTGTCTGGATTCCTAGCCATCGCCCAGGCAGCGTCGGGCAGATGGTCCCAGGTCTCAGTGTGCGTATTACCCACCCAGAAACCTTTGAGCCACAGTCGATCCATTCAAGCGGCATGATCTGGTTTAAAGGAGCCAACATCTTTGAAGGCTACCTGCATGATGAAAAACGCACCACCGAGGTTAAAAATAACGATGGGTGGTTCCGCACGGGCGACATCGGCCGCGTGGACATGGACGGATTCCTTTACATCGAGGGACGCCTAAGCCGGTTCAGCAAAATTGCTGGTGAAATGGTTCCTCATGAAACGGTCGAGGAAGCCCTAGTCAAGGCCATGGGCTTGGAAAACGAGTCTAGCCGTAAGATCGCCATCGTCGGCGTGCCAGACCCAGATAAAGGCGAGGCACTCATTCTGCTCACGGCTATCCCAGGTGGCCCAGAGCAGCAGGAGATCTTGGATCTGCGCTATCGCCTGCTGGAAAAAGGCATGCCACCGCTCTGGATCCCCAAAAAAATGATCCGTGTTTCTGACATCCCCATCCTCTCCTCAGGCAAGCTCGATGTTCAATCCTGCGAAAAAATCGCGAAAACAGCTGTGAGCTAGATCCATATGGTCAGCGATCTTGGCGATTCATATTGGTGACCCACATGACAGCTTAGCTAGGCCAAATATTAGCCACCGAATAACTTCCCTTCTTCTTGTGAAGAAAGGTCAATCATTTGAGCTAAAATCCACAGCTCCAAGTCCATCACAAAACACTTAATCCGGATCACATTTGGATTGTTGCAGCGCTCGATCCTAATGGCTCAAAGGTTTTTCCCGAAACCCTAAGAAAGCCCTAAGAGCCAACCCAGTGGATGCCGTTTGTGCCCATAATGGTATAAAAAACCACGTAGAATAGGAATGCTCAACGAAACCTTGATGAATCAATTAAATCTTTCATTATGAAACATATAAAGGAAACTCAAAGCAAGAACTTCAGGTTAAGATGTCAAGAACTTCGACAGTCTTAACTCCTCCGCCCCAAGGTGACAGATTTGTTTCGTTCCACGCTTCTACCACAAGGGTTCCACGCTTGAAGTGCGTCTTAAAAAAGGATCAATGGCAGGTTCAAACCCGCCATAAATGAAGACCGCAAGATGTTAGACAAAGGTTATTTTAATCTCTGTGAATAACCTGTGAATAGACTCTGAGAAATTATCGATAACTTGAGCTCAAAATAGCGTTTATTTGAATTCATCAACAGCGTCTAATTCTGCTTTCAATTGCTCAATTTGTCCCTGCGAATGCCCTGCTGTACAGGTAATTCGCAATCTTGCGCTTCCACGCGACACGGTTGGATAGCGAATGGCAGGAATAAGAAAACCCCTAGTTTTGAGATCAACACTCACCTTAAGCGCCTCATTTTCGTCACCAATCACTTTTGGCAAGATAGCGCTAGCGGGAGGAGGCTCTGGATGCAGAATCGCAAGATAGGACCAGAGGCGATCTCGACGCAAATCTCCATCCTGACCTGATAGCAAAGCCAAAGCATGAACCGCGGCATAGGCCAAAGCTGGTGCCGGAGCTGTCGAATAAATCAGACTTCGTGCACGATTAATCAGCAAGTCGATCACCTGACGCGAGGCTGCTAGGTAACCGCCAGAGAGCCCAAAAGACTTGCTTAGCGTTCCCATGTGCAACTCTACCTGGTTTTCAAGTCCCAGCGCTGCTGCCAATCCTCTGCCCTGCGGACCGAGCACACCTACGGAATGGGCTTCGTCTAAAAGTAGCCAAGCTCCATAACGCTCCTTTAGAGACACGATTTCCAGAAGTGCACAAGCATCCCCATCCATGCTGAAAATCGCTTCAGTCACAATGAGGACACGGCCTTTAGCAGTCGCTAACAGGCGCTCTAATTTCTCCACGTGATTATGCGGGAAAACGCGAATCGTAGCACCACTCAAACGAGCCGCATCAACCAAACAGGCGTGAGATAGTTTATCTAGAATAATGGTATCTGAAGGCCCCAATAACCCTGGAATCGTGCCCAAAGCCGCAGCATAACCACTGCTGAACGTGAGTGCTGCTTGGGTCTTCTTAAACTCGGCCAAAGCCTCCTCTAACTGAAGATGCGGCCTCTGTGTGCCACTGACCAATCTAGAGGCCCCAGAGCCCGCCCCATAAAGATTCACGCCCTCTTTCAAAGCTTCTTTAAGCTCCGAAGATGCGGCCAGTCCTAAATAATCATTCGAAGAAAAATTAATCAACTGCTGGCTATCCACCTGCACGATTGGCCCCTTCACACCGTCCAGAAGACGCAAATCTCGCCAGAGCCCTTGAGCACGGAGATCGGCAGATTGTGTATCCAAATCCCAGCTCACTCGGCCAACCTCCGCTCTAGCACCTCGTCTTTTTCAAGTCCCAAAGACTGAGCCCTCTTGTAATGCATCTTAGCTAGCTCCGTGCTTGGTGTTTTTTGATCCATGTAAAGCAGCGCTAGATTAAAATGAGCGACACCGAAATTCGGATTCAGCTCAATGGCCCGTTGCAACTCGGACTCAGCTGCCGCATTCCATCCCAGGCTACGGATGGTGATTGCCAAATAGTTGTGGGCCCGCGCATCTTCAGGATCTTCATGAATCGCGCGACTAAACATAGACATCGCCTGATAAGTATCGCCTTTGGCTGAATACAGAAGTCCCAATGCATTCCAGGACTGAACCAATCCAGGATTAAAGAGAACCGATTTTTCAAAACACTCCAGCGCCTCTTTGGTCAGCCCTGACTGCTGCTGAACTGCCCCCAAATTGGCCCAGGCTAAAGCATTCTCTTGATCCAAAGTCAGCATCTCTTGATAAGCTACACGTGCAACATCCCAGTCTTTTTTGGCAAAAGCCGCTGCTGCACGCTGGGCTAAAACCGTCGTATCAGCAGGCAGTGTGCCTGAAGCGCCCAAGGGCATACGCTGCAGGATCGGCGTAGTCTCCTGTGCCAAAAGCCCTGCGCCTAGAGCCATGAGAAAAAGTATCATCAGACGAATCATCTCCAATCATCACGCAACCGATCACTCACTGCAAGGCCAGGACGCAAGATTGCGGCTTATCCAGAGGTTTATTGGATCAATCGCCTGAAACATCCGATGAGACATTCTGATATCTCAGCCATCTTCCTGCGTATTCCAAACATGACCAAGCTTAGTCGCCGCCAAATTCTCACCGCAAGCACCAGCTCCCTTTTACTCTCGAGTCTAGGAGAGTCAGCCGAAAACGCAGCAAAACCCTTCAGCTTCGCCTTCCTCACTGACGCGCACATTCAGCCTGAACTCCGTGCAATCGAGGGCGTCAAAGCCTGCTTTGAAAAAGCCAATGCGCTCGAGCAAAAACCTGACTTTGCTATCACCGGGGGTGATCTTATTATGGACGCCCTAGAGATGGGCAGCGGCCGCGTTCACGCCCAATGGCGGCTTTGGGACGAGGCCATGAAACACCTCAACTACAAAACCTACCACACCATCGGCAATCACGACGTTTGTGGCTGGTCCAAAAAAGCCCTCGTGAAACCTGGCGAACACGACTATGGCAAAAAACTCTTCTCCGATCGCTACGGCAAGGGCCGCACCTACCAGAGCTTTGATCACGGTGGCTGGCACTTCATCATCCTGGACAGCATCGGCCAGGAAAGCGACCTTGAGTACAAAGGTTGGATCGATGACGATCAGCTTACTTGGTTAAAAAACGACCTCGAAAAAACCGGCAAACAAACGCCTATCGTCATGGTCACTCACATCCCTTTCTACAGTGTCTGGGATCAAGTCATCCTTGGTCCCAAGATCAAAATCGGTGGTAAGGGTCTCGTCGGAAACGTCTTCGAGTTCCGCAAAATGCTGACCCCCTACAATCTCAAGCTCGTCCTCAGCGGCCACGGCCATATTTCCGAGCGTATCCAGTTTGACAAAGTCACCTACCTGCAAGGTGGAGCTGTCTGCGGCATGTGGTGGAAAGGCCCCGTCCACGGCAACCCCGAAGGCTTTCTCCAAATCACCTGCCATCCCAACGGCCATTTCGAGGACCAGTATCACAGCTATGGCTGGAAAATTTAAGTCCGACATCTTTGCGTTGCCGAAAGAATAGGGCACGCCATTGCTAAGGTCGCCCATGTCCCCTGCTGAACGCATCGCCTATCTCCGCCACGCCTTTCCCGAACAAGGACTGTTTCGTGACAAGGAGTGGGTCCTTTCGCCAGAGGCTTTTGCCTTGGATCATGATACCGTCGATCTCATCGAGTCACTCGGCCCAGCACTGCGGGCGTTTCAGCGCTGCTGCAATCAGCTCTATTTCGATAGCCTCGAAAAACCGGAAATTGCTTGGGTGGCACGTCTGCTGGATCAGGGCAAACCAGAGCGCGTGATTGCTCTTAACCGATACAAACAATGGCGGGACGATCTTCCCCGTGTCCTACGCCCTGACCTCGTGCTGACGGAAGATGGTGTCTGCATTTCTGAGCTCGACTCACTACCTGGCGGCATCGGTTTAACCGGCTGGCTAAACGAAACCTACGCCGCCATGGGCCAAGCCGTGATTGGTGGTGCCCATGGCATGATTGACGGATTCGCCGCCGCATTCCCACACGAGGATGTCCTCATTTCACGCGAGTCGGGCGATTACCAGCCTGAAATGGAATGGCTGATCAACAGACTCAATGCACGCACTGGTGGACTGCCTCGAAGTGTCATGAATTCTTGGAATCTGACTCCAACGGAACTCATCGGCTCTAGCATCTACCGCTTCTTTGAACTCTTCGATCTTGCCAACGTGGAACTAGCCGATGAGATGCTCAAAATGGCCCAAGAGGCCGAAATCAGCTTCACCCCACCGTTGAAAGCCTTTCTTGAAGAAAAACTCTGGTTAGCACTTTTTTGGTCCCCCCAACTTCAAGACTTCTGGAGCCGCGAACTGAGCACCGAACATCGAGATCTGCTGAAACGCTGCATTCCGCAAGGCTGGGTCATGGACCCGACGCCGATTCCACCCTTCGCCGTCTATCCAGGGCTGAACATTCAGTCTTGGGAAGAAGCCAAGCGCAACGGCAGTAAGCAGCGTGAGTTGGCGCTCAAAATCAGCGGCTTTTCCGAAGTCGGATGGGGATCACGCAGCGTGTCCATTGGCCACGACCTCTCTCAGGAACAATGGGCAGCTGCTCTAGACAAGGCCTTGGCCAATTTCCCGACCGGACCCTACATCATGCAGCGCTTTCATCGCGGCAAAGTGGTGCAGCATCCCGCCTGGGATGAGGGAATTCAGGGCAGCACGATGATGAAATCCCGCGTTCGTCTCTGCCCTTACTACTTCTTGCCCAAGGACAGTGAAGAGACTCAGCTCAGCGGCATCCTAGCCACCGTCTGCCCTGCCGATAAAAAGATCCTGCACGGCATGAGAGACGCCATGATGCTGCCCTGCATAGGAAGTGGGAGCCGTGGCCAATGATTGTTTAACCTAGATCCGGGAATGGAAGATCGTTGAGTTGCGCCAGGGCTTGGTTTCACAAGGATTCTTCGACTCGAAGCAACTGTGTCTTGGGTGACACTGCCCGAGAGGCGAAAAGCGCTGTGGAATCAATGACGGATGCAAATCGGCGGTCAGCCATTCCTGAATCTAGCAGACAATCCACGGGGCGTGGGATGTGGAACGAAGAGTAACTTTGGCCTTATAAGTCGAAGACAACAAAGCAACTGGAGACTCAATTTTACAGGAAAAAAGAAAGACATGATTTACTGGTCAGAACCCATTCCTGTTAATCCTGTGATTAGAAACTCGAATCACGAACAGTCTCATATCATCCATGGCGGGCGAAACATCGCGTAACTTTAGGGCAAGTTAGTCGGGAGGTTTAAACCGCCCAGCCCCAAGGTGGGCCAAAAAGCCTTTCATAAACGTTGTTTTCCGCTAAAATCATCCTTGGCCCTGAGCCGCTAGCAGGCATGGTCACTGGCTCATGAGCCTATCCAGCACCGCCCCCCTTTCTGCCAACTATGATCTCGTAGTAGCCGGAGGTGGCGCAGCAGGTTTTTTTGGTGCCATCACTTTTGCTGAAGCCTGCCCGGGCTCCCGCGTGCTTATTCTTGAAAAAAGCAGCCAGGTGCTGGGCAAAGTCAAAATTTCGGGAGGAGGCCGCTGCAATGTCACCCACGCCTGCTTTGACCCAAAGGCTCTAACCAAATTTTACCCACGAGGTTCCAAGCAACTCATTGGCCCATTTCACCACTGGAGTCCGACCGATACCATGGACTGGTTTGAGAGTCGTGGAGTGCCGCTAAAGATCGAAGAAGACGGTCGCGTCTTTCCCCAATCTGATAGCTCTCAGAGCATTATCGACTGTCTGCTGGGTGCTGCTAAAAAAGCAGGTATTATAATCCGCACCCACACCGCCTTGGAAGCAGCGGAAGCCATGCACGAAGGCCTCTTTGCCCTGCGTCTAAATGCCGATGAACATATCCGCAGCAAACGACTGCTTTTGACCCTCGGTGGCACACGAAACCGATTCGGCGCTGATCTAGCAGCCAGCTTCGGGCACCGTATCGAGGAGGCAGCCCCTTCTCTATTCACCTTCAAAATTGCTGATACCCGCCTCTCGGACCTACCCGGATTATCAGTAGCTGAAGCAACGGTGCAAGTCACCTCGACCGACTCAAAGCTCAATCTCAAAGCCACAGGCCCAGTTCTCATCACCCATTGGGGTCTCAGTGGGCCTAGCATCCTCAAGCTCTCTGCTTGGGGGGCGCGTGAGCTTCAAAAGCTCGACTACCGTTTTGATATCCTCGTCAACTGGACCGGCCAAGAGACCGAAGCACAGATCTTGCAACGCTTTGACGAGCTGCGCATCGAATCACCCAGAAAAAGCATTACCAATGATCCACAATTCAGCATCCCAAGTCGGCTTTGGAAAGGCCTGCTGGAATCTGCACTGACCGACTCTTCAAGTGACCTGAGCGAACTCCGCTGGCCACATCTACCAAGGGAAAAAGCCCGCCGCTTTGCCCAGGAGTTGGGTGCCTGCCGATTTAAGGTCGATGGCAAAAGCATGAATAAAGACGAGTTTGTCACCTGTGGCGGCGTGCATCTTGGCGACGTGCAATTCAAAACCATGGAAAGTCGCACCACTCCCGGCCTGCATTTTGCAGGAGAGATTCTCGACATCGACGGGGTCACCGGCGGCTTCAATTTCCAAGCCGCATGGACGACAGCTCGCCTTGCAGGGGAAGCTATCGCTGAATCTTGGTTAGGCTGTGATTCGCTCGAATAAAATCACGCCAGAACCTGCTTCACCACATTTCCATGAATATCAGTGAGGCGATAATCACGACCTTGGAAGCGATAGGTCAGGCGCTCATGCTCGACACCGAGTAGGTGCATGATGGTCGCATTCAGGTCATGCACGTGAACGGGATCTTTGACGATGTTGTAGCTAAAATCATCCGTTTCGCCAAAGGTCATGCCTTTCTTCACACCGGCTCCCGCCATGAACATTGAAAAGCAACGCGGATGGTGATCTCGACCGTAGTTTGTCTCCGTCAGTGCTCCTTGACTGTAAATTGTGCGACCAAACTCACCGCCCCAGACAATCAGAGTATCATCCAGCAGACCGCGTTGCTTCAAATCCAGAATCAGGGCAGCCGTAGCTTGGTCCGTGTCATTGATTTGCCCTTGAATGGCTCTTGGCAGGCCACCATGATGATCCCAGCCCATGTGAAAGAGCTGTATACAACGCACATCCCTTTCGGCCAAACGGCGCGCTAACAAACAGTTTGCGGCGTAAGTGCCAGGCTTTTTCACATCAGGCCCATACATGTCCAAGACATGCTGCGGTTCATTGGAGATATCCGCCAGCTCAGGAACACTGGTCTGCATGCGAAAAGCCATCTCATATTGCGCGATTCGTGCCGTCGTCTCTGGATCACCAAAGATCGCGTGATCACGCTGATTCAATGCCGCCAATTCATCCAGCATGCCACGGCGCAATTCACGAGTGACCCCGCTAGGATTAGAAAGATAAAGAACCGGATCCCCCTTATTACGGAATTTCACGCCCTGATGCTGGGTGGGGAGAAAACCGCTACTCCACAAACGGTCATAGAGCGGCTGATCGTCCGGACGACCAGTGCCAAATGAAGTCATCACCACGTAGGCAGGCATGTCCTCATTGGTGCTTCCTAGGCCATAACTGAGCCAAGAGCCAATGCTAGGACGACCTGCTAGCTGACTGCCAGTCTGACAAAACGTGATGGCTGGATCATGATTGATCGCCTCGGTGTGCATGGAGCGGATCACACACAATTCATCTGCCACCTTCGGCAGATGTTTCCACAGATCGCTGAGCCAGATGCCCCCCTTGCCATGCTGAGAAAAGTTGAACATGGAAGGCGCAACCGGAAAAGACTTCTGGCCTGAAGTCATCGTCGTCAGCCGCTGTCCTTTACGGATCGACTCGGGCAAGTCCTTTCCTCGTTGTGCTGCCATCTGCGGCTTCGGATCAAAAAGATCCATCTGAGAAGGCGCCCCTGACTGAAAAAGATAGATCACCCGCTTAGCCTTTGGCGCATGATGCAAATGAGCTACTGAGCCAGCCATCAGCGAGCCTAGCGCCGTCGAACTCAGCGCTGCCGCACTGTTTCGAAGAAACAAACGACGATTAAGGGCATCTTGAAAAGCGGTAGGTGAAGTCATGTCCGTGATCCTAAACTATTTAGCTCACAAACGCTCAAATCTTACAAATTAAATGAGGGGCATGCGCCCGCTCTTTGAGACAGGCTTTCGCCATGATTCACCTCATTCATAATTCATACACCGCGGGATGTGCTTAAAACAGAGATTACGCATACGACTTTCTTCACATCCAGCTTTAGCCTAACTTTAACTCAACGACTCAGGTCCCCTTGACTGAGAACTCGAAATCCTGAGCTATTAAGAACTTGAGCGGCGATTTCACCGTCGTCACAATGTAGGGCCAGCAAAGGATGCATTTTAGGGCGCACAATGAGAGGGTAGCAAAACTCAATGTTTAATTCGGCTGCCAACAACGTGGAAAGACATTCAGTCAGGCGTTGTCCCGACTCCGTCAGTTCGACCACAACAATAGGACAATCCGTATGCGGGATGCCTTTCTCAATAAAGAGCATACCAGCGCCTTCGGGGTCGCTTAGAATCAAGCGGACCAAGGTCATCTCCGTGGTGTCCTGCATGGAAAGGCCAAGAACTTCAATGTGATGATCATGCAGCAGCTTCGTCAGCGCCATCAGTGATCCAACACGATTGGGAAGAAAGACGGACAGCTGTCGAATGGCCGTGCCTTCAGGCGCGCTAAGGGGCTTTTCTTGCAAAAGATTGATTTCCATAGATCAGTCTGATTTTCGAATTGTCTTCCATGTTTAACCCGCAGGACCAGTAGCCGAACGCGATTCATCAAAAAGGGTCACACGAAGTGGAATGGAGGCCAAGGTCTGATCCCCCAGTTGAACGAGCCAACGATAAACGCCCTGACGCTCAATACGCAGCCTTTGCAAATTCAACACGATATTACGAGTGACGAAGGGAACAAAATTGGATGGAAAGGACACATCCACTACCGGATCAAAAGGAGGGATGCACTCTTGGCCCGCAGGATCAATGCATCGGATCATGAACTGATGCCGACCTGAATCATTCGGCTCAAAAATCAGCCGCACGACCAGAGCACAAGCTGGATGAACAACGGGAAACTCTCTTGAGCAGAGCGTATCAAAAGCCCCTAACATGCAAAGTTTACCCGAATAATCCGAAGCTGAATCGCATAGGCTGGCAAGTTGGACTGTCATGTTTGGGAGCGAAAGGGAAAAGGTGAAATGCCAGGCTAATTACGCTTGAACAGTCTCTTGAAAAATCCGCCGAACGTTTTTTCTTCGGGCACGCTTCTAGGAGCTGCTGCATCAGCTGGCTTGACCTGCTCTGTATTTTCAGGTTTTAAGCCATTTTCATCCAACTCGCCCTCTTCCAGAGAAACAGCTTTTGGCACATCCTTCATCGCCGCGACCAAGGCGTCATCAGCGGGCGCACCTTCATAATATTTTTCAAACACTTCATGAACGATCGGCGCGGCATAACTGCCACCACTGATCTTTTCGCCGGGACGGCCTTCATAAAGGACCGCAAATGCTAAGACTGGCTGACTCGCTGGTAAAAAGCCTGTAAACCAAGCAAGCCGCTGATCCTTCGCCGGCTTCCACTGGGCAGTGCCAGTCTTACCAGCGATTTGCGCCTGCTTGATTGCTGCTCCATGACCAGTGCCACCACTGGCTGAGACGACCGCCACCATCCCCTTGACCACAGAATCCCTGGCTACTGGGTCTAGATTGATCTGTCTGCGCACAGTTGGCTCGTAGGCTTCAATGATGACTTCACTTAGACTTTGAACCTGTTTCACTAAGATCGGCTGCTTTAAATTCATGCCATCTCCGATGGCAGTCATGCACTGACAAACTTGCAGCGGCGTGGCCAGAACGCGCCCCTGACCAATCGAAATATTCGCCAACTCTCCACCGATGATCCTGTGGTCCGCAGACGATGGCATGTAGCCTTTACCTTCTGCTTTTAGCGGAATGCCTGTGCGCTCACCAAATCCAAGCCGCATAGCCATCATGGTAATAGGATCTGCGCCCACATCCAATGCCGCTTGGTAAAACCAGGTATTGCAGCTGCGTTTAATGGCTGTGATTACGTTCATGTCCCCCTCATCCGTCTTCGTATTATGATTATGAAAGTAACGATCTCCGATGAGAAGATCCGTACCACAATAATAAGAGGACGTCGGGGTCACCTTACCCGACTCCAGTGCGCCGAGAGCAGTAACAAGCTTGAAAGGCGAAGCTGGTGGATATTCACCGCGAAACGCACGCCCAATGAGAGGCATCCGAGGATCATTGCTGAGCTCTTCCCAGCGTTTGCTATGAATGCCAAAAACGAACTCATTCGGGTTGAAGGTAGGATGCGAGGCCATGGCTAAGATATCTCCATTGCGCACGTCCATGATCACCATCGCACCACCATTGCGGGCATTCTCCTGCAGAGCATTCTCCGCATACTTTTGCATGTGATAGTCGATCGCCAAAACAACAGTCCTACCTGGGGACGGTCGCCTTAAAACCTCATCTGAAAGCAACTTTCCATCGGCATCAAACAGCAAGTTGATCTCTCCCGGTATGCCTTTAAGCACCGCATCGAACGTTAACTCAATGCCATCACGTCCCTCCATCTCTTCAAAGAGTGGATCACCGTCCGAGATTGGCCCCTCAGGAAGGCGGCGCGTTTTACCTGTAAAACCGATCACGTGACAGGCCGTGTTCTCTTTTGGATAGTAGCGGATATAGGCCGGCTGCAGTAGCAGAGAGCCCTGCTCCAGCAGCGGCGCCAGCTTCTTTTGCTCATCATTGGATAGCTCCACATTGAGCCCCTCTTCCAGAGAAAAAACCAATGGCAACCAGCGACGGTTTTGATAGTGACTGATCAACTTGTCATCAGGAATTGTCCAAGCCTTCCCCAACAACTTGTTAGCTGCAGCAATGCGATCCTTGGCAAAAGACAGAATCATTTCTGGTGTCGCCTTGTCCATGAACGGAAAATTCAGTGCCAAATAATACACCACACGATTCTGAGCCAGCGCCATGCCATTACGATCCACGATCTGTCCGCGCGGTGCAGGAATACTCAGACGCATCGTGCGTGCTTCCTTCTGGGTGCTCAGCGTAGCTGCCAAATCCTTGCTTTTCTTCTTAACTAGCTCACCCGAGCCAATCAACGGCTGTGCTTGAGGTACATCCTGAGCGAGCAGCATAGAGCCCGCCCAAAAGAAGAGAAAAAAGCTGCGCAAAAAACTGTCAAACATGATTCGCATGAGAGGAGGAATTCTGGACAAACTCCAGAATTAGAACATCTTCACAATGACGGTTGTCCCCTTCCCCGTCAAGATCAGGTCAAGGCTACCTGACAATCTTGGGCCTTGAAACTGCACAGTAGGGCCTTTGCAAATCAGCCCCAGAGAGATTCAGGATACGCCCCAGAAGCCACCAGCGCTCGTATCGAGGCCACCACATCAACCTTATCTTCGGGATAAGTCACACCGAACCATGAATCATTCGACTCCAACACCATAACATCCGCACGGCCCGTCTGAATCATCACATCTAACTCGCCCGGCATGTAGCACTCAGACTTTTCTTCATGACCCCGCAATTTCAGGAACTCGCTAAAGGCAGCCCGCAGTGGCGGAAAAAGATCTGGAGTGAAGCCGAAAAAGTTCATCGATACCACCTCCTGCCCAGTCAATGGTAAAGGAGGGACTGTCTCCCGGTTCTCTGCTCCAGTGGAGGTGCGGAAAATCTTCGTCATTTCTTTGACCGACTTCAGCATCCCATCCTCACCACGCTCACACACGCCGCGGGAGACACTGCCATGATCCGAAAGCGTATTTTTCAAATAAAAACCCACCATCGAATAGTGGCTCTTGCCGTCAACTGGTCGAGCAGCCCTCAAATTTTCAGCCATCTTCGCATAAGCATCTTGGCCATAAAAATCGTCTGCATTGATCATCAGAAAAGGCTCATGCACCACGGACTCAGCTGCTAAAACCGCGTGGGCGGTGCCCCAAGGCTTTGTGCGCCCTTCGGGAACTTGGAACCCAACTGGTAAATCATGGATGTCCTGAAAGGCATAGTCCACCTGAATACGATCCGCAAATTTAGCACCAATCTGCGAACGGAACTGCTCCTCAAAGTCACGCCGAATCACAAACACGACCTTGCCAAAACCCGCGCGGATCGCATCATAGACAGAGTAATCTAGGACCACCTCGCCCGAAGGACCCATGGCATCAAGCTGCTTAAGACCACCGTAACGGCTGCCCATACCGGCAGCAAGGATGAGGAGAGTAGGTTTCATAGAATCAGGAAAAAGAGATTTCTGGACAAATGGCGCGATCAAAAGACCCGTCAAACCGAGAAACAAAAAACGCCTCAGTCAGCACTTGCCTGATAATTCCTGCAACCCTACGTTCCTTGAGCGCGTTCATACTATCGCCTCCTTTCACTCATGAAAAAAGCCACCACAATCACCGTCGCCGTTTTGGCACTAATCGCCCAACCCGTGCTCGCCGATGCAGTCTCAGATTCGTTTCTGATGATGTTCAAACCTCTTCCTTCAGAAGCACCCTCTCCAGACAACGAACTAAGCGAGGCCAAGATCAACCTCGGTCGTATGCTTTATTATGAGAATCGCCTCTCCAAAGGTGAAAAACTCAGCTGTAACTCCTGTCACATGCTGGACAAATACGGCCAAGATAACCTGCCATTTTCCCCAGGCCATGAAGGCAAGGTGGGTGGCCGCAGTTCACCGTCCACTTACAACGCCGCGATCCACATCGCCCAATTTTGGGACGGCCGCGCCCCCTCCGTCGAAGAACAAGCCAAAGGACCCGTGTTAAACCCAGGTGAGATGGGCATGCCCAGTGCCGACTTCGTCGTTGACGTTCTCAAATCCATTCCTGGATACGTGGAAGCCTTCAAAGCCGCCTTTCCTGGAGAAGCCGACCCTATCACTTACAACAACTTCGGCAAAGCCGTCGGTGCCTTCGAGCGTAAGCTTGTCACGCCTTCCCGCTGGGATGACTTCCTCAAGGGCAATAAACAGGCACTCACCGCAGAAGAAAGCAAAGGCTTTGAAACCTTTGCCAAAGCTGGTTGCGTCACTTGTCACAACGGCCCAGCAGTGGGCGGCATGATGTATCAAAAACTTGGTCTCGTGAAAACTTGGCCGGATCTCAAGGATCAAGGACGCTTTGAAGCCACCAAAGTCGAAACCGACAAATTCTACTTCAAAGTTCCAAGCCTTCGCAACATTAGCGAAACAGGGCCATATTTGCACGACGGCTCTGTCAAGACCCTCGAAGAAATGGTCAACAAAATGGCTGAATACCAGCTTGGTAAAGCTCTCACCCCCGAGGAAACTACCAGCATCGTCACCTTCCTCAAATCTCTTAAAGGCGAAATCCCAACCGGATACATCGCCAAGCCCAAGCTGCCTGAAAGTGGACCAAACACTCCGAAAGCATAACATCCCTGATTTAATCAAAGCCCGCCAGCAATGGCGGGCTTTTTTATTGGGCGGCATCGAATGACTTGAAGATACAATTCTGGCCATTGATCAAACAAAGCACCGAAAGGGTCGAAGTCCGAGCTATAATCAAAGCAAGGATCTTTCGTCGTTGATTATTGGCAATCAATAATTTGGCACGAGTCACACGTGCAAAGCCAACAAAACCGCAAAAAATCTTATAACTCACTCGAAATCTGAAGCCTCAGCACCAACTGTCGATTCTAATCCAAATTTTAAGTCCTAACCCTAACACAAAAAGCCCGCCGAAAGATCGGCGGGCTTCAATAAATAAAACCGGGTTAGGACTAGGAACTGGAGACAGCGTCTGAACCGCGCTCACCCGTGCGGATGCGAACAGCTTCCAAAACTTCGCTAACGAAAACTTTCCCATCACCGATTTTGCCGGTGTTGGCAGCTTTGACAATAGCGTCAACCACAGTCTCGCTGCGGGAATCTTCCACAACGATTTCAATTTTCACTTTGGGAAGAAAATCTACCGTGTATTCGGAACCTCGGTAGATTTCAGTGTGGCCTTTTTGGCGGCCGAATCCTTTGACTTCGACGACTGTCATTCCTTCCACTCCCACTTCGGAAAGGGCTTCTTTGACGTCTTCGAGTTTGAAGGGTTTGATGATCGCTTCGACTTTTTTCATGGCTGTCGCAATTAGTATGTGGTTTGGCGGATTGCAATAAGAAGGGAGAATCAGAGGTGATTTTCCGAAGTTATTGCTATGAGTTACAATAAAGCGGGAAGTGTGCCAACTTTCTTGGTGATTGTTTTTCAATTTACTCTGTCACCCTTCGTCCGCTCAGATTAGCCTAGATCCGGGAATGGAAGATCGTTGAGTTGCGCCAGGGCTTGGTTTCACAAGGCTTCTTCGACTCGAAGCGGCTGTGTCTTGGGTGACACCGCCCGAGAGGTGAAAAGCCTTG
>CAMBPS010000075.1 GCA_945869675.1 Prosthecobacter debontii | reverse complement strand
ACAAGACAATCGCTTTAGGAACATTGCAGGTCAACGTGACGCCCGCACGGCAGACTTTGAGCAAACTTCCGCTAACCTGGATCTTTATCTTCAGGATACCTTTCATCTGACAGACACTTTATCCTTGGTAATTGGGGGTCAGGGCAGCTATGCCGATCGCGATCTCGCGGAAGAAACTCTCTTTGGGGCAGACAACAGCAGCAGACAAGAATACTGGGGATTCAGTCCAAAAATCGGCATGATCTGGGAACCTAGGATCGACACCCAACTTTATTTCAATGTCAGCCGCAGCTTTGAACCGCCGTCTTTCGGCGAGCTCACGGCAGCTGGCGCGGCCCCTGGCCTTGTGGATCTTTCTGCACAACGAGGCACAACACTTGAGTTTGGTAGTCGCGGTAAAATGAATCGCGTAAGCTGGGATCTATCTTGGTATTATTCTTGGCTTGATAATGAATTACTTTCTCTAGGCATTCCGGGCATCAGTCCAACGCAAACCGTCAATGCAGGCCGTACCATTCATCATGGCATCGAGGCCATGTTAGACGTGGATCTTCTGCGTGACCTGCTTCCAAATGATCGCCTCTTCCTGCGCCAGACTTATCTATTCAGCGACTTCCACTTTGATGGAGACAGCGACTTTTCAAACAACGAACTCCCTGGTATGCCTCGCCATTACTACCGTGCCGAGCTACTCTATGAGCACCCTTGCGGATTCTATGCTGGCCCTAATGTCGAATGGACACCTGAGGCGTATTTTGTGGATTTAGCGAACACCCAAAGAGCAGGCAGCTACGCTTTGCTTGGCTTCAAAGTTGGTTTCCGCCGTGAAAAAGGCCCCTCCTTTTTCATCGAAGCGAAAAACCTTACTGATGAGGACTATGTGGCCACAACAGGCGTTCTCACAACAGCTGCGGCAAACAGTGCTGTCTTTTTTCCAGGTGATGGACGCGCTGTCTATGCAGGCATGGAATGGAAGTGGTAATCTACTTCAATGAGGGCAGGGGAAGCTTATCAAAAGCCACCCCTGCCCTTCCCTTTTAAAAACTCATGAACAAACAATTCATCCGCAAAGCCCACCGTTGGTTAGGTTTAACCTTCAGCCTGACCATTCTCATGTCAGCCGGAAGCGGTGTCATTCACAACGTCATGACACGCACTCAAGCTCCGCCACCTTCCGCTCGGCCATCTGGGAACGGGCTGGATGTCTCACAGATCAAACTCAGTGTTCGAGATGCTGCCATCAAGCTGCCAGATGCCGCTCAAGGCATTGCCGCTGTCAATGTCCGCAGCATTGGCGGCCAGCCGTGGTATCAGATCTATACTAAAACAAATCGCGCTGCTCAATATGTCAGCGCCTTGGACGGACGCGTCGATCCTGCTCAAGATGAAGCTTACGCCGCAGAGATAGCCACCACTTTCCTCGGAGGTGCTTCTGTGAAAAGAACGGATTTTTTGACCGCTTTTAACACCGAATACATCAACATCTTCCGCCTGTTGCCGGTGTATCGTTTTGATACAGAGGACGCTTTGCATACACGGGTTTATGTCTCTACCACCACGGGTAGCGTCACTCGGCACACGGATGATCAGCGTCAATGGGAGGCCAATGTCTTTACGAACTTTCACAAGCTCGGCTTCATACCAAACAAAGATCTGCGTGATTTAGTTCTCACTCTGTTAACCGCAGCTACCTGTGTGGTCTCTTTGCTGGGAGTGGCTTTGTTTTTCATGACAAGCCGAAAGCGCTGACGATATGGACTGATCACCTTGTAAGCAGCACCGTTGATTCAACGAATGATGGATCATCTCTTCGAATCATGAAAAAGATGAATGCATTTTTAGATGGCTGAACATTCAGCTCATCTGCTATGCAAGTGGCTTCCAACCTAACCATGACCTGCCTCACACCGACCCTCTGGGCACGGCGTGCGAAGATTGCCATGCTTGGACTCCTCGCGAGCCTGAGCATGCCTCTGTCCGCCGCTGCTGCTGAATCTACCACGATCAATGCTGGCGATACCGCCTGGCTGCTGACTTCGACAGCACTGGTCCTCTTCATGATGATTCCTGGATTGGCCCTGTTTTATGCGGGTCTTGTTCGTTCGCGAAATGTGCTTTCCATTTTCATGCAATGTTTTGTGCTCACTGCCGCGCTCAGTCTGCTCTGGCTCGTTTGCGGTTATTCGCTGTCCTTTTCAGATGGTGGCAGCTTGTTTGGCGGCATGGGCAAAGCCTTCCTCAATGGCGTAACCACCACCGCAACGCGCGGCGATTGCCCGACGATTCCTGAACTGCTTCATTTCGCCTATCAAATGATGTTCTTCCTCATCACGCCGGGCTTATTCATCGGAGCCTTTGCCGAGCGCATGAAATTCAGTGCCATGCTCATCTTCAGCCTCGTCTGGAGCCTCGTCGTCTATGTGCCCTGCTGCTATGGCGTCTGGCATAAGGCAGGCGCTTTCCTCGGACTCACAGGTGTCATTGACCTCGCAGGCGGCATCGTCGTTCACATCACTGCAGGCGTCGCTGCGCTGGTGCTGTGCATCGTTGTCGGCCCGCGCAAAGGCTTCCCAACCACTCAAATGCTGCCACACAATCTTCCGCTAACCCTCATTGGTGCTGGAATGCTCTGGGTCGGCTGGTTTGGCTTCAATGCGGGTAGTCAGCTTGCCGCCAATGGCAGCGCTGCAATGACCCTGATCGTCACCCACATCTCAGCCTGCACCGCGGCCATCGTCTGGATGGCCATTGAGTGGGTCAAGTCACGGCAACCCAGCGCTCTTGGCATTGCCACAGGTTCGATTGCTGGGCTGGCTGCTATCACGCCTGCTGCTGGCAAAGTCGGTCCTATTGGTGCCATCTGCATTGGCACGGCCTCTGCCATCATCTGCTGGATCGCTTGCGCCAAGCTCAAGAAAAAGTTCCGTTACGACGACTCGCTGGATGTCTTCGGCGTGCATGGTGTTGGTGGTTTCGTCGGCACCATCCTCGTCGCGGTGTTTGGCTCCACCTCCTTTGCAGGTGGCCTTGGCGATTTCCAAATCGCCACCCAGCTCAAAACTCAAATCCTCGCGGCCCTCTACACCACGATCCTCTCCGGTGCGGCCAGCTACATCATCCTGAAAGTCATCGCCCTCTTCATCCCCTTGCGCGTCAATAGCGATCAAGAGAGCCAAGGGCTCGACCTCGCCGAGCACGGCGAAGCGGCTTACAATGATTGATCCTGCATTTTGCCAAGCCACTCAAGCAGTGGCTTGGCAAGTTAAGCGACAGTAGTTCATGCGCAGGCCTCGGATCATAACGCTAGGCTCATTCAAAAGGTAAAACTCACCGACGTCATCGGC
This sequence comes from Prosthecobacter debontii, assembly GCA_945869675.1. Taxonomy (GTDB): domain Bacteria; phylum Verrucomicrobiota; class Verrucomicrobiia; order Verrucomicrobiales; family Verrucomicrobiaceae; genus Prosthecobacter; species Prosthecobacter debontii_A. Next base: position 15,090 of record CAMBPS010000075.1, on the reverse strand, counting down.
CTTTTGGATTTAAGCCAAGGCCTTGCGGCGTTGAGGCTTTTTGAGGGCTTTGGCGGCAGGCAGGCGGACGGCGGGCTTGGAAGGCTTCGTGGCTTTAGGCGCTGGGGACTGGACTGCGGGTGTGTCCTGGATGCCGTGGGCTTCTTTGAGGGCGCGGAGTTCTTTTTCCACTTCACCAAGGCGGCGGGAGGTGGCGTCTAGTTTTTTGGCGACGAGACGAGCCACGAATTCAAAAAGAGCGGCGTGGAAAGCTGGGTCTTCTTCACGCGGATGGATGTCTTGGAGGAACTTTTGATCGACGGCCAAACAGAGGGCGCGGCTGCTGGCGATCACTGAGGCGGCACGCTTGTCTTGATTGACGAGTGCCAACTCACCAAAGACATCACCGACTCTGGAGATAGCGGCCACTTTTTTACCACTGATGCGGACTTCAAGCTCGCCATTCAGCAAGATATAAATGCGGCTGTCGATGCTGCCTTCCTGGATGATGATGTCATCTTTATCGCATTGGAGCAGGCTGGAGGAATTCAGCACATCGTCCAGTTGCTCGTCACTAAAACTGTTTAAAAAAGGGACCGCGTTTAAGGGGGCGGGCAGGCGACCTTCTTCGTGAATGTAGGCATACTCTTTCATTTCTCCGCACAGTATTCCACGGATGCAGCACAGGGAACAAGATCAAACATGAGAATGATGTATTTTTTTAAAGAGGCCAACTTCTAGGTGCCAAAGCAGCGGTCGCCAGCATCGCCGAGACCTGGGACGATGAAAAATTTGTCATTCAAGCCATCATCAATGGCAGCCGTGATGATGGGCACGTCGGGATGCTGCTCGGCCATGGCCTCAAGTCCCTCGGGACTGCTGACCACACAGATGAAGGTAATGCGTTCAGCGCCAGCGGCCTTGAGTTGCTTAATGGTGAAGCAGGCACTGCCACCCGTGGCCAGCATGGGATCGAGCAGAAAAACCTCCGATTTCCACAAGCTGCCAGGGATTTTAGCAAAGTAGGGCTTTGGCTGGGCCGTCTCCTCACAGCAAGAAATACCAATGTGAGCCACGATAGCGTCTGGCACCAGCGGATGAATGGCCTCAGATAAACCTAGGCCTGCACGCAGAATCGGCACAAGGATGATCGGGCGTGCAAAGGTCTGTCCCTGAGTCTCTGCCAAGGGTGTCTGGATCGTGACGGTCTCTGTCTCCAAAGCACGCGTGGCCACGGTGAAGAGAATTTCAGCCAACCGATGCAGATGCCAGCGAAACTGCGCGATGGGCGTCTCGCTCCGCCGCAAGGCCGTGAGGTGAATTTGAGCTAAAGGATGAGAGACAACGAGAGGGGGCGGATTCATGAAGGAAATGCAATCAAAGCGACGAAAATGACCCAATAAAAACCTGAGTGGCAAAGTAGGTTGCCGCTCAATTCCCAGTTGGGATGGCAGGATTGACCTCTTCTAGCGCAGGCCCTGCAGCAGAGGTAGGAGATAGAGCAGGGCCACCGATGGCCGGCACTGAGATGGCTGGTGTCCTTGTCCCCTCAGGCCCATTGGGGTCGCCAGGGGCTAGGGTGGTAGCTTCTGCAGTCGCGATGGCGGCCTCGGCAGCTTTCCTCTTGGCCTCGGCTAGTTTAGCGGCGTTGGCAGCGGCTTTCTCAGTGGATTGCTTGATGTAGGTAGCGTAGTCGGGGCCGCTGCCGGTGATCGTTACGGGAGTTCCAACGGAAATGTTCTTGAAGATGGTGCCGGCAAATTTAGAGGGCAACCGGATACAACCATGGGAGGCGCGACGACCTGGGCGGGGTATGACTCCGATGTGCATGCCAACTCCGTCTCCGGTCAGACGCATGAAGTAGGTCATCTTCGCTGGCTCAAAATGGCCTCCCGGCGGCAACAGATCGCGTCCTTGCTTGAAGTCGGAGTTCACTAACTTACCCTCTGCATCATAGCCTTTCCCGTAAAGATTGGAGACTTTATCGGTGATTTTTTCCAACACTTTAAACTGCCCTGTGGGGGTGGGGAAGCTGGGGATGCCACTGGCGACGTAGGTCCATCCGATCTCTTCATCTCCATTGTAGAGACGAGCTTTTTGTTCGTCCACATTGATCTTCACCGAAGTGATGCTCTTGCCCTCGCCATGCCATTCGAAGAGCCCTGCAGGCTTTTTGGCGACTTGGTGTGCCTGGGGGGGCGGCAGCAGTGGTGGTGTCGTCTTACAAGAAGCAAGCCAGAGCGTGGCGGATAGAAGTGAACCCTTAGCCGTGTGTTTCAGGAGACGTGAGAGAGTCATGCGGCGCCAATGTATGTCTAACCTAGGCATGACATCAAGCTCGGTGATGATTGACTTTGGCTTTACTTCTGAAGAAGCAGATCCCAGGGCAAATGCACGATCACGTCTGCCCCATGTGCCTGAAGCTCAGCCACACTGCGAAAGCCCCAGCTGACACCGATGCCGCGCATGCCTGAGTTTTTAGCAAAGGCCATATCGATGCCTGAATCGCCAACATAGGCACAGTCAGCAGGGGTGAGTCCCAACAGGGCTGCGGCTTCATGAGCGCCTGCAGGATCAGGCTTGCGAGGCACTTCGTCACGCTGACCCAGCACGACCGCAAAGGTATCTGCGGGAAAAAAGTGGTCACAGCAAAGTTGGGTAAAGTGGTGGGGCTTATTGGAAATACAGCCGATTTTCAGGCCTCGTCCCTTCAGCTCATCAAGCACATCCTGCATGCCTGCATAGACGATGGTCTGATCATGCCAACCCTTCTGATACTGCTGCTGATAGCTTTTCAAACAGCAATCGATGATGGCATCTGTCCGAGCTGATTCAGGCAGGGCCCGACTCACGAGCTGTCTCATGCCATCGCCAATGTATTCGGGGAATAAAGCTAAATCACGCTCAGGATAGCCCTGTTCGACGAGCATGCGGTTGACCGCAGAGGCGAGGTCTTTGAGCGAGTCAATCAGGGTGCCATCAAGGTCGAAGAGGTAAGCTTTTATAGAAGACATGAGGCGATCATGTCGGAGAGGAGCCCCTCGACTTCAACTGGCATCATGATGAAAAGTGCCTTCTATCGACGCACCTCGCCCTTGGTCACATCGCCAGTGTCATCCAGCGCCATGATTTGATTGATGGTCTTGAAGCGGCCTTTATCCTCAAAGGCCCAGACGACTTTTTTAGTGGGCGTCACTTCGATGAACTGCGCCTGCTCACCGAGGTGGCCGTGCCCGAGGTAATTGGCAAAGATCGTATTTCCATCCGGCAGACGATGACAGCCAGCCATGAGTCGGAGTGGATGGCCAGGCAGATCATTCTCGTTGAGTTGCCAGACGACTTGGCCCGCAGGATCAACTTCGACGACTTGATGTCCATCTCCGCAGGTAATGAGTAAGTTCTTATTGGCTAGTTGGACGACTTCATGGGGATCTCCTGTGACAGGAACCTCACGCAACACCAGGCCATTGGCATCCAGCTCCACAATTTTGCTCTCGCCTTTGAAACAGACGAGGTAGTGGCCATTCGACGTTTTGCGTGTGCCGCGAAATTGATTGTGCAGCTTGACGGTGTCCTTAGTTACCAGCTTGATTTCCTTGGCTATTTTTCCCGCACGATCCACCTCGATGATGCGGCTGCTTCCACATTCGATCACAAGCACATTGCCATCAGGCAAAGGCTGACAGCCATGACATTCGACCTTTTCTGAGGCAACATATTCCCAGACGACTTGTTTCTGCCTTGTCACTTCCTTGGCACCACCACGATAGGCAAAGAGAATGTTTCCGCTCGGCAACTGCCAACAGTCCTGCGGCTGCTTCGCCTCCACCTGCCATTCAATTTCGCCTGCGGCAGAAAGGATCGTCACCGTGCCGCCACTGTAGTCGCAGCAGAGGATAGGACGTGCGGCCAAGAGGCTGCCAGTGAAGACGATGAATGAGATTAAGACGAGGACGAATTTCATGGAGTAGTTCAAACGTGACGCAGCTTCCTATCTACCATCTTAAATCTCTATTGTTTTATTCCTTGCACGCTGGCCAATGTGGCAGACCAAGAAAGCATGCTCGCTGATTACCACACTCACACGCCACTTTGCCGCCATGCGGAAGGAAATCCGTTAGAGTATGCGCGTCATGCTCAGAGCATCGGTTTGGCAGAGGTCGGATTCTCTGATCATAATCCCATGCCGGAATTTTTTGATGATTGGCGGATGCTGATCACGGATTTACCACGCTATTTTGAGCTGGTCGCACAGGCACGCGAGGCGCTGCCTGGATTCCCGATCCGGCTGGCGCTGGAATGCGATTATTTGGAAGGTCGCGAAAAATGGATCGAAAAAACAGCTCAGCTCGGTGAGTGGGACTACCTCATTGGCAGCGTGCATTACATTCATGATGGCATCGCGGTGGATGACCCCCAGCACATGGCGCGCTGGACAACTGCGACAGACATCGAGCACATGTGGTCGGTGTATTGGAAGCTCTATGAAAAAATGATCCGCACAGGGCTCTTTGACTTCTACGCGCATCCTGATTTGGCCAAAAAATTCGGATTCCGACCTGCGGTGGATTTACGCCGCTATTATGAGCCTGTGATTCAAGCACTGCTGGATACCAATGCGGTCATGGAAGTCAGCACCGCTGGCCTACGTAAAGAAGTGGCCGAGATTTACCCAGCCCGTGAGATGCTGGAGATGGCTTACTCAGCCAAGGTGCCGATCGTGATCAGTTCAGACGCGCACAAGCCGACAGATGTGGGTGCCGACTTTGATCAGGCTTTAAAACTTGTGCGCAGTGTCGGCTATACCACCACGGTACGTTTTGAGAATCGTCAACGCCGAGAGGTCTATCTGCCAGAGAGCTGGCCCAGCGTATGATTTGGCAAGCAAGACAACATAGGATCAAGTTCCCACGCCGTCCTCTGGTGATGGGCATCGTCAATATCAATGACGACTCGTTTTGCGGAGACGGCACGCTCGATCCTGACAAGGCGCTGGCACAGGCCCAGCAGCAGCTAAGAGACGGAGCCGACATCATCGACATCGGTGCCGAGAGTGCGCGGACGAATCGTGGACCAATCACTCAGGCGGAAGAGATCGCGCGACTCATGCCTTTTCTCAAAGCCTGGCCAGCTCTGTTGGCTCAATTTGAAACAGCTCCCTGGGATGCCGCGCAGCTCTGGCCGCCCATGCTTTCCATCAATACCTGGCGCAGTGACGTGATCCGCGCCGTGTTGCCGCATGGTGGAGATCTGATCAATGACATCAGCGCCTTGCCGGATGCGACGAATGCGAGCCTCTGTGCCGATCATGGAGCTAGCCTGCTGATCATGCACAGCATTGGTCAGCCAAAGGTGCCGCATACGCACATCGAATATGCAGACATCCACGAGACACTGGAAACCTTCTTTGATGAAAAAATGGCCCTGGCTTTGAGCGCAGGCTTGAAGGCAGAGCAGATCATCCTGGATCCAGGAATCGACTTTGCCAAACAGCGTGAGGACAATCTAGCTATCTATCGCCACGCCGACCGCCTGCTCAAATGGGGTCGTCCTGTGCTATTGCCGGTTTCTAGAAAAACCGTCATCGGCCAAGTGCTCGACCTGCCGCAGGCCACCGATCGCGATGCCGGAACCATCGCCTGCATCTCAGCGGGAATGAAGCGTGGCTCTCAGATTTACCGCGTTCACCAAGTCCGCGCCGCCGCCCAAGCGGTGAAGGTTTTATGGGCATTTCATGGCTGAATCTCTATCAAATGTCTCAAAACATTGCCGAGATGCCCATCACAGCCCAGATTCCAGTTTGACAGCCCTTCTGCCTTGCCTTATACACACTACCCCTCTATCCAGACACTTTTATGGCCAATATCCGCTCTTCCGAAAAAGACATCCGCAAAACGATCAAGCGCACCGCAGCTAACTCTGCTGTGAAGAGCCGTATCCGCACTCTCCGCAAAAAAGTCATCGCCGCCGTGGAAAAAGGTGATGCAGCCACAGCCGCTACCTGCCTCAACGAGTTCACCTCGGCCTCAGATAAAGCTGCCAAGACTAAAGTCCTGCACAAAAACACTTCCGCTCGTCTCAAGAGCCGCCTTGCACTCAAGGTTGGTGCTCTGACCAAGAAAGCCTAAGACCAAGAGGGGCTCTCCAATTTAAAAACCCGCTGAGTCCATGTGACCAGCGGGTTTTTTGCAGTCATCCTTCACGCTCCAATTCCCATTCCATCATGATCACTCGTCTTCCCATCGCCCCGAACGGCCCGACCTTTTCACGTCTTATCTATGGCACCTGGAGATTCCTCGATGATGCCGCGACCTCAAATTCTGCCGATCTGCTCAAGCGCTTGCACGCCTGCCTAGAACTGGGCATCACCACGTTGGACACGGCAGAGATCTACGGACTGTATCGGGTGGAGGAGTTCATCGGCCAGACTTTGAAGCTGGAATCAGGCCTGCGCGAGAAGTTCGAGATCGTGACAAAGTGCGGCATCTACGTTCCTTGCGATTTTCACCCAGACCGGAAGGTCGCCTTTTACAATGCAGAGGCCGCGCGATTGGTGAAAAGTGCTGAAAAATCGCTTCGCCTGCTAGGCACGGATTACATCGACCTCTTTCTGGTGCATCGCCCAGACTGGCTGACCAACGCGGATGAGACCGCCGCAGGGCTGAATAAGCTGATCAAAGAGGGGAAGATCCGCAGTGCTGGAGTCTCGAACTACAATGTGCATCAGTTTGATCTACTGAACTCCCGCATGGACCAGCCTTTAGTGACGAATCAGATCGAGTTCAACCTCCTCCATATGGACCCGATTTTTGATGGCACCGCCGATCAGTGCCAGAAACATCAGATCAAGCCCATGGCTTGGTCCCCTCTGGCCCAGGGAAAACTCATGGACGAGTCCACGCCAGAAGGCAGGCGCCTCAAGGTCAAAGCGGCTGAACTTTCCGCCAAATACGATAACGCAACCCTGGATCAGTTGGCCTATGCTTGGATCATAGCGCATCCGTCCCAGCCACTGCCAATCATTGGCACCAATAAGCTCGAGCGCCTAATCGCCACGGCCAAATCTGCTGACCTCAAACTCGAGCGTGAAGACTGGTACGGCCTCTGGACCGCCGCCAAAGGTCACGGCATCCCGTAACGGGCATGAAATCGATGCAGTGCTCAAGCAAACGAGCACAGGATCGATGAACAAGAAGGCACTCAACCAATCAACCCCGCGTCCCGCAATCCGGGGAACTCTGCGCGCCATTCACGGACGAGTTTGGCATCGATCTCAGAACGCAGAATTTGCTCTCGTTCACCGGCGTCGGCAATGATCACGCCCTGAGGATTGATGATCACGCTGCGCCCATTGTAACTGTAGTTTGGCTCAGTGCCGGTTCGATTCACGCCGATCACATAGGCTTGGTTTTCGATCGCTCTTGCCTGAAGAAGTGTGAGCCAATGATTCACGCGTTTCAGCGGCCAAGCGGCGATGTAGATCAGCACCTCGGCAGCGAGTTTCACGGCCTCGCGTGCGATCTCAGGGAATCGTAAATCGTAGCAAATCAGCGGTGCCACCTTCATGCCACCCCACTCAAAGATTTGGGGACTGGTTCCGTGCTCATGCACCGCCGATTCACCACCAAGGGAAAAGGGCTGCATCTTGGTGTAGCGCGCTAGCAGGGTGCCATCAGGTGCTACAGCCAGTGCTTGATTGCGACCGCGACCCTCCGTGCCCTTGGTTACGATGCCTGCGACGATGCAGCTTTGATGCTCCTGCGCGAGGCTTTGCAGAAAGACTTCCGTTTCGCCCCCCTCGGTCTCAGCGGTCAGTGCCGTATTGCAGGAAAACCCGGTGCCAAACATCTCTGGTAGAACGATGAGTGAGCCGGGCGCAGGTCGGCGCAGTGCCAACAAGGCGCGGACTTTGGCAAAATTGGCTATCTTATCTTCCCAAACGGAATCAAGCTGCACGGCAAGAATATCAGTCGTCATGCTGTAGGATGAGGCAGAGATGGAAAATGGGAATTGGTTTGTGCGATTTCACCTCTGCCACTTTGGCCATAGCCCATGCTCGGTTTAGCCCAATGACTAACGCCGCCGATCGCACGATTCAGAGAGTTAAATTCTGTAACGGACGCGAGGGAACACTGGCTGTGACAAAGGCTAGTCGATGAACGAGCAGATGTATTCCGCGATGCCATCAGTGACAGCGATGTCGAAACCCGAGTTCGCAGGCACGTCGAAAAACTGCCCGCCATGGTAGGTCGTCTTGAAGTCACTGCCGTCCAGTTTGACCTCACAGCTACCTGCCACGATCTCCATCCGTTCAGCCTTATCCGTGCCGAAGTGGTAGCTGCCAGGATAGATCAGACCCAGGGTCTTTTTACTACCGTCTGCAAAGAGGATACTGTGACTGACCACCTTCCCGTCAAAATAGACATTGGCTTTGGTGACGGCGGTGACGTTGGTGAATTCGGTAGGAATAGCGGACATGAGAGGTGCAAATTGGCAAGCCTGTGAAAAGGCTCAAGTTCATTTCCATGGACTCAAGTTGCTGTTTCTTTGGTTGACCGCCCCTCACATCACCTTCACTCTCGCGACTCTTACCTCATGAAAGTTACCCTCCGCATCGTTTGTGCCGCCTTGGCGGTAGCCACTACCGTTTCAGCTCAAACCGAGCCAGCAAAACCTGCTGAAACCGCGAAAACCACTAGCCAAACTGCTGCTCCTGCGGCAAAACCCGCCATGGACAAAGTCAGCTATTTCATCGGCAAAAACATCGGTGGCAACATCGCCAACAACTTCAAGCAGCAGGGCATCGAAATCGACGTGGAAAACTTCCTCCAAGCCATGCGCGACCAGTTCGAAGGCAAGCCAGGCAAATTTAAAGAAGAAGAGCTGACCGCAGCCATGGAAGCTTTTGAAAAAGTCATGCAGAGCAAGCAGGCTGAACTCCAAAAAGAAAAAGCCGCTAAAGCAGGTGATGTGAAGGCTGCAGGCGCCAAATTCCTGGCTGAAAATGGCAAGCGTGAAGGCGTGAAGACCACGGCAAGTGGTCTGCAATATGAAGTCATCAAAGCTGCTGACGGCGCTAAGCCAGTGCCAACCGATAAGGTCAACGTCCACTACCACGGCACCCTCGTGAATGGCAAAGTCTTCGACAGCTCCGTCCAACGCGGCGAGCCGATCACCTTTGGTGTTCAGGAAGTCATCAAAGGCTGGACCGAAGGTCTGCAACTCATGAGCATAGGCTCGAAGTTCAAATTCTTCATCCCATCCGACCTCGCTTACGGCGACCAAGGCGCAGGTGCTGACATCGGCCCAGGTGAGACCCTCATCTTCGAGGTCGAGCTTCTGAAGATCGAAAAATAAACCATCCACATTCACCTCCACGGCTGCCAGGCGACTGGCAGCCGTTTTTTATGCACCCCGTAAGTTCTTGATCCAACGATCGTTTAAAAAATCCTCCTCATGATCCGCCGACTCCTCGCCGCCCTCACCCTGCTGACCTCTGCCGCCGCGGCAGCACCGACAGCCACGCCGAACATTCTGTTTCTTTTCTGCGATGATCTCAGCACCCAAGTCATCAGTGCCTATGGAGAAAAACGGAAGCTGCTGGAAACACCTGGCCTAGACCGCATCGCCAAAGAAGGCATCCGCTTTGATCGCTGCCTCGTCACCAACTCGATTTGTGGTCCCATGCGTGCCGTCATTCAGACGGGCAAGTACTCGCACGCCAACGGCTTCTACAATAACAGCAACAGCCGCTTCGACAGCACTCAGCAGACCTTTCCGAAGCTCCTGCAAAAAGCCGGTTACAACACGGCCGTCATCGGCAAATGGCATCTCATGACGGACCCGGTCGGTTATGATTACTGGCAGGTTTTACCAGGCCAAGGCGCCTATTACAATCCACCCATGATTGAGAATGGCAAACCCGTGAAGCATGAGGGTTATGTCACCGACATCATCACCGATCTGAGCCTCGACTACCTGAAAAATCGGGACCAAACCAAACCCTTCATGCTCATGCTTCAGCACAAAGCGCCGCATCGTGAATGGGAACCTGCCATCCGCCACCTTGGCCATGATCATGATCGGGTCTATGAGGAGCCAGAGACTCTCTTTGATGCTTATGAAGGTCGTAGCAAAGCCGTCCGTGATCATGACATGGGGATCGAGCGCACCATGACCGATCGCGACCTGAAGCTCGTGACTCCCGGCAATCTCAACGATGATCAGCGCAAGTATTGGAACGAATACTACGAACCACGAAACGCCAAGTATCGTGAGGCCAACCTCACGGGCAAAGACCTCGTCAAATGGCGTTATCAGCGCTACATGCACGACTACACTGCCTGTGTGAAAAGCGTGGATGAAAGCGTGACACGTGTGCTCGACTACCTCGACAAAGAAGGACTGGCCGATAACACCGTCGTCATCCTCAGCAGCGACCAGGGCTTCTTTATGGGCGAGCACGGTTGGTTTGATAAACGCTGGATCTTTGAAGAGTCTCTGCGCACACCCTTCCTCGTCCGTTGGCCAGGTGTTTCCAAGCCGGGAACCACCAGTGGGAAAATCGTTTCCCTCCTTGATCTAGCCCAGACCTTTCTCGACCTCGCAGGCCAGCCGCAGCCTAGCGACATGCAGGGCCGCTCTTTGGTGCCACTCTTCAAAGGCGAAGATCCAGCCGACTGGCGGAAGTCGTTCTATTATCACTACTACGAGTTCCCAGTGCCTCATCGTGTGCGTCCGCACTACGGCGTCATCACCGACCGCTACAAGCTCGTGCATTATTACAAACCCGATGTCGATGACTGGGATCTGTTGGATCGCCAGAAAGACCCGTTAGAAACCCAAAACTTCTACGCCGACCCCGCCTATGCAGAGACTGTGAAGGAACTCAAAGCCGAGCTCACTCGTCTGCAAACTGAAGTCAAAGAAACCCTGCCACCGCCACGCACTGCCCATGGCAATGCCCCCTTTGAAGGTGAGCCTGCTCAGCCCAAAAAGGGCAAAGGCAAAGGGAAGAAAAAAGAAGCGTAATCTCAAATCACCATGCGATTTATTCACTTCATTCCCATCTTCCTATTTGTCCTGTCGCAGGTCCGTGCCGCCGATAAGCCTAACTTCATTTTCATCCTATGCGATGATTTGGGGACAGGCGACGTGAAATGCCTGAATCCAGAAGGCAAGATCGCGACGCCGAACATGGATCGACTAGCACGTGAGGGAATGACTTTTACAGATGCCCACACGCCTTCCAGCGTGTGCACACCCACACGTTACGGCACCCTGACGGGGCGCTACAACTGGCGCACGAAACTGCAAAACGGCGTGCTGGGCGGACTAAGCCCGCATTTGATCCAGCCAGGTCGTCTCACGGTGGCAGCGATGCTTAAGTCGCAAGGCTACCACACCGCCGCTATCGGCAAATGGCATCTCGGCATGGACTGGGTGATCAAAGACAAGCAAACCGTGTCTGAGCTGACCATCGAGTCCCGAGATCAAGCCTGGAGCACGGACTTCACCCAACCCACAACGCATGGGCCGCTGACGGTAGGTTTTGATCGCTACTTTGGTATCGCCGCGTCTCTAGACATGGTGCCGTATGTATTCATCGATGGCGACCGTGTGACGGCACAACCCACAGAAGATCGCGAGCTAGAAATGGTGCAGGGTGAGACGAACAAGCATACCCGCAAAGGTCCAGCGGCACCTGGCTTCACAGGTTATGAGGTGCTGCCGACCTTCATCGATAAAGCGGTGGCTTACATTGATGAGAAGGCTGCCGATGCCAAATCAGGAAAGCCTTTTTTCATCTACCTACCGCTGACGGCACCGCACACACCCATCCTTCCCAATCCTGAATGGCGTGGAAAGAGTGGCCTCAATCAATATGGCGACTTCGTGATGGAGACAGATGCCAACATCGGCCGCGTTCTGAAGGCGCTGGATGATCTAGGGCTGACCGATAACACGGTCGTCATTTTGACCAGTGACAATGGTTGCTCACCCAGTGCTGACTATCCTGCTTTACTTGCCAAAGGCCACAACCCCAGCGGCAAGTATCGCGGCCATAAAGCCGATATCTATGAAGGTGGCCACCGGGTGCCCTTCCTCGTGCGCTGGCCGGCCAAGGTGAAAGCGGGCCAAATAAGCACGCAACTCACTTGCCTAACCGACTTTACCGCTACTGCGGCTGAGATCACAGGCACTGTTCTGCCTGAAAATGCAGCGGAAGACAGCTTCAGCTTCCTGCCAGCCTTGCTCGGTGAGACTGCCAAAGGTGCACAGCGTGAATCTCTGGTTAGTCACAGCATCGGAGGTAACTTTGCCATCCGTGAAGGTAAATGGAAATTGGCTCTCTGCCCCGGTAGCGGTGGCTGGAGTGAGCCACGTCCAGGCAAGGAGACCGCAGGCTCACCGCCTGTGCAACTCTTCGACCTGGAGGCCGATCTTGGTGAAACGAACAATCTTCAAGCTGAACATCCTGAAATCGTGGCCAGTCTAACGAAAAAGCTGGAAGCTCTGATCGCCAAGGGTCGCAGCACATCAGGAGCGAATCAGACCAATGATGTCCCGATTGATATCTGGAAGAAGAAGACCCAAGCAAAAGCTAAAGCGAAGAAGAAGTAATCACTTCTCCAAACAAGCCACCGCCATGGCAGCAATGCCTTCCTCCCGACCGACGAAGCCCATGCGTTCATTGGTGGTGGCTTTGATACCGACCTGATCCGGGCTGATGCGAAAAGCTGCGGCAATCTTCTCCTTCATGAGCGGCACATGCTTCATCACGCGCGGAGCTTCGGCGATGAGTGTGGAGTCGATGTTTTGCAAGGTGTAACCCTTTTCCACAGCCAGCGCTGCGCATTTTTCGAGGATGCGAAGGCTGCAGATGCCTTCAATGCTGGCATCGCTAGGCGGGAAATAGTAACCAATATCTGGTAAACCCATGGCACCCAGCACGGCATCCGCAATGGCGTGACTGAGCACATCGGCATCTGAATGCCCCTGAAGACCGCGTGTGTGCGGGACCTCGACACCGCCAAGGATTAAAGGGCGGCCTTCTGCAAAAGGGTGAACGTCGTAACCAATGCCAACTCGTGTCATGCGGTCATGTAGAGCAGCGGAGAAAAGTTTCCACTTCGAACTGCACTACTTCCCGAGCGTGCGCATCTGCGCACGGTAATCACGCGGTGTGCTACCGACGACTTCCCGGAAACGCCGATTAAAATTGGCCAAGTTCCGATAACCGCAGTCGAGGGCAATATCGGTGATGTTTTGCTGATCCTCACCAATCATGCGGCAGGCTCGGCCAATACGAACTTCATTGATGTATTCCGGCACCGTCTTGCCCGTGCGCGAGCGGAAGAACCGACTGAAGGCTCCTTCGCTCAGATGCGCAAGTTTGGCTAACTGCGCGCGATCGATGTCCTCGATCAGATGCTGGTTGATGTAATCACAGACGCGCTGCATCCGATCCTGATCTCCAGCATGAAGGGTGGGCTCATAACTGGCACTGGCCAAAGGACGCAGATCTTTGGAGCGCGACAGTTCATCTAAAATGGCCAAGAGCTCTACGATCCGTGTCAAACCCTCAACATCGGCTAGGCGTCGCATGCGCTGAGCGATCTTAGTTCGTGCCACGCCACGGATCTCCAGACCACGAGCGGAGCGTCTGAGGACACGCTGCACGGCCTCCATTTCTGGCAGTTGCAGAAAATCTTTACCCAGGAAACCATCATTGAAGCGCACGATGACCGCATCCACCGAAGCGCCGACGCCTTCATCCTGATGCCAGACATGAGGCAGATTGCTGCCGAGAAGAACCAGGTCACCGTCCGTGAGTGGAGCGATGTTATCCCCTACCACTCGATGACCACGGCTACGAATGGCGAGGGTGAGTTGATATTCAGGATGGAAATGCCACCGTGTGCCGTAATCGGGCCCGTGGACCGTTTCACAATGGAACGACTCCCAGTCGCGATGCGGGACTTTTTCAAATACTGGCTTCATAGGAATCCCCATTAACTCCAAAGCGAGGGCAGAACTCAAAACAAAATGATGTCTTTACACGCTTTGCCCTCAGTTTATCGGAATTTTAAAGGTTTCTTCAGAGCGTCTGCGTGACTTGGCTATCTTTTTCCGAGTCAACTCGGGCTACGAATGAAATCGTTTCAACTCAACGCCGAATCCAACGCGTTCCATAAGCCACACTCCATTGATATTTCCTGGCATGCTCACGAATCAAAAAAGGAAGATCCTTTTCCAGTTTCAGCTCGAAGTGCTCTGACAAGATGCTTCTCAGCCATTCACGCGTCGAACCCTTGGGCCAATGGTCACGCGGAGTGAATTCCTCCAGCCAAGTGCAAGGTGTCGTCAATAGTAACTGACCACCAGACTTCACCAAATCAGGTAATCGCTCAATCAAAAGCAGTGGATCACTAAGCCGGCAGAGCAGATTGGCCGCATGAACTAGATCGTAGCGACCAAGATCGGCGCGCAAGGACATAGCATCTCCTTGTTCGAACTGGACGTGATCTCGAGGACACTCCGCGGGCACGCGGGCGATAAGTGCGGTCATGGCCTGAGCTTCATCCATTCGTTGGTAATTTAAATCATCTGAGATCAATGCTTTGGCAGCATCAATAAAGCTATGGCTGTAATCGATACCTATGACGGATTTCGCAGAGCGCGCGAGCTCAAAGGAAGATCGACCAACAGCGCAACCCAGATCGAGGGCTGAATCCACTTTACGACTAAAATCAGCTAATTCAGACACTGTGCGGACGGCAAAACCTAGCGCCGCTTTTGGTCCCTGCTCCCAGGGAAGAACCTCGTGATCTTCCCCATAATGAAAAAGTAGATATTCATCAAGCAAGCGACGCGTTTCGTAGATGTTCACGTGGGAAGGGTTGGTGTTTGAGAGTTAGAAGTGAGTATTACGCCATTGAGGCAAAAGCATAGGCCAATCATCCTAGATTCAGGAATGGCTGACCGCCGATTTGCATCCGTCATTGATTCCACAAGGCTTTTCGCCTCTCGGGCAGTGTCACCCAAGACACAGCCGCTTCGAGTCGAAGAAGCCTTGTGAAACCAAGCCCTAGCGCAACTCAACGACCT
>CAMBPS010000074.1 GCA_945869675.1 Prosthecobacter debontii | reverse complement strand
ATGTGCCGAACCCCCGCTAGGTCATGGGCAATGAAAAGGTATGTTAGTCCAAATTCATCCTGCAGGTCCTTGAGTAAATTCAGGATAGAAGCTTGGACGCTGACATCCAGCGCGCTGACGGGCTCATCACAGATGAGGAACGAGGGCCTGACTGCAAGTGCGCGTGCGATGCCGATACGTTGGCGCTGACCACCGCTGAATTCATGCGGGTAACGATTCAGGGCGTCTTCAGGCAGTCCGACACGCTTCAGTAGTCCAGCAGAGATGTCCTGCCGCTGGCGGTAAGATTGATTTTTAAAATGTATGATCTGCGGTTCAGCCAAAATGGACTCGATCGTCATTCGCGGATTCAGCGAGCCGATGGGGTCCTGAAAGATCATCTGCATTTCCCGGCGCAGGGGTCTGAAGGTCGACTCGGGCATGGCAAGGATGTCCTGGTCACGGTAATAGGCATGACCACCTGTGGGAGCTTGCAGTTTGAGTAAAGTGCGTGAGACCGTGGACTTCCCACTGCCACTCTCGCCCACAAGGCCGAGCGTTTTTCCCTTGGGGATCTCAAAGCTGACGTCGTCCACTGCTTTGACAACATCGCGCTTTCCCCAACCCGATCGGATGGGGAAGTGGACTTGGAGATTTTCGACGCGAAGCAATGCCATGGATGCTCAAATTACGCTAGTCCTGCGCTCTGTCACGCTGTGGCTTCAGCATCTTTTCAGTTTTGTCGTCCTGAGTGCTGGCGCAGTGATCGGATTGGGATAGCTTTCGGGCCCTTCCATGACGTTCTCCTCTCTTCAAACTCCCGATCGTTGGTCCCTCGATTCTTGGTTCACTGCCTTTGCGGCGCCTGATTACATTGCTTTTAAAACTAAGTTAGCCGCTGATGTGGAGTCGCTTTTAGCTCGGGCAAAGGGATTGAGACATGGTTTGCAGGAGATCGTAATCTTCATCGCGGATCTAGAGGTTTTAGCCGAGCAGTTTGGGCATCTGTCCGCCTATTTGGGCTGTCTTTCTGCCGATGATGCCAATGATGAGGCTGTGAAAAGTGATGAGGCCTGGATCTCGACGCTGGAGGCTGATGTCCTTAAATTACGCGCTAGTTTGCAGGCGGCCTTAGTGGCACTAAGCGATGCTGACTTTGCCCAAGTTCTAGCAGCAGCTCCACTTGCGGGCGCTGAGTATGCCGTGCAGCGGATGCGTGAGGAGGGACATCAGCAGATGTCTTCGGATTTGGAATCACTGGCCGCTGATATGAACGTCAATGGGCTTCATGCTTGGGGACGCCTTTATGAGACGCTTTCCGGCAAGATGGTTTTTGACATGACTTTTCCTGATGGCCACACTGAATCTGTGCCTATGGCACGGCGCCGTGCACTGATGTCTGATCCCGATCGCCGACTTCGTGAGGCCTCTTTTCATGCGGGCCAGAAACCTTGGTTTGACCATGCCGACACGCTAGCGGCAGGTCTCAATGGCATCGCTGGCACGCGTCTTAACTTGTACAGTCGTCGTGGTATCGCGCATTTTCTGGATACGCCACTTTTTGATGGTGGCATGAGTCGCGCCTCTCTGAATGCCATGATGTCGGCCATTCAAACGCACATCGAACTCCCTCGCCGTGCTCTGCGAGTGGCCGCCAAATTGCAGGGCACAGCAGGGCTTCACTTCTTTGATCTAGAGGCCCCGCAGATCCCTGCGCCAGATGAAAAACCCCTGTCCTGGGACGATGCCTGCGCCACGGTGGATCGTGCTTTTAGCACGGCTTACCCCAAGCTGGGCAGTTACTTCCGTGAGATGTTAGCCAAGCGCTGGATCGAAGCTCAACCTAGGGCAGGGAAGCGGCCAGGAGCCTTTTGCACTGGCTCGCCAATGCTGCGTGAAGAGCGCGTTTATATGACCTGGCATGGCACCGTTCATGACATGGTGACTTTGGCCCATGAGGCAGGACATGCATGGCACTCCTGTGTTCTTCGTCCTGCGCGCTCCATGGCTTCCAGTTATCCAATGACCTTGGCGGAAACGGCTTCGAATTTCGGTGAAATGATCCTATTGGACGGACTTCTGAGCGATCCTGCTCTTTCTGCTCCCATGAAGGCCTACTTGCTCGATCAAGAAATGCTGCGTGCTCATGCCTATCTCATCAATATACCCATGAGATACGAGTTTGAAAAATCCTTCTATTCAGAACGTGCTGCAGGTGAGGTCTCCGTCTCCAGGCTCCGCGAGCTCATGACTGAAGCTCAGATCAAATGGTATGGTGATACTCTTCTTTCTGATGGATCTGACCCCATGTTCTGGGCCTCCAAGATGCACTTCTTCATCACTGGCGTATCCTTCTATAACTTCCCTTATGTTTTCGGATATCTACTGAGTCAGGCTCTCTTCGCCCGTTTCAAAGAAGAAGGCCCTGCTTTTCTGCCCAAATACGAGGCCTTCTTGGCTGCCACTGGCAGTGCCAGTTGTGAGCAAGTCGCTCGTCAAACGCTTGGTGCTGATCTTGCCTCCTCCGACTTCTGGACTACTGCTCTGAGAGCCATAGAGCCTAATCTGCAGGCATATGAGAGGCTGTGATGAGCTCCATTAAAGGGCTACCCAATGGCTACCCAATGGATCCTTGACGGGGCAGCCTTGGGCTGTGTCGAGGTCTGGATAGGTGCGGCTGATGCATAGTTGTTTGTGGGGCTATTGCCTGCCCAGTCATTAGAAAAATCCATCTAATTTGCATGCCTGTAGTCTTTTTTCAGGCTAACCACCAACAAAAGCTTCCACTTGGAACGGGCAATACTTCGGCGCCGCCACGGAGTTGCATCTCGCCATGGTCTAGGCTGCCCTTCACGCCAAACTGCTGAAGAAGCAAATGATGCAGTGAAAGTGGCGTTAGCTCAGGCGTATGGCAGGACAGCAGCACGCCTAAAGGTTCTAGGGACATTAATTTGCCGATGAGAGCTAGTAGAGGAGGGAGATCGTTTTCGATCTTGAAGATTTCACCTTTAGCACCGCGCCCGTAGCTGGGAGGATCAAGGATGATCAGATCATACTGTCGTTCTCGGCGGTGTTCACGCTCCAGAAACTTGGTCACATCATCGACGATCCAGCGAATGGGTTTGTCGTCTAGTTGATTGAGCGTCGCGTTTTTCCGCGCCCAATCGACCATGCCCTTGGAAGCATCAACGTGGCAGACATCGGCACCGCCTAGAGCTGCAGCAAGGGTGCTGCCACCTGAGTAAGCGAAGAGATTGAGAACTCGTGGAGCGCGTCCGAAGCGCTTCGCATATCCGCTGCAGACTTCACGGATACGTCTCCATTGGTCACGTTGTTCGGGGAAAATGCCCAGGTGACCGAAGTCGGTAGAACTGAGATGGAAGTGGGTGCCATCGACATTCATCTCCCAGGTTTCAGGTAAACGATCTCGACCGCGCCATTGATTGCCACCTTCACGGAAGAAGGTAGCAGTGGCGCGCTGCCAATCCAGTGGTGGCAGGGTCTGTTTCCAGACAGCCTGGGCGCAAGGTCGAGAAAGCGTGACTTGACCGAAGCGCTCCAATTTTTGAAACGCTCCACTGTCGAGGAGTTCGTAGCCGGAGTGCATCGAATCAGAGATCATGGGCGGTAAAACCCATGGGTGTGACATTAAGCGGCCTCGATCTCAGCCATGGTCTTCTTCTTCTCACGCTGACGTTGAGCGGAGTCGAGGGTCCGCTTGCGGAGACGGAGTGTTTTTGGCGTGCATTCGACGAGTTCATCGGGAGCGATGTACTCGATGGCGCGCTCGAGGCTGAATTTCACAGGAGGCGTGAGTTGGATACCTTTATCACCACCAGCAGCACGGAAGTTGGTGAGCTGCTTGCTACGGCAAGGATTGACTGGAAGGTCGTCTGTGCGTGGGTTTTCGCCGATGATCATGCCGTCATAGACGAGATCTCCAGCAGTGACAAAAAGCTTACCACGAACCTGGATGGTATCCAGAGCGTAGGAGGTGGCTTCGCCGCCTTCGGTGCTGACCAGAGTGCCGGTGTTACGCGTCTGCATGTGCCCGGCGTGTGGGGCGTACTCACGGAAAAGATGGCTGTGGATACCGTGACCACTGGTCAAGTTCATGAGCTCGAACTCGAAGCCGATGAGACCACGGGTCGGGATGTAAGCCTGAACGGTGCTGCGTCCGTTGTGGGCGTTCATGTCTTCGATACGGCCTTTGCGCTCAGCGATGCTCTTCATGACAGGTCCGAGATAATCATCAGGAACGTCGAGATAGAGGGTTTCAAAGGGCTCACAAGTCACGTCATTGATGCGCTTGGTGATAACCATTGGGCGGGAAACGAGAACTTCGAACCCTTCGCGGCGCATTTGCTCGACGAGAACGGCGATCTGCATGGCCCCACGGGCGCTGACGTCAAAGATACCCGCGGTGTCTGTATCGGAGAACGAGAGGGTGACGTTCATCTTCTGCTCACGCTCTAAGCGGTCGCGGATCTTACGGGAGGTCACGTGATCTCCCTCACGACCGGCGAGAGGGCCGTCATTGACTGCGAACTGCATGACGATGGTCGGTGGGTCAATGGCAACGAAGGGCAGGGCAGGGGCGTCCGCAGCGCCGGTCACGGTTTGGCCAATGTCCACGTCTTCAAAGCCGGAGATACCGACAATGTCACCTGCACCGCCTTCGACGGAGTCACTGGTGGTGAGGGTGGTGTATTGGAAGACCTTGGTAACCTTGATTTGCTTGGGTTTTTCTTCAGGGGTCTTGCCCAGGAGGAAGACGCGGTCACCCAGCTTCACGGTGCCACGAGTCACTTTACCAATAGCCACACGACCTACGAAGTTGTCCCAATCGATGTTGGAAACGAGCATTTCGAAGCTGCCTTCCAGCTCGGCTTTTGGAGCTGGGATGTGCTTGACGATTTGTTCGAGCAGGTAGGTCATTTCCTTCTGCTCGCCATCGGCCTTGTCGCTGACCCAAAGGGCACGGGCGCTGCCGTAGATGAATGGGGCATTGAACTGCTCTTCCGTTGCATCCAGTTCCATGAGGAGTTCCAGCACCTTATCATGAACCTTCGCTGGCTCGATGTGTGGTCGGTCCATCTTGTTGATGAAAACGATGGGCTTAATGCCCTGCTGCATAGCCTTTTTCAAAACGAAGCGAGTCTGTGCCTGTGGACCATCATAGGCATCCACGACGAGCATGACACCGTCCACCATTTTCATCACGCGCTCCACTTCACCGCCGAAATCAGCATGTCCCGGAGTATCCACGATGTTGATGATGTTTTCACCCCAATGCACGGAAGTGTTTTTGGCCTTGATGGTGATGCCCTTCTCTCTCTCCAAATCCATGCTGTCCATCGCACGCTCGGCGATGGCTTGGTTTTCGCGGAAGTTACCGCTGGCGCGCAGCAGAGAGTCCACGAGGGTCGTTTTGCCGTGGTCAACGTGAGCGATGATGGCGATATTCCGGATCTTTGAAGGAGGGGTCATTAGTACAAGTAGGGGGAAGGGAGCGCCGAGGCTAGCAGGTTATCCCTCTTTGGCAAACGGGCGTTTTGACTCAGGGCCTAACCACCCGCGTCTGCCTGGGTTGTGGGAAGTTTAAAATATTTGTAAAATGCTGATAATGAATATATTTTGTCAAAAATTAGGTTTGCTGCCTTACTCTACAATCAAATGGCCACCGCATAACATTAATCGATGGGCCTGATCCAATCGCTGGCAGGCTGCCACAAACTCGTCGGGAGTCACGGTGTTAAATTCAAACATGTCGTAATGACAAGGCACCACAAGCTTGGCGGAGCAGGCTTTCGCTAATGCTGCAGATTCAGCGCCATTGAGATTCCCAGCCACACGGCGTTTCGGGTCATTGCCATTGATGGGTAATAACATTAGGTCGCAGTCCCGTGGTAGGCTATCGACCAAGCCTTTATGCCAGAGGGTGTCACCACTGTGATAGATGACAAATTTGCCACGTCGGACGATCAAACCAATACAGTGACAATGTCCCGCCGCATCTCGTTGGATCAGATCATGGGCAGCCGTCACGCCAGTCATCTGCCAGCCATCGACTTTGATCTGTTCGCCTGCATCTAGGCCCAGATATTCAAACGTGGCTTGATTCAGGCGTTCTTTTGCCTCGGGAATGATTGGATGTGGTAGCACGAGCTTGAGTCCTCGATTGACCATGGCAAGAGGGATCAATGTGGCTGCATCTAAATGATCTGTATGCAGATGGCTGGCGGTGACGATGCTGACATTGGTGAGCGCGGTTGGCTTCAAACAGCGTTCAGTCATCCGGACATGGGGCTTATCCGTCTGGGCATATTTCAGTGTCAGTGAATCAGAAAGATACGGATCGAGAAGCAGACACGATCCTTCATGCTTCAATAGAAATCCACTCTGCCCAAGCCACCAGACATGAAGTCGTGAATCCTCTCTTGGAACATTTTGGATTTCTTGGAGCAGCTCGTCGTCTTGCTTGATGGGGGCAATCATGGTTCTTTTACTTACTCACTTGGCAGCAGGCAGCAAGACCTGCTGCTGACATCGGGGCCCCATTCCTTACTTCGTTGAAGGATGAAAGCTGAATTTTGAAGACTGAATTCCCCGATCATGTTCCAGCCATCGTAGCGGAATACTTGGCTTCTCTCCAAGACAAATGTGAATGAAGAAGCCTTGTTCCCCACCAGCTACGGCGAGGCGAACCGATCACCGCGGGCCACTTCGCCCGCAACGCATAGTTTCCAGCTTAGGCACCAGGCGGTGAGTTGGAGGCGTTACAGGCAAGTGGAACTTAATGCTGGCGCGGTTGATAATTACCTTGTCGAGGCTTCCAAAATGACGATGAGGGAGCAAGACTGGACAAGGGCAGTGTCGGATAATCCTTAGCAAACTTGTGTTGGTCCAACCCTTTTATCAAATTCCCTGTCGCAGCGTCGATGACGAAGAGTCCGGCAGGTGTTGGGTCAAACGCTTTGTCACCCTTCGGCTCAACCTCACCCCAGATGAATTGATCGTTGCATGCAACTTTGGTCACTTGAGGAGCGACGACGGCTTTGTCCTGATTGTTCACGATGAAGAACGCATCATCAGGAGCAGCTTCATAATAAGTGAGGCTGTAGCCTTCGATCAGGGCAACGTTCCAGTCGTGGACTTTGCGTTTACAAGAGCACAGAGCAAAGACGATCACCGAGGCGAAAAGGTATCTCTTAACGATAGTCATTGAGTCGTCCTCCAATGTTCGGAGTTGTCTCCCAATCAGCGGTGATACTGTATGGAACCCCTGTTTCAATTCCGATGTCCAGCGGGTCTTCGCCACGGTCGCGGAGAGACATCTTCAGTGGACCAGTGTATTTGAACGAACATGGGCAATTGACTTCAATGTCCCCTTCGAGACCCCAAAGTAGGGTCGTGTCTCCAATCCAGAAGTTACCCGCAAAAGTTAAATCTGCGTGCTCACGGTTGCCGCGGTTGCTGTAATGATATGTATGCTTGCCTGTCTTTCCTGAGCAGAAGTTAATGGCGTTGATCTTCATAGACAGAGCAGCATTCTTGAAGATTTTCTCTTCGGCAGTTTGCATCCCGGACAACCCTCGAAGCTGACCCAACTCACCTTCGGCGACCATGTCATACGTCGCGCCAAACTTCGTCTCATACCACCAGATGAACTTTGCAGTGCTCAACAAACCGAGAAGATCGATGCGATTGATCGGGTCGTTGTGAACCATGCGATAGAGGTTTGTTTCTTCGCGAAGAGACATCCCTTTCCCCCGGCCCTGAGCTTGTCTAAAGCCGACCTCATTAATCGGATCTCTGCTTAGCCACCGTCCCGTATCCGGCGCGTAATACCGGTAGCCATAATAATAAAATCCAGTCTCACGATCCTCGTACTTCGTGCTGAAGCGGAAGGGATTGCTGTCGGCGATGGCGCTGCCGTCCACAGTGATGGTCTCGCCGAAGGCGCTGTATTCGTAGCGGGCTGAAACGGTGCTGGTGCTCAGGGCGCAGAGTTCAGTCACGTTGCCGTTGCCGTCGTAGATCGGGGCAAAAGAGGTTGGCGGTGGATTGCTGTTGTTTGCAGTGGTTTGCGATTGTTGAGATACCTGACGCAGAAGGATCAAGCCACCGACGCCGCCGGCTCCGGTGAAGCTGCCGCTGACGTCGGGGCCCCATTCGTAGGTTCGTTGAATCACAGGTTGCAAACCTGTGCCACTTTCTTTGAGCTGCAATTCCCCGATCATGTTCCAGCCATCGTAGAGGAACACTTGGCTGCTCTTCAAGACAAAGTTTCCATTCCCCTCCGCATGAAGCACTTTTTTGGCGATGCGTCTGCCCCCGGCATCATAACGGAACTCCAGCCGCTGGCGCACCATCAGGCCTGGGGGCTGGCGGGTGCTGGTTTTTTCTTCTAGGCTGATGAGCCGGTTCTCGGCATCCCAGGTATAAATCCAGTGGCCGTCATTGGTCAGGTTGCCATCGGCGTCGTGGGTCAGCACTTCATTGGCGGGTAAGATGTATCGGCTGCCGGTCTGATTCATGATCAGGTCGGTGCCGGTGACGCTGGCGGCTGTGCGTTTGGGCTGAATCAGGACAGTACGCCGCACGGGACCGAAGGTGTTATTGATGGCGACTTCATGATGCCAAGTGCCGCCGGTCGCAGGCAGGGTGGGATGGGGCTTTGTTTTTTCCGCCCTCGAGATTGAGTTTTGTTGATATTTTGGATAAGTTGAGTATTTCTAAGCAATTAATCTCGAATCCCTCTATAACGCATGGCACAGGCAGCAACAGCAGCACGTCCGGCACGCTCGCGTGACCAGCAGAAAGAAAGTCCCTGGAATGATCCCATTGGCATTGGGATGCTGGTTCTCGCGGCGATGTATTTGCTGGCGCTGATTTCTTATGATCCTCGGGATCTGCCTGCATGGTCACATTTTAGCACGGCTCAGGAAAGCTCTGGGGTGCGGCATAATTTTATTGGTGTGGTAGGCGCTATCGGAGCGGGTTACACACTTGCTTTGGCGGGTTGGGCTATCTATTTGCTGCCTTTTAGTCTGACTTGGTTTGGGGTGTGCAAGCTTTCTTCTAATATCAAAATCAGTGGTCGCTCTTGGCTGGGAGTGGTGCTCATGATCATCAGTGCGTCGGCTATTTTAGAGGTGCAGGGCATTTTGAATTCGCGGGATGACATCACCCCGCTGGGTGGTGGTGGTGGATTGGGTTATCTTATAGGCGGCAGTCTTTTTTCTAACCTGCTTGGGGTATTTGGTTCGACCGTGATATTAGGAGGGATTTATGCGGTGGGTTTTTTCCTGGCCAGTGGGTTGCATCCAGTGCAGGTGATCGACGAGATCCGACATGAGATCCGTCTGATGATTGAGCGTGCTCGCATCCGCAAGGAAATGGAGGCAGAAATGGCCGAGGCCGAGGCCAATGGAATTAGCTCGGCAGCCCAGGCTCCAGCACGCAAAAAACGTGCGGCTAAAGATGAAGTGCGTGCAGATGGCAGGCCTGCCGGAGCATTAGTGACGCCTGAGTTGGGTCTGACTTTTGAGCCCAATAAGCCGAAGATCATTGATTCCTCAGCACCGCGAGTGCATTCGGATGAGGATAAAGATAAGCCGAAGCTGTCGGATGTTTGGGAAAAGAAACGCGCTCAAAAGATTGAGCAGGCACCTCATGGTTCCCTCGGTGGTCTGACGGTCCGTTTCAAAGATTACAAGTTACCAGCCCTGGATCTTCTGCACTGGGCGGATGATACGGAACGGTTGCCGACGGATAAAGGCGAGCTGCTAGCCATTCAGGATACGATCATTAAATCCTTAGCCAGTTTTGGCGTGAAGGTTGAGGCGGGTGACATCACGCGTGGTCCAGCCATCACTCGCTATGAAGTGCGGCCTGTGGATGGTTTGCGTGTGGCTCGAATCGCGGCTTTGGATGACGACATCGCCCGAGCTACTTGTGCGGAGCGCATCAATATTTTGGCTCCAATCCCAGGGAAGGACACCGTAGGGATTGAGCTGGCCAACCGCGAAAAGACGGCGGTGCGTATTCGCGAACTGTTAGAGGACGACATCTTCGCCAATGGCAAGGCGAGAATTCCGATTGCCTTGGGTAAGGATGTCTATGGCAAGAC
Organism: Prosthecobacter debontii; assembly: GCA_945869675.1. GTDB lineage: Bacteria > Verrucomicrobiota > Verrucomicrobiia > Verrucomicrobiales > Verrucomicrobiaceae > Prosthecobacter > Prosthecobacter debontii_A. Next base: position 8,908 of record CAMBPS010000074.1, on the reverse strand, counting down.
GATCATCGGCGATCTCGCGGGCATGCCGCATTTGCTTGTGGCTGGGGCGACCGGTTCGGGGAAATCGGTTTGTATCAATGGCATTATCACAAGCTTGTTGTGCCGTTTTGCGCCGGATGAGCTGCGCTTCATCATGATCGATCCAAAAGTGGTGGAAATGCAGGCTTATGCCGAGCTGCCGCATCTTGCTTTGCCTGTGGTGACAGATCCAAAAAAGGCACTGATGGCACTGCGCTGGGTCGTCAAAGAGATGGAAAATCGTTACCAAATGTTTGCTCATGAGGGTTGCCGCAATTTTGAAGTCTTCAATAATCGTAATCGCAAGCGAGCTGCGGATAATGAAGCTCGCAGAGCGGCAGCAGCTGCGGTTGCGGCTCAAGAGGATCCGACGATTGTGCTTAGTTCTGGGGCTAAGCCAGCGCCGATCAGTGTCGGAACGAATGACGTTCGCGTGTCAGCGGCGTTTGCCAAAGCAGCTGCGGCTGCGGATAATCTGGTGGATGGAACCACGCCGCCATGGGCGGAGTTGGGGCCTGACACCGAGGCTGAAGTTCTGCCCGTGGAAAACCTCGAAGATGACAGCGGTATCTGGCATGGCGATTCCCAGCCGCCTCCACGCCGCAGTCAGCAATTGGAGATTCCAGACACGTTGCCATACATAGTGGTCATCATTGATGAGTTGGCTGACCTGATGCAAACGGCACCAGCTGACATTGAGGGCTCGATCGCTCGTATCACTCAAATGGCGCGTGCGGCTGGCATTCATCTCATTGTAGCCACTCAGACACCGCGTGCCGATGTCATCACAGGTGTGATTAAGGCAAATATTCCGACTCGTATTGCCTTCCAGGTTTCCTCGGCGCTGGATAGCCGAGTGATTCTGGATAAAAAAGGGGCCGAGAATCTCGTCGGTAAAGGAGACATGCTCTATGTTCCACCAGGTGGGGCTCAGCAGATCCGAAGTCAGGGAGCTCTGGTTACGGATGAGGAACTGCATGATCTTGTGGCGCATTGTGTTTCTCAGGGGAAACCGATCTTTGATGTCCGCGTCGATGATGAAGGCAACGACTTCATGGGCGATGGTGAAGATGGCGGAAGCGGCATCAATTCTGAGGAAGAGGAAACATTGGAAAAATGTCTGGAAGTTATGCGCCAGGAAAAGAAGGCCTCGACCAGTCTCTTTCAGCGTCGGCTAAGGCTCGGTTATGGTCGCGCTGCCCGCATGATGGATATCCTAGAGGATCGCGGGATCATTGGTCCTGGAGATGGAGCCAAGCCGCGTGAGATTTTGGTTTCGATGGACATGATTTAAATCATTCTCATACCAACCCTTGAAAGGTTGCTCACAAAACGATCCCCTGGTTTGCTCGCTGATATCAATGACCAGATCAACTTCCTGAGCAGCAAAGATTAATCGCTAGGGCAGATGCTTTGGCGGGGACAGGTCATACTGCACTGGATTGTCATCGGCAAGTAAGCGTCTGAATATGAGTCTTTGGTATTGATCGCAATTCGACGTTTGTTTGGGCGTGCTATCACTCGGGATGATATTCACATTCTGGCTAGGCGCCGTATTCATCTGATACCACTTTGACGAATGACCAAAGATGTCACGAAGCCGCTGAAGAGCTTGGCGGTGCGCCTAGGTTGAAGGTTCAGAAGACTAGCATTCTATTGATAGAATTTGCCTATCGGGCGCGTTTCATCATTCCCCCAATTGGCTGAGACAATCTAAATTCTTATTTGGAACATCTTGGCTCTCTTTATCCCACGCGTTACTCCATGCCGTTTTATCGTCAAATCTACTCTGTCTTGGCCTTAGCCATGCTGAGTTTGGCGCTGCTGACGGGTTGCACCCAGAAGTTTTACAAGGGATGGGCTGATAAACAGGTTTTTGGTATCATTGGAAGCAAGAAACAGATTGTCACTGGTGCCGACGATGAAACTTTGCTCAGCATCACGCCGCCGCTGCCTGCTCAGTTGAATAAGCTCATGGTGCAGCCGGAAGGCTCAGACTTTCTGGGTAAGCGAGCCTTTATCGAAAAAGGTGCGCGTGTGCTGACTCTGGCTGATGCGTTGGATTTTTCGGTGCATCGCAATCGAGCCTATTTAACCCGAAAAGAAGTCGTTTACCTCCAAGCTTTAGCATTGACCCGAACTCGGCAGCAGTATGGCCCGATTGCTGATGGTGGTGGTAGTTCAGTTCTCACAGAAACTCAGACCAAGAGTGGAGTGAATGATTTTGTGAGAAAATCTACGCTCATCAGCAAAGGAGATGTCGGACTGAGATACCTCATGAAGACAGGCGCGGTTCTAGCTCTTGATCTCACCTCAGATTTTACTCGTACTTTTACTGGAAATGTCAGAAGCTTGAGTGATTCCAAAGTTGCCGCGACATTGGCACAGCCGCTATTGCGTGGCGCAGGTGTCTTGGCCGCAGTTGAGCCTTTGCGCCAAGATGAAAGGAATGTGCTTTATGCTATTCGTGAGTTCACTCAATACAGGAAAAGTTTTACTGTCGATGTGACTCGCCAATACATGCGAACTTTGCAGGTGCGTGAGCAGGCAAGAAATCGGTACACGGCTTATTTGGCGGGTCAGAATAACATTTTACGTGACCGCGCACTGGCTGCGGCCAATATGAGGTCTCAATCGCAACTCATGCAGCTTGAGCAGGGAACTTTGGCCTATGAGCGAACTTGGCTCACGGCGATTAGGAGTTATGAGGACGCTCTCGATGACCTGAAGGTGGTTCTCGGTCTGCCCGTGACAGAGCGCCTCATGTTAGATTCGGCTGAGTTGACAAAAATCGATGTCTCGAATCCCAAGGGCAGCATGGATGAGATGGTCGATACGGCTTTGATCACAAGGCTCGATATCTACAATGTTCGGGATCGTCTCGCTGACTCGGGGCGTAGAGTGAAGATCGCACATCAAAACACGTTGCCTACCGTGAATGCACTGATGAATTATCAAGTAGGCACACCAAATGGTAATGAGGGATTGGAGCTCAATTCTCGTCAGCGTAAGGTTTCTGGAGGATTGGACGTGGATTTGAATTTGAATACCTTGCCCGAGCGGAATGATCTCAGAGCAGCACTCATTAATGAGCAGGCGACACGTCGTGGACTCGATTTGGCCGAAGAAGAGTTACGCCAGACCATTCGCAGTGATTGGCGCGGGCTTCAGTTGGCGCAGAGTCAGTATACCCTAGCTGTACAAGGCCTTACGCTTGCTCAGAAGCGATTAGAAATTGAACAAGCCCTGATGTCAGAAGGGCAGGGGACAGCGCGCGATTTTGTGGAATCGTCGGACCGCTTGATTACTGCCAGAGATCAGGCCATCTCTACGGTAATCGACCTGAATCTGGCCCGACTCCAGCTGTGGTCTGACATGGGAGTCTTATTCATTCAGAAAGATGGGGCTTGGGTAGACGTATTAAAACGTGAAAAGGTACTGGGAGACGCACCATGAAGAAAGCGAACTGGAAAACTTGGATCATTATCGGAGGCTTGGCGCTTAGCGTCGTGGCTTGGATGACCCTGTCCGGCGACGATGAAAAGAACCAAGAAGTGCCTACTTTCACCGCCCAGCTTGGTCCCTTGCAGGTCGACGTTCTTCAGGGTGGTGAAATCCGCGCTTTGCAGAATTATGAGGTTAAATCTGAGATCGAAGTCCCTACCAAGATTATCAGTATCATTCCTGAAGGCTACCTAATCACTGAGGACGATATCAAAGATGGTAAAGTGCTCGTTGAGCTTGATAGCTCCGAATTGAAAGCTCGAATTCAAGATCACGAGATCGATTTTCAAACCACTGTTGCGACTTATATCGATGCTGATGAAGGACGTGAAATTCAACGCAGCGAGAATCAAAGTTTAGTCCGAGACATGAAGGAAGCTGGGGTTTTTGCTCTGATGGACTTCGAAAAATACCTCGGTCGTAATCTCACAGCGAAAATCTTGGCAGACGCCAATCTGCCAGCCAATGGAGAAGCGTTGGATAAATTCGCTGCCGTCTTGGACACACAGTCTAATACGCCAACCGATACTTCGGCTCTAGCAAAAGCGAAGTCCTCTCAGGAAAAATCTCCCGTTCTTGGAGTTGTCAAAAAACGTCTCGGTGTGAGTTCTGAGCGCATTGATTTCTCTCCTTTTCTTGAAGGTCAGGCTAGCGGTGATGGCGAGGCTCAGCAAAAGCTTCGGCAGCTCGAAGATGAGCTGCTGCTAAGAAAATCGGAGCTCTCTGTCGCCAAGCAGAAAGTCGAATCTTCAGAGCGTTTGTCTTCCAAAAGTTTCATCACTAAAACCCAGTTAGAACTGGATCAAGTAGCTTATGAAAAAGTCACCCTCGCACTGAAAACAGCTGAAACAGAACTTGGACTCTTTACCAAGTATGAGTTTTCCAAGCAATGTGCTGTTTTGCTTTCAGCCTATCGCGAAAGCCTCACGAAACTCGAGAGAACCGTGCGTGCCAACCGTTCTAAGATGGCTCAGGCAGAGACACGCTTTCAGACCTCGAAGCGCCGTTACGAAATGCAGTTGGCTAAGACGGAGGAATTGGAGCGTCAACTCAAAGCCTGCACGATTAAGGCAGCTAAGCAGGGCCTTGTGGCCTATGGAGATCTGGATGCAGGTTCTTCCTATAATTACACCAACAGCATCGAAGAAGGTGCCAGCGTCCGCCTCCGTCAGACCATCCTTACCATACCTGACATGGCGCAGATGGGTGTGATGGTGAAGATCCACGAATCACAGGTGAAAAAAGTGAAAGTCGGTCAGCCTGTTCTCATCCGTGTGGATGCAGAGCCGGGCAAAGTGCTCGAAGGCCGTGTTGCCGAATTGGCCCTTCTCCCGGACTCGAGCAGTAGCCGCTACACACCTAACTTGAAAGTGTATCCAGCTAACATCCACATCATCGGCAATCAACCTTGGCTCAAGCCTGGGATGAATGCCAAGGCAGAAATCATCGTCGATCAATTGGCTGAAGTCCTTTATGTGCCAGTTCAATCCATTGAGGTCGAAGCAGACCAGCATTTTTGTTACATTCGCAGCAATGGCAAGCTAGAGAGGCGTTTGATCAAAACTGGTGTTTTCAATGACGAATTCATTGAAGTTTGTGATGGTTTGAAGTCTGGAGAAAGCGTCGCATTATCCCTTCCTAAGCGTGCTAACACAGAAGAATCTAGGCCTGACGTTCCGTCCGTCTTTCCAAGCGACGGAGAGAAGCCCAAGCCTAAGGGTTCATCCAAAGCTGTGGCTGCCGCTGCCAAACCTAGCTCCGCCTCCTAGTCTTTAGGCTTTTGTTTTTGCCTCTGATGTCTGAGCCCATCATCAGTCTCCGCGACATTCGTAAATCCTACCAGATGGGTGACGTCGTCAGCCAAGTGCTTCAAGGCGTCAGCTTTGACATTCATCCAGGAGAATATGTCTGCATTATGGGACCCTCAGGATGCGGGAAGTCTACCTTATTAAATGTGCTTGGCTGTCTGGATCAGCCGACCACCGGTGATTACTTTCTTGGTGGGCAAAACGTAGCAACCTTGGACGATGACGACTTGTCAGCAGCACGGAATCGTAATCTTGGATTCATCTTCCAGAGCTACAATCTGATCCAACAGCTCACGGTGTTAGAAAACATAGCCATTCCCATGTATTACGGCGGAGCGGATGATGCTAAGATGCGTGAAGTGGCTGAAAGCCTAGCCAATCAGGTTGGTCTTGGTCATCGTCTGCATCATAAGCCGACCGAGCTATCGGGTGGTCAACAGCAACGCGTTGCCATTGCTCGTGCTCTTTCTAATAGCCCTCTTGTCATCTTGGCCGATGAAGCCACAGGAAATCTGGATAGCAAGTCGGGCCAAGAGATCCTAAGTCTTTTTGATGACCTGAATGCTCAAGGTAAAACCCTCGTCTTCGTGACTCATGACGAGCGCATGATTGAGCGCGCGACTCGTGTCATTCGACTTAAGGACGGGCTCGTGGAGTTGGATGAGATAGGCAAGAAAAAGCTGGGCTAGGCTCAATCCGAGTCCGTTGACGGCGTTACGCCTATCATCCTCCCGACTAACTTTCCCTAGAGTTACGCGAAGTTTCGCCCGCCATGGATGATATGAGACTGTTCGTGATTCGAGTTTCTAATCACAGGATGAACAGGAATGGGTTCTGACCTGTAAATCATGTCTTTCTGTTTTCCTGTAAAATTGGGTCTCCAGTTGCTTTGTTTTTGTCTCCGACTCATACGGCCAAAGTTACTCTTCGTTGCACATCTCACGCCCCGTGGATTGTCTGCTAGATTCGGGAATGGCTGACTGCCGATTTGCATCCGTCATTGATTCCACAAGGCTTTTCGCCTCTCGGGCAGTGTCACCCAAGACGCAGCCGCTTCGAGTCGAAGAAGCCTTGTGAAACCAAGCCCTGGCGCAACTCAACGAGCTTCCATTCCCGGATCTAGGATAAACAAAAACGCCGACGGTAAGCGTCGGCGTTTAAGGTTTTTGGTGACTATGTTTAGGCGACGGATTCTTCGACGATTTTCGGCGCGCTTTCGGCGGCGAATTTAAGCCGCTTGTTTTCGGTATCGAAGGAAACTTTGACGAGATCACCTTCGCGAACGTCGCCACGGAGTAAGTGCTCTGCGAGTGGGTCTTCGATGTTCTTTTCTACGGCGCGGCGCATTGGGCGTGCTCCATAAGCTGGGTCGTAACCTTCTTTCATGAGGAAATCAACGGCGCTGGTATCCAAGCTGATGTGAATATTCCGTTTTTTGAGGCGGGTGACGACTTTGCTGACTTCGAGGTCGACGATCTGGGTTAGTTCGGCTTTCTCCAACATACGGAAGACGACGAGGTCATCGAGGCGGTTGAGGAACTCGGGCTTAAAGTATTTTTTGGCAGCTTCGGTGATCTTCTCTTTGATCGCACTATTGTCGGCCTGATTTTGACCCATGGCGGCAAAGCCAAGGCTGGTCTGGCGTTTGATGACTTCAGCTCCAGCGTTGGAGGTGAGGATGATGATGGTGTTTCGGAAGTCGATCTTCCGTCCGAAGTTGTCGGTGACGGTGCCTTCTTCAAGAATCTGAAGCAGGAGGTGCATCACATCTGGATGGGCTTTTTCGACTTCGTCAAAAAGTACGACGCTGTAAGGGCGGCGACGCACGGCTTCGGAGAGTTGACCTCCCTCCTCATAACCGACATAGCCGGGAGGCGCCCCGATCAGGCGGCTGGCGGTATGCTTCTCCATATACTCACTCATGTCGATCTGAATGAGCGCTTCTGGGGTGCCAAACATGAATTCGGCTAGGTTCTTGGCCAGGAAGGTTTTGCCAACGCCGGTAGGGCCGAGGAAGAGGAAGGAACCGATCGGGCGGCGCGGATCTTTGAGGTCAGCACGGCTGCGGCGAAGGGCTTTGCTAATGGCGATGACGGCTTCGTCTTGGCCGATGACTTTGCCTTTGAGCTCGGCTTCCATTTTGAGGAGCTTTTGAGCCTCGGCGGTCTCCATCCGCTGGAGTGGCACGCCAGTCCATTTGGAAACGACACTCATGATGTCTTCGTCGGTGACATCGACGATGCGCTCTTGGTTGTTGCTGCGCCATGTTTCCAAGATGTCGTCGTATCGTTTCTTGGTGTTCTTTTCGCTGTCGCGAAGACGAGCGGCTTTCTCGAAATCTTGATCTTTGATGGAGACTTCTTTTTCCACACGGATGGCTTCGATTTCTGCGTCGATCTCTTTGAGCTCAGGCGGGCGGGTCATGGCGCCGATGCGGGCCTTGGAGCCAGCTTCGTCCATGATGTCGATGGCTTTGTCAGGAAGAAAGCGAGCGGTGAGGTAGCGAGAGCTGAGGGTGACGGCGCTGCTGATGGCATCGTCGCTATACTTGGCTTTGTGGTGCATCTCGTATTTGCTCTTCAAGCCCATGAGGATCTTGATAGCGTCTTCGACCGATGGCTCTTCGACTTTCACTTGTTGGAAGCGGCGTTCTAGGGCGCTGTCTTTTTCGATATATTTGCGGAATTCATTGAGTGTGGTGGCTCCGATGACCTGCAGCTCACCGCGGCTAAGAGCAGGCTTGATGATGTTGCTGGCATCCATGGTGCCTTCGGCTGAGCCTGCACCGACGATGGTGTGCATTTCATCAATGAAGAGAATGATGTTTTTGCTGCGGCGGATCTCGTCCATGACGGCTTTGATACGCTCTTCAAATTGGCCGCGATATTTGGTGCCTGCGACCATCAGAGCTAGGTCAAGGGTGATGACTTTCTTGTCTCGGAGGATTTCAGGAACATTGCCGTTGATGATTTCCTGAGCAAGGCCTTCGACGATGGCTGTTTTACCGACACCAGCTTCCCCAATGAGCACGGGGTTATTCTTGGTGCGTCGGCAGAGGATCTGGATGACGCGGGCAATTTCTTCGGTGCGTCCGATGACAGGGTCCATCTCACCTTTTTGGGCCATTTCCGTGAGGTCACGGCCAAAGGCACGCAGGGCAGGAGTCTTTTCGTTCTTTTTCTTCTTTTTGGAATCGTCTTCTCCGCCGCCATTCGGGGCAACTGGTTCTGCGTCTTCGTCGTCCTCTTCTTCGCTGGCGCTGAAATTGGGATCGAGTTCCTTGAGGATCTCGTTGCGGGCTTTGTCGAGATTGATATCGAGATTGCGCAGAACCTGCGCTGCCACGCCTTCCCCTTCGCGGAGCAGGCCCAAAAGAATATGCTCTGTGCCGACGTAGCTGTGGTTGAGTGCTTTGGCTTCCTTGCTGGCTAGGGCTAGTACCTTTTTCACACGGGGTGTGTAGGGGATATTGCCTACCATTTTGGTTTCTGGACCCGAGCCGACTTGCTGTTCAACCTGCAGGCGCACGGTTTCCAGATCGAGACCAAGTTTTCCGAGGACATTGACGGCGACGCCTT
>CAMBPS010000073.1 GCA_945869675.1 Prosthecobacter debontii | reverse complement strand
GGTAACCGCTCAACCGCCGGTAATGAAGTTGGCGTAAGGACCGCTTTGAAATGTGACTCAAAGAAGGTGTCATGGCAGGTCCTTCGGCTGACATGACGCCTACGCCGCCTGCGTCAACGTTGAGCCCTCGCAAAATGTGATCCCAAAACAAAAGCCCAAAGCCGGGAAGAAGGGCAAAAAAAGAAAGCACCGTAGCTCAAGTGCCCTATCTGGAATTGCTCCTAGGATTCGCGTGCCGAAATCTAGGTGGAGAATCGATGTCAGAGGACAGAGATCGGTAGTCGGAGGGAATAGAAAAGGATGATGGAATAAGGGTTGGTCATGGATAGATGAGGGTGTGCTGATCATGTAAGTTAGGTATTTTGTTCACGTCTTGGTGTTGAAACTTGTTTTATGAAAATCCTCGTCTCTCTGTTTTGTCTCTTGAGCCTCTGCGTAATGGCTCAGGCAGGGCCTCGACCTAATTTTGTCATGGTCTTCATTGATGATATGGGCTGGGGGGACTTCTCCTGCTTTGGCAACAAGGACGCGAAGACGCCGAATGTGGATCGCATGGCGGCGGATGGGATTCGTTTCTCCCAGTTTTATGTGAACTCGCCCATTTGTTCGCCATCGCGCTGTGCGCTGACGACGGGGCAGTATCCGCAGCGTTGGCGGGTGACGTCCTACTTAAACAATCAGAGGGACAATGAGCGGAGAGGGGTGACGAACTGGCTACAGCCCAAGGCACCGACACTGGCGCGGATCCTTCAAAAAAACGGCTATGCCACGGGGCACTTTGGTAAATGGCATCTCGGCGGGCAGCGTGATGTCGATCAGGCACCGCCGATCACGGCTTACGGCTTTGATGAATCGCTCACGAACTTTGAGGGCATGGGGCCAAAACTCTTGCCGCTGACCCTGAAACCTGGCGATACAAAGCCGGGCAAAATTTGGGCAGATGCCGAGCGTCTGGGCGGGCCGGTGACGTGGATGCAGCGCTCAAAGATCACCACGGGTTTTATCGATGCGGCCCTGCCATTCATCGACAAGGCCATCGCGGCAAAGAAGCCTTTCTACCTCAACCTTTGGCCTGATGATGTGCATGGGCCCTGGTGGCCGCCGGTGGATCAATGGGCTGAGGGCAAGCGTGGACTGTATCTGGCCGTGCTGGAAGAAATGGACCGTCAGTTTGGCAAACTCTTTGATCACATCCGCTCCAATCCAGAACTGCGTGACAACACGCTTGTGTTGATCTGCTCTGACAATGGTCCTGAGCCTGGGGTCGGCAGTGCCGGGCCCTTTCGTGGCAGTAAGACGACGCTTTATGAAGGTGGCACACGCTCGCCGTTGATTGCTTGGGGACCTGGTTTGATGAAAAAGGCATCAGTGGGAAGCCTCAATGAAGCTTCCGTTTTCGCTGCCTTTGATTTAGTGCCCTCCATACTGTCCATCGCCAAGGTGGCCACACCCGAGGGTATCCAGTTTGATGGTCAAAATTTAGCGCCTGTTCTGCTAGGTCAAACGACAGATTCCCACAGCGCGCCTCTGTTTTGGCGTCGTCCGCCGGATCGAAAAACCGTCAATGACAAGCTGCCCGAACGCCTGCCAGATCTAGCAATGCGTGAAGGTAACTGGAAGCTTCTGTGTGAATACGATGGCTCTCAACCCCAACTCTATGATCTCTCCAAGGACAAGGCCGAGACGACCAACCTCGCTGATCCAATGAATGGCATGGTGTTAAAGATGACCAAGGATTTGCTCGAATGGCATCGATCCATGCCGGCTGATCATGGACCTGCACTCGGTCAAGAACAGCCAAAGAAGAGGAAGGCGAAGCAGTAAGCTGCAAGGCTCGTTGGGTGAATAGAAAACCTTTTTCAGCCGATTAAAATCAGCATTTGCCTAGCCGCCCAGTTCTACTAGCCTTGCGCCCGCATGAGCCAATCCACACCAAGTCCAGAGACGATCGAAGCTGCCTTTACCCCTTTCCGTCAGAGAATGCTGGACGCAGGTCTGAGCGACTCGGCGATTCGCGCTTTTCTTGGAAGTTACACGGCGCTGCAAGCAGGTGAGACCGGGATGATACCTGAGGCCACCATCGCTGCGGCAAAGGATCTGCCCTGCGCCGATACGCTAACTCCGCCTGACGATCTGCGGGCGGCTGAACTCTTCAAGCAAACCGTGCTCATCAAGCTTAACGGTGGCCTTGGAACCGGCATGGGATTGGAAAAAGCAAAGTCGCTCCTGCCGGTGCGTGGCGAGGACACCTTTCTGGATCTGATTGCCAGACAGGTGCTGCGTCTGCGCGATCAGACGGGGGGTGAAGTGCCTGTGTTCATGCTGATGAACAGCTTCAGCACTTCTCAGGATACGGCGGAGCATTTGCAGTCCAGATTTCCACAATTAGGTGGACGTGAGACTTGGGAACTGATGCAAAACAAGGTGCCCAAGGTTCTGGCTTCTTCACTGGAGCCTGCTGAATGGCCTGCGAATCCTGATCAGGAATGGTGCCCGCCTGGACATGGCGACATCTATGCCTGTCTGGCTGGATCTGGCTGGTTAGAGCGACTGCTCAGTAGCGGTGTGCGTTATGCCTTTGTGTCCAACTCAGACAATCTGGGGGCGACGCTTGATCCTTCGATCTTGGCCTGGTTTGTCGATAGCGGCATGCCTTTTGCCATGGAGGTCACGAGGCGCACAGAATCGGATAAAAAGGGAGGTCATCTGGCCGTGCGTCTGCGCGATGGACGCTTTCTCCTGCGTGAGTCCGCTCAATGCCCGAAAGAGGACGAAGCTCATTTTCAAAACATCGACCTGCACCGCTACTTTAACACCAACAATCTCTGGATTGATCTGCAGGCCTTAAAAGCGGCTCTCGTGGCCAATGACGGCCTGATCCCGCTGCCGCCGATCATGAATAAAAAAACGGTGGATCCACGCGATGCTCAATCCCCAGCGGTGATTCAGGTGGAGACCGCCATGGGCGCGGCGATCGAGTGCTTTGAGGGCGCAGGAGCCATTGAGGTTTCACGCATTCGGTTTGCTCCAGTGAAGACCACCAGTGATCTTCTCTCTGTGCGTAGCGATGCTTATGAATTGACGGAAGACTTCTGCCTGCGCCTACACCCTAGCCGCAACGGCCAGCCTCCGCATCTGCATCTCGATCAGAAGCTCTGTAAACTCGTGGATGGGCTGGAGGAAAACTTCCCGTTCACACCGAGTCTGCTGCATTGCCATAGTCTGCTGGTCCATGGACCGGTCGAGTGTGCTGATGATGTTATTTTTAAAGGCGATGTGGTCATTCACAATCACACTCAATCACGAGTCAGGCTGAAATCAGGCGTGCATGAAGGTCAGATCAGCATTGGTTGAGTCCGTTGGTCGTGTTTCTTCAGTGAAATAGGTTTTCTGGAAAGGTGGCAGTGCATGAGGCGTTTCACGGGTCGTTCGTCCGCCAGCTGACCCGTTTTCTTCCAACCATGAAGCCATTCCTTTCTCTATTCATTCTTGTTGCCATGAGCTCAGTGCTTCTGGCTGCGGACAAACCTAACATCCTCTGGATCACCAGCGAGGATCACGGGCCCGAAATGGGCTGCTATGGGGACAAGCTGGCGCGCACTCCCAATGTCGATGCTCTGGCAGCCAAAGGCATGATTTTTAAAAAGGCCTGGTCGGTCGCCCCTGTCTGTGCGCCTGCCCGCACGACGATCATATCAGGACTCTATCCTTCCAGCAGTGGCGGCATTCACATGCGTTCGATGGTCGCCATGCCTGTGGGAAAAAAGATGTATCCTGAGTTTTTGCGCGAGGCTGGTTACTACTGCACCAACAACTCCAAGACGGATTACAATCTGCAAGAGCCTAAGGCGCTCTGGGATGAGTCCTCGGGCAAAGCGAGCTGGAAAGCACGGGCTGAGGGACAGCCGTTTTTTGCGGTGTTTAACTCCACCAAAAGCCACGAAAGCCAGATCCGCACGCGCCCGCATCTCCAGATCACCCAGCCTGCGGATGTCCGCATTCCAGCTTACCACCCGGACACCCCCGAAGTCCGCGAAGACTGGGCGCAGTATTATGACAAGGTCAGTGAAGCCGACGCTGATGCGGGCAAGCACCTGAAGGAAATTGAAGAGGCGGGATTGGCCGATGACACCATCGTTTTCTACTACGGTGATCATGGCAGCGGCATGCCAAGGAGCAAGCGTTGGCCATCCAACTCCGGCCTGCATGTGCCGATGGTTGTCTTCTTCCCCAAGAAGTGGCAGCACCTCGCGCCCAAAGAATACAGTGTTGGTGGCAAGTCGGATCGTCTGGTGAGTTTCGTTGATCTGGCGCCGACGGTGCTGAGCATCGCTGGCATCCAACCTCCCGAGTGGATGCAAGGGCACGCTTTTGCAGGACCGCATCAGACAGAGCCGCAAGCCTTCATTTACGGAGAACGGGGAAGGATGGACGAGCGTATGGATGTCGTGCGCAGCGTCACGGATGGTCGCTACGTTTACCTGCGTAATTTTTATCCGCATGTCTCTCAGGCACAGCGTGTGGCTTACCAGTTTGAGACGCCCACGACGCGCGTGTGGAATGCGCTGTTTGAAGGGAAAAAGACCACGCTAGCTCAGTCCCTCTTTTGGCAGGTGCCCAAGGCTCCTGAAGAACTCTATGATCTCCAGACGGATCACGATGAGGTCAACAATCTTGCCAAATCCCCTGAGCATTTAGTTACCCTCAAAAAAATGCGATCCGCTCTAAAAGCCCACATGACGGAGGTGCGCGACCTCGGCTTCCTGCCTGAGCTGGAAATGCACAAGCGTGCTGAAAGCAGCTCTCCTTATGACATGGCCAGAGATTCTGCGAAGTATCCATTGAGCCGCATTCAAGCAGCTTCGGAGTTGGCTTCAAACTTGGATCCAGCAGCGGCACCTGCTTTGGTGAAGCTAACAGGAGATGACGATAGCGCCGTCCGCTTTTGGGGCATCTTAGGACTGCACATGCGTGGCGCTGAGGTGGTAAAACAAAACATCGACGTTTTGAAGAAAGGACTCTCCGATGACTCCGTCAATGTGAGGATTGCTTCGGCGCAGGCTTTAGGAACGTATGGAGATGCGGCAGTTCTGACTCAGGCCTTGGAGACGCTTGGAAAACTGGCTCCTCCTGAAACCAATGGGGCGCTCACCTCCATGGCAGCACTTGCTGCGATCGAAGCTCTCGGGACAAAGGCAGCACCACTGCATGCCGCTATCCGAGTCATGAATCCCAAGGGGGCATCTCCCGATGAGCGCTTCGAAAGCTATGTTCCACGCCTCATTCAAAACATCTGTCCTGGGGTCAAACCTGCGGGTGCAAAACGTCAAAAGCAGAAGAAAAACAAGCCAACCGTTCCCTAGCATTCTCATGAGAAGTCTTTTATTTCTAACGATCCTGAGCACTCCGTTGAGTGTGGTTTCTCCAGCTGTTTCGGCGCAGCCAAATGTCCTCTTCCTCATTGCGGATGACTTGAACAACTACCTTGGCTGTTATGGTGATCCGCGTGCCAAGACACCGAATATCGATAAGCTGGCAGCACGTGGAGTGAAGTTTGAGCGCTCCTACTGCACCTTCCCGCTTTGTGGTCCGAGTCGGAACTCAATCCTTACTGGCCTGTATCCAAACAGCACCGGCATTCTCACCAATGCCCAAATTTTTCGGCAGACCATTCCCAAACAGTTCAGTCTCTCGCAGAGCTTTCGGCAAGCAGGGTATTTTGCGGCACGCATCGGCAAGTTGTATCACTACAATGTGCCTAACTCGATCGGCACGAATGGCCATGACGATCCTGCTTCCTGGGAGTTGGAGATGAATCCCGCTGGGGTGGATCGTTTGGAGGAGGAATCGAAAATTGTGACGCTCACTCCGGGGCAATTTGGGGGCACGCTGAGCTGGTATGCTTCCCCCAAAAGTGATGAACATCATACAGATGCCATGATGGCCACTGATGCAGAGTGGGTGCTGGAACGTTGTGCGAAGCAACAGCAGCGTCCGTTCTTTCTTGCGGTGGGTTTCTTTCGTCCGCACACGCCCTATGTCTCACCCAAGGCACCCTACTTTGATCAATACCCCGAAGCTGAAATGCCCGTGGTTCAGGGAGTGAAAGAAGATCAAGCCGATGTGCCTGCGGCGGCGCTGGGCAGCTATAAGCCAGAGCAGGACAAACTTACCGATGACCTTCGTCGCCAGTGCTTGCAGGCCTATTATGCGAGTATCAGCTTCATGGATGCTCAGGTCGGTCGTGTGGTCGATTCGCTGGATCAATTGGGCCTCGCCGACAATACGATCATCGTATTCACCAGCGACCATGGTTATCACATGGGCGAGCATGGCCTGTGGCAGAAGCAGAGTCTCTTTGAGGGGAGTTCGCGCGTGCCACTGCTCATTGTCGCGCCGGGAACCGCAGGGAAGGGAAGCGTGGTGGAAGCTCCGGTCAGTCATCTGGATCTCTTCCCCACACTCGCCGAACTGGCCGGCATCAAAGCCCCAGCGAACCTGCAAGGTCAGAGCCTGGTGCCCATGCTCAATGATCCGAAGGCCGCAGGCCGTGGCTGGGCTCTCACGCAAGTCGTGCGGGGTGGTAACTTTAATCGCCAAGGAGCTGCTGCAGCCAAGGGCGACAAAGGCAAACGCTTCTTTGGCTACAGTCTGCGGACTCCACGCTGGCGCTACACGGAATGGGATGAAGGCAGTGAAGGTCGCGAGCTCTATGATCACGACACAGATCCACAAGAACTCACCAACCTCGCCGAAAAACCCGAGCATGCTGCCATAGTGGCTGAATTATCAGCACAAACACGCACCGCCGCCAAAACCACCTTCCCGGCTGATGACAAGACACCTGAACTCAAAGAAGGCCTCTGGGCACCCAATTTAACCAATCCATGAAAATCCTATCTCTTATCGGTATCGCTCTTTGCGGCATCTCGGTTGCCGCTGAAAAGCCCATGAAAGCCAAAGGCGGGCTCGGAGCCGATGCTCCCTCAGGCAAACCCTACATCTACAAAACCTCCGCTGCTAAAGAGCGCCAGATGGAGATCTACTTTCCACCAAATCACGATGCGGCGAAAAGCCAAGTGCCCGGATTGATCCTGTTTCATGGTGGCAGTTGGTCGGGTGGCTCGTTGAGCCAATTTCGCATCGCTTGTGCTTACTTTGCCAGTCGTGGACTTGTCTGCGCCACTTCAGAATATCAGATGCTCAGTAAGCCCGATGCCGCCAAACTGCCTGCGGGTGAAACACGGAAGCGAGTGTGCGTCACCGACGCCAAAAGCGCTATCCGTTGGTTCAAGCAACACGCCAGTGAACTAGGCGTGGACCCGCAACGCATCATCACGGGTGGCGGTTCGGCAGGTGGTCACATCAGTGCGCTCGCCACGATGAATCCTGGTCTTAACGACCCCGCAGACAGTAAGGCTATCGACACCCGTGTCGTCGCCTACCTGTGGTTCAATCCGGCCTTTGCAACGGATGACGATCAAGACGCGGAGATCGACATCTTGAAGCAGATGAAGGCCGAACTCCCGCCTGCCATCGCTTTCTTTGGTGACAAAGACCCTTGGAAAAAAGGCTGGGATGTGGCCCATGCAAAATGGAAATCGCTGGGCACAAAAACCATCGAACTCAACATCGCTCCCGGACAATCCCATAGCTTCTTTAACAAAGGCCCCTGGCAAACCGTCACCCTCATCGCGGCGGACAAGTTCTTGGTAAAGCAGGGCCTGCTTCAAGGGGAACCGACCAAGACGATGCCTGCGACCGGCGAGAAGTTGATCCCGGCTCGGTGAATGCCATCTGCACCGAGCAAATTCGTGAATCGCCTCGTCCACCTACCCACTGATCATGAATCTATCTCTATGCCTCCTTCTTTGCCTTGTTGCAGTCAGCCCTCCGTTAAGCGCGGCGGCTAAGGCACCAAACATCATCCTCATGATGGGCGATGATCATGGATGGGAAGAGACGGGCTATCATGAGCATCCTCATGTGAAGACTCCGGTGCTGGATGAAATGGCGGCTACGGGGCTGCGCATGGACCGTTTCTATGCGGCGCATCCAAGTTGCTCACCAACGCGGGCGAGTTTTCTCACGGGGCGACATCCAAACCGCATGGGCACGTTTGCGCCGGGTTGGTCATTTCGGCCCGAAGAGAGAACCAGTGCGCACATTCTTGCCAAAGCAGGTTATCAATGCAGTCACTTCGGTAAATGGCATGTCGGTGCAGTGAAAAAAGAGTCTCCTGTAAGCCCGCTATCAATGGGCTTTCACGAATGCCTCTCGCATGACAATTTCTTTGAGCTGAATCCATCGCTTTCCCGCAATGGCGGTCCACCGGAAGTCTTTCAGGGTGAAAGCTCGGAGATCCTGATTCGTGAAGCCATACGCTTCATCGACCGTGCTCAAAAAGCCGATCAGCCATTTTTCACCATCGTTTGGTTCGGGTCTCCGCATGAGCCCTACAGTGGCCTGCCAGCAGATCTCGCGCAGTATGATGATCTGCCTGCGAAATATACCAAGAAGGTCAAACTAACCTCAAACGAAACCGGTGGGCCGACCACGAGGTCTCAAGGTGAAGTCCTGCGCGAGCGTTATGCTGAAATCACCGCCATGGACCGTGCCATCGGCAGGCTGCGCCAGCATTTGGCCGCTGCAGGTCTGCGCGACAACACGCTCGTTTTTTACTGCGGTGACAATGGCACCTCACCCGATGCCGCGCTCGGGTTCCCTCATCGCGGCGTGAAAGGTCAGATGTATGAAGGTGGCATCCTGGTCCCCGGCCTCATGGAATGGCCAGCGCGCATCCCGCAACAGCGAACCACTAACGTCCGTGCCACCACGAGTGACCTGCTGCCCACTCTTTGTGCCATCACGGGTCAAGCTCTTCCATCAAGGCCTATGGATGGTGTGGATCTCAGCCCATTGCTCGATGGTAAAATGATGGATCGCCCTAAGCCTCTCTACTTTTGGGAATACGGTTTCCGCAATGTCGATCAATCGAAGCCCTACATCGATCCAGAGCTGCAAGAAGGCACCACTCCACTCGCGAAAAAATCGGCGGGGAAAGCCACCCGCGACTTCACCAACTTTCATCATGCCAGCATCACTGAGACTGATTATTTTGGCCCACGGGCCATCATTGATGGCTCTTTCAAGCTCGTCATTCACGATAGCAAAAAAGGCGAATCCAAGCATGAGCTCTTTGATCTGAAGTCTGATCCCGCTGAAAAAACTAATCTTATCGATCAACAACCATCCACTGCCGAAAGACTCAAACTTGAACTTCGCGACTGGCAAAAATCGACTTTGGAGAGCCTGACTGGCGCAGATTACTAGAAGTGAAATCATGGCCGCCACAATGAAGTCTCATCTTTACGAATGAGAACGTCTCGAATGGTCGTCCCACGAGGGCATAAGGCTGAATGCTTTTTGAGGAAGATTTGTGCCTGCGTGATCGTTGGCTCATCCCCCATGAAACAAGTTCTTATTTTTGCTTTTTGTTTTTGGTCGCTTGCCTTCGAGCTTGCTGCCGAAACAAAGCTTAACGTCGTCTTCATCATTGCCGATGACTTGGGGTGGGCTGATCTAGGGTGTTATGGTCAGAAGAAGATTCCGACGCCCAATCTGGATTTGTTAGCCAAACAGGGAGCCCGTTTTACTCAGCATTACAGTGGAGCTCCGGTTTGCGCGCCTTCTCGCTGTGTTTTGATGACGGGCAAGCATCTGGGACATGCAGAGATTCGAGGCAATCTTCAGGCCAAGAAAAAATTCCCGCAGTTTGATAAAGGTCAGTTTCCACTCACTGAGCAGGCCGTCACGATCGCCCAATTGTTTCAAAAAGCGGGTTACAAGACTGGAGCCATGGGAAAGTGGGGCTTGGGGCCGGTGGGTAGTTCTGGTGAGCCTGCTCTGAAGGGGTTTGATTTATTCTTTGGTTACAATTGCCAGTCATTGGCTCACAGCTTTTATCCTGCCCACCTGTGGCGGAATGCCGAAAAGGTAACACTCAACGCTAAGCCTATTCCTGGCGCTGCTAAACAACCCGAAGGCGAGGTGAATCTCGAAGATTGGATTGGTGAGGTGTATGCGCCAAAACTGATGGTGGCTGAGGCGGAAAAGTTTATTGCGGAAAAATCCGGTGGACCGTTTTTTCTGTATCTGCCGTTTATTGAGCCCCATGTGGCTATGCATCCGCCGCGTGAATCGGTGGAAAAATTTCCTGCGGATTGGGACTCAGAAGTTTATCGTGGCGAAAGTGGTTATCTTCCGCATCCTCGGCCTCATGCGGGCTATGCGGCCATGATTTCTGATCTGGATGGTTATGTGGGGCGGGTGATGTCCGCTCTGGAGAAAGCAGGTGTGGCGGATCACACCTTGGTCATTTTCACGAGCGATAATGGAGCGACGCATGAAGGACCTAAAGGTACACATTTCCACATTGGTGGGGCTGATCCGAAGTTCTTTAACAGCACGGCTGATCTGCGCGGTTACAAAGGCAGTGTCTATGAAGGTGGTATCCGCGTGCCGATGATCGCTCGTCTGCCGGGTCGCATTGCGAGCGGATCAGTGAGTGATGCTCCAAGCTACTTTGCGGATTGGTTTCCGACACTCTGTGACGCAGCATCTCTTCCGAAGCCTGAAGGATTGGATGGCGAAAGTTTATGGTCATTACTCACCGATCCTTCCAGTGAAAAACCGCGTGGCAAGCCCATGCTTTGGATCTTTCCCGAGTATGGAGGTCAGGTGGCTGTCAGGTTGGGTGATTTTAAATTGGTTCGCCAAAACTTGAAGACGAAGAATCCGGGTCCCTGGGAAGTTTATGATTTGGCCAAGGATCGTGGCGAAATAAAAGACATTGCTCGTGAACATCTTGCATTGATCACGAAGGCTGAGGCTTTGCTCCGCCAAGAAGTGAGTACCAATGCTCAATTTCCTCTCACGATTCCCGGTGTGACTAGCGATTCCAAATGAACTCTTTTTCCTTTCTGATGAAACCATTGATTTTACTCCTAGCTCTTGCGCAGCTCAACTTGGCAGCAGTTCCTCAGAAGCCTAACATTCTTTTTGCCATTGCTGATGACTGGGGGGCGCATGCTGGAGCCTACGGTACGCCATGGGTGAAGACGCCCGCCTTTGATCGTATTGCCAAAGAAGGCTTACTTTTCACCCATGCCTACACCCCTGTAGCCAAGTGTGCTCCCTCCCGAGCCATCGTGCTCACTGGGCGGCATGCCTGGCAGAATGAAGAAGCAGGCAATCACATGGCCTACTTTCCAGCCAAGCTCAAGAGTTGGCCGGAGGTGCTGACTGAAAAAGGCTGGCACATGGGCATTACTGGAAAAGGTTGGGGACCTGGTATTGCCAAGGATGCGAGTGGAAAGCTCAGGAAAATCACAGGCAAAGCTTACGACAAAAGGAAGGCCCCGGCTCCTACTTCAGAAATGGGCAAGATTGATTATGCGGCGAATTTTAACGACTTCCTTGATGAATCACCCAAGGACGGTCCATGGTGCTTTTGGTATGGTAGCACCGAACCTCATCGTGGTTATGAATATGGATCGGGGGTGAAAAAAGGTGGTAAGAAACTCAGCGATATCACCAAGGTTCCAGATTACCTGCCTGATGATAAAATTGTTCGCAACGACCTCCTCGATTATGCCTTTGAAGTTGAGCATACCGACCGTCATTTGGCTCTGATGATTGCGGAGTTGGAAAAGCGTGGGCAGCTTGACAATACGCTCATCATTGTCACTGCCGATCACGGCATGCCGTTTCCAAGAAGCAAGGGCTACGCTTATGAGGACTCCAATCATGTGCCTTTGGCCGTTCGCTTTCCAGGTGGTGTGAACAAAGCTGGTCGTGTCATCGACGACTTTGTCAATTTTACGGATCTTGCGGCGACGATCCTCGATTATGCAGGCATTTCTGAAAAAGACAGCGGCATGATGGCGATCACGGGTAAGACCTGGCGGCACATTTTGGAGAGTGGGAAATCAGGTCGCGTGATTGCTGAGCGTGATCATACGCTCATTGGTAAAGAGCGCACCGACGTCGGTCGACCGAATGACTGGGGCTATCCGATTCGCGGGATTGTGACGGACACCCATCTGTATTTAAAAAACTACGAACCCACACGCTGGCCCGCAGGCAACCCTGAGACGGGATACACTGACACCGATTCAAGTCCATCTAAGACACTCATTCTGGAAATGGGGCGTCATGATCGAGCGAATAAGTTTTGGCAGCTTTGCTTTGGCATGAGACCTGGGGAGGAATTCTATGACCGCAGTGTCGATGCTAGCTGCACGCATAACTTAGCTGGCGAGTCGGTGCATGAGCAGCGTATTCAGGATCTTCGGACACGCATGGAAGCAGAGCTTGCCAGCCAAGGTGATCCCCGCATGAGTGGTAACGGTAAAATCTTTGATGAATACCCAGCGACCAACAACAAAGGTTTCTACGATAATTATTTGCTCGGCAAAATGCCCAAGGCAGGCTGGATCAATCCGACTGACATCGAGAAAGAACCCATTCAACAACCATGAATCTTCCGTTTCAATCCATTCCATTGGTTATACTTATCTTGGGCTTGCTGAGCGGGCCCTTATGCTCAGCCCCTCCCAACGTTGTTATTTTCCTTGCCGATGATGCCGGTTGGGGGGATTACAGTCATTCGGGCAATACCCAGGTGAGCACGCCAAATATCGACTCCATTGCGAAAGGTGGCGTTTCGCTGGATCGCTTTTATGTGTGTCCCGTTTGCTCTCCAACTCGGGCTGAATTTCTCACGGGACGCTATTATCCCCGCGGAGGTGTGCGCGGAGTATCGACTGGACAAGAACGTTTAAATTTAGACGAAAAAACCATTGCCGACGCCTTTAAAGCAGCTGGATATAGGACAGGAGCTTTTGGGAAATGGCATAACGGAAGTCAGTGGCCGTATCATCCAATGGCTCGTGGTTTTAATGAATATTTTGGTCACAGTTCAGGGCATTGGGGGGAATACTTTGATGCGCCTCTTGAGGAGAATGGTCGCATGATCCGAACCCAAGGCTATATTGTTGACGTTTGCACTGACCGTGCTCTCAACTTCATTGAGAAGAACAAAGATAAACCTTTCGTCTGCTACATACCATTCACCACGCCGCACTCGCCCTGGGCATCGCCTCCTGAGAATTGGGCGCGATTTAAAGATAAATCGATTCAGCTCAGAGGTTCTGATCCTGAAAAAGAAGTTCTGGATGAAACTCGATGTGCGCTTTCCATGATCGAGAATCAGGATATGAACGTTGGTCGTGTGCTGGCAAAGCTCAAGGACCACGGATTGAATGAAAACACCATCATCGTCTATTTCTCTGACAATGGTCCAAACAGCATGCGCTGGACAGGCGGCATGAAAGGTAAGAAGGCGACCACAGATGAAGGGGGTGTTCGTTCGGTCTGTTACCTGCGCTGGCCAGCTCAACTGCCAGCCGGTCATACCATGACCCAAATTGCAGGTGCCATTGATTTGATGCCAACACTCATCTCTTTGGCGGGAATCAAACGCGTCGGTGATAAAACTTTGGATGGACGTGATCTTAGTCCGCTACTTTTCAAAAACAAGACTGAGTGGCCTGAGCGCATGATCTTCTCCACTTGGGGCGGTGCCGTGAGTGTTCGCACCCAAACCCATCGTCTAGATCATGCTGGCCAGCTTTATGACATGGTGGCTGATCCCGGACAAAGCCAAGCGATCAATGATCAAGCGCCTGCTTTGGTTGCAGAATTGACGAAGGCTGTCAAAGCCTGGAGATCGGACGTGCTAGGTGATCGTTTGGAAGGGAAGCCTAAGGGTGACAAAAAGAAGGGGCAGGGGAATGCTGTCGATCAGCGACCGATTCCTGTGGGTTATCCTGAGTTTCCTATCACGATGCTGCCTGCACGTGATGGAGAGCCTCGCGGGCAAGTGAAACGCAGCAGTGGTGCACCCAATTGTTCTTATTTTGTGAACTGGACAAACAAGGACGATCGCATGGTCTGGTTGCTTGAAGTGCAGACGGCTGGTCGATATGAGGTGAGCGTCGATTACACCTGCAAGTTGTCGGATGCTGGATCCATCATTGAGTTGAACTTCCTAGACGCCAAACTACAGGCCAAAGTCGAGCCCGGATGGGATCCACCCCTAAACACAAATCAGGACACACTGCCCCGTCCTGATGGTGAAAGCCAAATGAAGGATTTCCACACCATGAGACTTGGTGAGATATCGCTAACATCAGGTCGCGGCCCATTAACCTTACAGGCTATCGAGATTCCAGGTCAATCTGTCATGGATGTTCGTCGTCTGACATTAACCCTTTTGCCTTAATCCATTGTTACCTTTGTTTTTGAATCTGATGAAATCACTCTTTATTTTGTTCACACTCTTCAGTCTGCCACTCCTAGGGGCTGATAAACCTAACATCCTTTTCATTGCCATTGATGATCAAAACGATTGGATCGGGCACATGGGCGGTCATCCGATGGCGAAGACGCCTCATTTGGATAAACTTGCATCACGTGGCACGACCTTTTTGAATGCCCACTGCAATGCTCCGTTATGCAATCCCTCCCGGACGAGTCTTCTTCTTGGTTTGAGACCCTCTTCGACAGGGATATATGGTCTATCACCTTGGTTTCGCACCGTGTCCGCATTGAAAGATCGTGTGGCTTTACCGCAACACTTTGCCAACCATGGTTACAGCACCGCAGCAACGGGTAAAATTTATCATGGTGGCACTGGCAGTGGGGCAGGGAAGGGAAAAGGTAAAGGTCCTGCTAAAGAAGCTCATAAACCAGAATTTCAAGTCACTGCTCCTTATGGCGGTGTTGGCAGCAAACCGCCCCAGAAGCTCATCCCTGCGACTCCAATGGGCAACAATCCATTGATGGACTGGGGTGTGTGGCCTCTTGACAATGATGACACGGGGAAAGGTGATTATCAGGTCGCTAGTTGGACAGTAGACCAGATTAAAGCTGCTCGGAGAGATAAGCCTTTCTTTCTCGCTGCTGGGTTCTTTCTGCCGCATGTCCCATGCTATGCCACGCAAAAGTGGTTCGATCTGTATCCTGATGACGACAGCGTTCTGCCAAAGGTTCTTGAAACAGATCGAGACGACACCCCGCGCTTTTCCTGGAATCTGCATTGGAGGCTGCCAGAGCCACGTCTGAAGTGGGTCAAGGAAAACAACCAATGGCGCAACCTGGTGCGTAGTTACCTCGCCTGCACGAGTTTTGTCGATGCTCAGATTGGTCGATTGATGACCGCTCTGGATGAAGCTGGGATCGCTGACAATACCATCATCGTTCTTTGGGGGGATCATGGTTGGCATCTCGGCGAAAAGGGCATCACCGGTAAAAACACACTCTGGGATCGCGGCACTAAGGTGCCACTGATCTTTGCCGGACCCGGCATCAAGCCTAGCCAACGTTGCACTCAGCCTGCCGAGCTTATGGATATCTATCCTACTCTCATTGACTTGGCTGGACTTCCAATGCGCAATGATTTGGAGGGAATCAGCCTTTTACCACAACTCAAAAACGCCTCGTCAAAGAAGGAGCGTCCTGCCATCACAACACATAACCAAGGCAACCATGGTATCCGTAGCGAACGCTGGCGCTACATTCATTACGCGGATGGTTCTGAAGAACTCTATGACATGCAGCAGGATCCCAACGAATGGCACAATCTAGCAGGCAATTCCGAGTATGCGACCATCATCGCCGATCATCAAAAATGGTTACCTAAGGTGGATCTTCCTCCTGCGCCAAATAGTGCCAGCCGTGTCCTCACGTATGACGCTAAAACCGATGAAGCCATCTGGGAAGGGAAGCCTGTGAAACGCGGCGATGCCATTCCTGAATAAACCTGATTACCTTTAGTCTATGAAATCACTCACTTTATTTCTTCTCCTTGGTCTATCTACAATCGCTTCTGCGGCATCCCAGCCCAATATCATCATCATGCTTGTGGATGACATGGGAGTGATGGATACCTCATTACCCTTCCTTACGGATTCTCATGGCAAGGCCAAACGCTATCCGCTGAACGATTATTATCGAACACCTCAAATGGAACGTCTGGCTGCTCGTGGTATTCGGTTCAATAATTTCTGTGCGATGAGTGTGTGTTCTCCGACTCGTATTTCCATCATGACTGGTCAAAATGCGGCACGTCATCGAACGACGAATTGGATCAATCCAGACAACAACAATGGAGGACCTCAAGGTCCTGCTGAGTGGAACTGGCAAGGTCTAACAAAGGGGGATATCACATTGCCAAGTCTATTGCAGGCCAAAGGCTATCGCACGATTCATGTAGGCAAAGGCCATTTCGCCCCACGTGCCTTTGAGGCGGCTAATCCACAAACGATTGGTTTTGATATCAATGTCGCCGGTGGATCGATTGGCGCTCCTGGAAGCTACTATGGAACCAAAAACTTTGGCGGTCTGCCTGAGGCGGGTAAGGGCAAAGGCAAGAAAGCAAAGAATGCAGGGGCGGCCGTTTTAGGTTTAGAGAAATACCATGGTCAGGACATCTTTTTAACGGAAGCTTTAACACTGGAAGCCAAAGCGCATCTCAGCGATGCCGTGAAGTCAGATAAACCGTTCTTCCTCTACTTTGCTCAATATGCGGTTCATAGTCCGCACCAGTCAGATCCACGTTTTGCAGAACACTACTCCAAGAGTGGTCAATCCCAGCAGGCGCAGAACTTTGCCACGCTTGTGGAAGGCATGGACAAATCCTTGGGGGACATGCTGGACCACCTGGATGCGCTTGGTGTGGCTGACAACACGCTGGTCTTTTTTCTGGGCGATAATGGCAGTGATGCTCCACTCGGAAACGAGCACGCCGTGGCTTGTGCGGCTCCTCTTCGTGGCAAAAAAGGCTCGCATTATGAAGGCGGCATGCGTGTCCCCTTCATTGCGGCTTGGGCTAAGCCTGACTCAGGTAATGCCAATCAAAAACGCCTGCCCATTGCCTCTGGTTTGATTCAAAGCCAACAAGCCGCAGTGTATGATATGTTTCCCACCATCTTAGATTTGGTTGGTGAAGAAGCACCTGCTACACACCTTGTGGATGGAAAGAATCTTGAGAGTCTTTTCACCGCCCAACCAGATGCTTCTCGAAAAGAATCCTTATTGATGCATTACCCGCACTCACCTCATCGGACCTCGTATTGGACCAGCTATCGCGATGGCGAATGGAAGGTGATTTATCACTACTTCCCGACGGAGGTCTCTGGTGGTAGTCATTATCAGCTCTTTCATCTCAAAGAGGATCCGTTTGAGCAAAATGATTTGGCTACCTCCAAGCCTGAAGAACTCAAGCGTCTGATGAAAAGCCTCATCGTAGAGCTAGAACTGCAACAAGCGGTGTACCCCAAAGACCTGACCAGTGGTGCTTCAGTTAAGCCTGAGTTGCCTCAGTGAGATGGGGACTTCGAGGCTTGTGTAGATGAGCATGGAGAGTCTTTGATAATTATCTCTTTCTCTGCCATCCTGCGAAATGAAGCATTATCAGGTTCATCATTGCAGCGAGTCCAAGCCCATCTGGTCAATGGCCGAGGTTATGACGGATTTTACCTTTGCTTGGGAAAATAGGTCGACACCTAAAACGGAGTTTCGTGCTCTTTGGAATCAACAGGATCTTCATTTTCGCTTTGATTGCCATGACAATGATCTCGTCTTGGCAGGTGGTGCAACCGTCAAAGATCGTGCGTTGGGTTCTGATCGGGTCGAGATCTTCTTTGCCCCAGACCTGAGCCTCAATCCTTACTACTGTCTTGAGATGACTCCTCGTGGAGATGCTTTGGCTTATAAGGCTAAATTTTATCGCGAGATTGATTGGAATTGGAGCTGCCTAGGGCTTCATTTGGAAGCCCAGATCCAAGGTGATCATTACACTGTCAGCGGATTCATCCCACTCAGCACCCTAATTGAGCTGAATGTTCTAAAACCTCATGCACGAGATTTTAGCGTGGGTGTCTATCGAGCGGAATTCTCTCGCAATGCCGAAGGTAGCGTTCACGCGGGTTGGATGCCCTGGGTCAATCCGCATACAGATAAACCTGACTTCCACGTGCCTTCTTCTTTTGGTGTTTTTGATCTTGTCGGAGGCTCCGTGTAAAGATTCATGCTCTGCTGTAGCCCAAGACCTTCGATCTATATCCTGAATTCATGAAGATTCATCCTAGCCTTCTGATCCTTATTGCTTGCAGCATTGCGATGAGTGTTCGGGCTGCGGAAGTAAAGTGTTCTCAAATTTATGCTTTATTGTCCACACCTCGTCTAGATGCGGCGAAGAGACCTTCTGTTCGTGTTCGCGGTGTCGTTTCAGTGATTGGAGAAGGATTGGCACCAGCAGGTAAAAAGAGAGTGGAAAACAATCAGCAAGCGCTGTCATCGTTCTGCATGGAAGATGCTAGCGGTGGTATCTGGGTCTCAGTGGAACAAGCGCTGCGAGAACGAATCTGGCAGCAATCGAAGAGTTTATTGCTGTCACTCAAAGAAGGTACTGAGATCGAAATGGATGGCGTATTGGATGAAGGTGCTTTTGCTCCTGTGATTTTGCCTTCTTCTTTGAGGATTCTATGTCACCAAGAACTTCCTCAAGCAACGGAGGTCGCATTATCAACGCTCCTAAATGGTGCGGCCGATTTGAAGCGAGTGCAGGTATCTGGTGTTGTGCAGAGTATTGCCGACGAAGTGGGACGGAGATGGCTCTTAAAGGTAGAAACAGGCTTGGGGCACTTTTTGGTACGGCTACCCAAGACGGCTGCTTTTGAGCCTGCACGTCTTTTGGATGCTGAAGTGCGTATGAATGGTGTTGCTGCGGTATCGCGGAACTGGCGATCGGAGTTTGTCTGTCCACGTCTCATCATCAGCCGCGAGGAAGATGTAGTCATTCTAAAGCAAGCTCCTGATAATCCCTTTGCAGTTCAAAAGGTTCCTCTAGATGCTTTGGACGCATTCTCTCCACAGGGAAGGCCTTTGCATCGTCGGTGTATCGAAGGTGTGGTGACTTACAGCGAAGCAGGGAAATTCTTATTCGTGCAATCAGGTTCGCGGGCTGTTCGTGTTGAGACGGTTAATGCAGAAAATCTCACGCTTGGTGACCAGATCGAAGCCACTGGATTTATTGATACAGGTCGCGATGTTGCTGGGCTTAGTGGCGCTTTGATTCGCAAGCTTGGCACAGGTGTAATACCTGATTCTGTGCCGATTAGGTTGTCTTTGATCAAGTCGGATTTTGAAAAGATGCGCGGACGTCAAAAACCGCTACTGCCAGGCTGTGATGGTTTGTTGGTGAGTGTTCAGGGCTTGTTACTTAATGTGCAAAGTGCTGCATCAGATGGCGTGCAACGTTTGGAAATCGATTGCGGTGATGCCGTAACCACGCTTTTCGCTCGTGGCATTTTGGATGATCTAAAACCTGGTGCCG